>CAZIYA010000480.1:0-2530 GCA_964543355.1 uncultured Polaromonas sp.
AGCAGGCCCGGGACGATCTTGTCGCACACGCCCAGCATCAGCGCGGCATCGAACATGTCGTGGCTCAGGGACACCGCCGTCGCCATGGCAATCACGTCGCGGCTGAACAGGCTCAGCTCCATGCCGGGTGTGCCCTGCGTCACACCGTCGCACATCGCAGGCACGCCGCCTGCCACTTGCGCCGTGGCGCCGTGCAGGCGCGCTTCCCACTTGATCAGGTCGGGGTAAGGCTGCAGCGGCGTGTGCGCCGACAGCATGTCGTTGTAGGCGGTGACGATGCCGATGTTGGGTGCGCGTTCGGTGATCACCTTGAAGCGGTCGTCGAGCGGCATGCCGGCAAAAGCATGGGCAACGTTGCCGCAGCCCATGCGCTCGACGCTGGCGGCCCGAGTGGCGGCCCCGTCCAGACGCTGGAGATAAGCCTCGCGCGTGGGACGGCTACGCTCGCGGATGCGCGCGGTCACGTCGGCGATGGTGGGGTGAAGAGTCATGGGTTTGTGGTGGCCAAAAAATGGCGGGTGATGGGTTCGGTAACTTGGATTCGGTAACTTTATTACATCGTCCATCGTACTTGGTTACCGCCCCTTTTGCAAAGGGCGGAAGGTTACAGCCCGGTTACCGCGCGGGGACAAAGCACTGCCGGCTGCGCACGCCGGCGCACCCGCTTTATTGCAGCGTGATCTCGACCCGGCGGGCCTCGGCGTCGCTGCCGGACCCGGCCATCTGTTCCGGTTTCTGCAAGGTGATCCGGCTCTCGGGAACACCGGCCTCCTTCAACGCATCATGCACGGCGAGCGCACGCCTGCGGGCCAGTTCGGCGTTGGCTGCTGCATTGCCTTTGGAATCGTGGAAACCTGCTATCAGCACCTTCTGCCCGCTTCTGGCGGCCCTGATCACATCAATCAATGCATCACCGGCGCCGGGTGCCAGCTCTGCTTTTCCGGTCGCAAAATAAAATTTCACCACGCCGTACTCCACCGTGATGCTGGCCGCATCGGAAGCCGCCTGCGCCGACTGCGCCGGCGTGGGTGCTGCCGCACTGGCCGGCGCCGCCGGGGCCGGTGCAGAAACGGCAGGCAGCGTAGCAACACTTGCAGCAGGCGCTGGCCGCCCGGTACCGGAGCGCGGCAGCGCGGCAGCAATCGCAAGCGCGATCACCCCGGCAACGATGGCAAAAACCAGGCCCAGGACAAGACCCAGCTGTTCATCATCCGATTGAGAAGACATTGACAAAAACTCCGTGAAAACAGCCGGCTGCTGCGCCTGTGCAAGCTCTGAAAAATAACCGGCAGGATCGCCGGTTCGGGCGGGTCATTGTAAAGTGTGGCCGTGGACAACAGCCCGCTCAACGACCTTCAGCCCGTACGGGATCCGGCCCCCATGCTGGAGCGTTTTCTGCACCAGTGGGGTGGCCGGGAAGACCTCTGGATTTTCGGCTACGCCTCGCTGATCTGGCGGCCCGAATTCGACTTTGCCGAACTGCGGCGAGCCCGTGTCCATGGCTGGCACCGCGCGCTGAAGATGTGGAGCCGCATCAACCGCGGCACACCCGAATGTCCCGGGTTGGTGTTTGCGCTGCTGTCGGGCGGCAGCTGCCACGGCGTGGTCTATCGCGTGCCCCGGCACGATGTGCCGGAGGTGGTGGCCCGGCTCTGGCTGCGCGAGATGGTCACAGGCGTCTATGATCCGCGCCTGCTGCGCTGCAACACCGACAGCGGCACGGTCCAGGCGCTGGCCTTCACCCTCTCCCGGCGCAGCCCCAACTTCACCGGTGAACTGAGCGAGGCACGTTATCGGCAAATTTTTGCAGACTCGTGCGGGCGTTACGGCACGACACACGACTACGCGCACCAGACCCTGGAGAGCCTGCGCAGCCACGGCATTTCGGATGCGGCGCTGGCGCGCCTGCTGCAGTTGGGGCCTGCTAACGCCAATGGTGCACATAGTGCCAATGCGAACAGTGCGATCAAAAGGGCTCTAACCCAACGGACTATTGCCAAGCCCGAGCCGCAAGCCTAGAGTCGAACTCCCTTTTCAGCTTTAACCACTCCTCGGAGACTCCAATGAAAACAGCCCTGACCCTGTTTGCGGCCGCCGCCCTGTTGGGCGCCTGTGCGCACCAAGCCGGCGGCCCGCGCGCCACTGCCCAGCTGCAGTCCACCACAGGAAACACCACCAGCGGCACAGTCCGTTTTGTGCAGACTGGCAGCAAGGTGCAGGTCAGCGGCGAGGTACGCGGCCTCAAGCCAGGCGCAGAACATGGCTTTCATGTGCATGAAAAAGGCGACTGCTCCAGCGGTGATGGCATGAGCGCCGGCGGGCATTTCAACCCCACTGGTGCGTCGCACGGCGGCCATGGCATGGGCATGCACCACACCGGCGATTTGCCCAGCCTGAAGGCAGACGCCGGCGGCGTCGCCAAATTCAGCTTTGATTCCAGCACGATCACCGTCGGCAGCGGCAACACCGACATCGTCGGCAAAGGCCTGATTGTTCACCGCGATCCGGACGACTACAAGACCCAGCCGAC
>CAZIYA010000481.1:0-2513 GCA_964543355.1 uncultured Polaromonas sp.
CGAGGGGGCCGCTGCGCCTGCGGCCCGGCAAAGCCGGTTCCGCGGCCCCTGCTTGAATGAAGATCCTGGGTGCTCACTCGCTGCGGGTGACCTCACGCTGGTATGGAGTCCGAATGTGGCCCGGGTGCCTGGACGGCCTTCCTTGATTTAAAGTCCAGGCATGAGCCGTTTATCCCTGACCCGCGACAAGATCTACAAAACCGTGGCGCGCCAACTGCACGGCCAGGTGCCCTGCTGGGTATGTGGCGAACATGTGTTGCCGGCCGCCGCCACGCTGGAGCACATCCGGCCCCTGAGCGAGGGCGGCAACAGCCATGCGGAGAACCTGGCCATCAGCCATGAGGTCTGCAACAGCCAGCGCCATGCCAAGGGCGTCGTTGTTGAGTCCGTCGAGTCACCGGGGCGGGTGGCCCGGACTTTATGAACGAAATCAGCCTCCAGCCCATATATGGCGGGCGCAAGCAGCTACCCTATTTATAGCGAATCAAGGAGCGCCACCACCGGCGCATGGTCGCTGGGCCGCTCGTTCTTGCGCGGCAGCTTGTCAATCACGCAGCTTTGCACAGCCGGTTTGAGCGCATCGCTGACCAGGATGTAGTCAATGCGCAGGCCGCGGTTGCGACGGAAGGCAAACTCGCGGTAGTCCCACCAGGAGTAGCTTTTCTCCGGCTGCTCGAAGAGGCGGAACGCATCGTGCAGGCCCAGCCCCAACAGCGCCTTCAGGTGCTCGCGTTCTTCGGTGGTGTGGTGGATGGTCTCGCGCAGGCCTTCGGCGTCCCAGGTGTCGCGGTCGTCCAGCGTGATGTTGAAGTCACCGACCAGCACCAGCTTCGGGTGGACGCTCAGGTCTTCACGCAGGCAGTTGCGCAAGCCGTCCAGCCAGCGCATCTTGTAGTCGAACTTGTCGGTTCCCGGCGCCTGGCCGTTGACAAAATAACCGTTGACAAGGCGCAGCTCGCCGTGGGGGGTGTCCAGCGTGGCGGCTATCACGCGTGACTGTTCGTCGCTGAAACCCGCAATGTTCTTGACGACATTGCGCAGCGGCAGGCGGCTCAGCAGGGCCACGCCGTTGTAGGTCTTCTGGCCGAACACCGCGCAATGCGGGTAGCCCGCATCAGCCAACGCCTGCAACGGGAACTTGTCGTCGCTGAGCTTGAGTTCCTGCAGGCACAACACATCCACCGGGTTGGCGGCCAGCCAGTCGAGCACCTGCGGCAGGCGCACGGCCAGCGAGTTGACATTCCATGTGGCGATTTTCATGGGCGTTCCAGCGTGACAAAACTGTAGGGCAGGCCACTTGCGGCCACATGGGTACTGCGCGCGGTTTCGCGCCAGCCTGTGTCCAGCACCGGGGCATGCGCATCACCCTCAAAGTCCTGCGCTATCTCGGTGACTTCGATGCGGCTGGCCAGCGGCTCGGCCTGTGCATAAATCTGCGCGCCGCCTATCACCCAGACTTCAGGCGCTGTTCCCGCGAGCTGCAGCGCTTCCTCCAGGCTGGCTGAGCGCTGCGCGCCCTCGGCATGCCAGTCGCCTTGCCGGGTGACCACGATGTTGGTACGGCCGGGGAGGGGGCGAAACTTCGGTGGCAGCGAGTCCCAGGTCTTGCGGCCCATGATGACGGGGCAGCCCTGGGTCAACTGCTTGAAATGCGCCAGGTCTTCCGGCAAATGCCAGGGCATGGTGCCGTCCTTGCCTATCACGCCGTTGGCAGCGCGGGCGTAGATGAGGTTGATGCGGCTCATCAAATTTAAACAGCCACGGGAGCCTTAATGGCCGCATGGTGCTGATAATCCAGAAACTCAAAGTCGTCGAATTCGTAGTCAAAAATCGAAGCAGGTCTGCGTTTGATGTTGAGGGTCGGGTAGGGCAGGGGCGAGCGGCTCAGCTGCAGTGCTACCTGTTCGGCGTGGTTGCTGTAGATGTGGCAGTCGCCGCCAGTCCAGATGAAATCGCCGACGTCCAGGTCGCATTGCTGGGCCACCATGTGCGTGAGCAGCGCGTAGCTGGCAATGTTGAAGGGCACGCCGAGGAAGATGTCTGCGCTGCGCTGGTAAAGCTGGCAACTGAGCTTGCCCTTGCCACCCGGCTCCGTGGCGGGCGCCACATAAAACTGGAAAAAAGCGTGGCAGGGCATCAGTGCCATCTTCGACAGATCGGCTACGTTCCAGGCGCTGACGATGATGCGGCGCGAATCGGGGTTGGTCTTCAGGGTCTTGATGACGTCAGCGATCTGGTCGATGTGGCCGCCATCGGGTGTGGGCCAGCTGCGCCACTGCACGCCATAAACGGGCCCGAGGTCGCCGTCTTCGCGCGCCCACTCGTCCCAGATGGTGACACCGCGTTCCTTGAGCCAGTTGTTGTCGCTCGAGCCCTGCAGAAACCACAGCAGCTCGTGCACGATGGACTTGAGGTGGACCTTCTTGGTCGTCACCAGCGGGAAGCCTTCGTTGAGGTCAAAACGCATCTGGTAGCCGAACACGCTTTTGGTGCCGGTACCGGTGCGGTCGGCC
>CAZIYA010000482.1:0-2510 GCA_964543355.1 uncultured Polaromonas sp.
AGCGCCATGGCCACGTTGTCGATGGTCGTGATCTGCGGCACGCCCACACCGGCCACGATGCGGGTGGTACAGATGCTGCCCGGGCCGATGCCAACCTTGACTGCGTCGGCGCCGGCCTCGGCCAGTGCCAGTGCGGCGGCGCCGGTGGCGATGTTGCCGCCAATGACATCAACCTGCGGGTAGTTCTTTTTGACCCAGCGCACACGTTCGATCACGCCATGGCTGTGCCCGTGGGCGGTGTCCACCACGATGGCATCCACACCGGCCTTGACCAGCGCTTCCACCCGCTCTTCCGTACCCTCACCCACCCCGACGGCGGCGCCCACGCGCAGGCGGCCCGAGGCGTCGCGCGCGGCATTGGGGAAATTCGTCTGCTTGGTGATGTCCTTGACGGTGATCAGGCCCTTGAGCTCGAAATCATCATTGACCACAAGGAGTCGCTCGAGCTTGTGCTTGTTGAGCAGGGCCTTGGCTTCCAGGGCCGAGGTACCCTCCTTGACCGTGATCAACTTCTCGCGCGGTGTCATGATCTGGTGCGCCTTGACGTCGTAACGCGTTTCAAAGCGCAGGTCGCGGCTGGTCACGATGCCGACCACCTTGCCGCCGTCGCATACCGGGAACCCGGAAATGCCGAGTTGCTCTGACAGTTGCAGGATTTGAAGCACCGTGTGCTCGGGCGTGATGACCACCGGATCGCGCACCACCCCCGATTCATAACGCTTGACCCGGGCCACTTCGGCGGCCTGTTGCTGCGCTGTGAGGTTTTTATGGACGATGCCTATGCCGCCCTCCTGGGCGATGGCAATGGCCAACCGGGCTTCGGTGACCGTGTCCATCGCGGCTGACACCAAAGGCAGGTTCAGGCGGATGTTTCTTGAGAACTGGGTGGAAAGCGAGGTGTCCTTGGGCAGGACCTGGGAGAACGCTGGCACCAACAATACGTCGTCGAAGGTGAGCGCTTTGCCGAGTAGGCGCATAGGGATGGCTCCAAAAACACGATTGTACCCGCGCCGGTCGGTACAAACCCTAGCGCTGAAAGCTCGCCCTGCCGCGTTACAAAAAGGCCACGGCCCTACCCTCGCTTTTTCGCCTTCAAGGGGCGCAAACGGTACACTGATCTCATGGAACTGAAAATCACGCCCAAACACCTTGTCCTCGTCCTTGTCGGCTGGGCTTTCGCCCTGTCCGCGGCCGCCCAGTGGCAGTGGATAGGCAAAGATGGCCGCAAGGTTTTCAGTGACCGCCCGCCGCCAGCAGACATCCAGGACAAGGACATCCTCAAACAGCCTGGCGGTCGGGGACGTGCCAGTGTTGCTCCTGCGGCAACAGAGGTTCCAGCGCCTGCAGTAACTGCCGCCAAGACCAATGTCCCGAAAATTTCGGGCAAGGATGCCGAACTCGAAGCCAAGAAGAAAAAGCTCGAGGAAGAGGAAGCTGCAAAGAAGAAGGCTGAAGAGGAAAAGGTGGCCCAAGCCAAAGCTGCCAATTGCGAACTGGCCAAAAAGGGACTGGCTACTTTTCAATCCGGCGTCCGGGTCGCCGCCACCAATGCCAAAGGTGAACGTGAAATCATGGACGACAATGCGCGCGCAGCCGAGAGTAAACGCATCCAGGCGATTGTTGACAGGGACTGCAACTAAGTCCGCCCTCGCTGCTCAGTACCCGGCTTTTGCTCCTGCCCTCTTCGTGGCAAACAAACCCGATTTCTTCACACCCTGCTTGTTGAAGCGTTCGCGCCGCGCAATTTTTGGATCCACCCTCAAAGGCCTGTAGATTTCGAGTCGGTCTTGATGCTGCAACAGCTGCCGCAAGCTGGTCTTGTGTCCCCAGATGCCGACCGACAGACGACCTTCTGCCAACTCCGGAAATTCCAGCAGGACACCACTGGCCGTCAGGGCCTGCGCCACGGTGCTGCCAGCCGGCAAGCTGAGATCCCATTGCCGCACCTGCCGCGGCGCCGGCGAATAAAGCAGTGTGACGGCCAGCGTACTCATCCGGCTCAGGCCTCGGCCTCGCCGTACACCTGCGCCGCCCTTTTGACAAAGGCATCGACCAGGCTGCCGGCAATCTTGTCGAACACCGGGCCCACCAGCGCCGCCAGCGCGGCGTTGTCGAAGTCGTAGCGCAGGGTCAGGTCCACCTTGCAGGCGCGCTGGCTGCCGTCACCCAGCGGACTGAAGTCCCAGTCACCGTCCAGCCTTGAAAAAGGCCCGTCCACCAGCTTGAGCGAGACCTTGCGGTCCTCCACATGGATATTGCGGGTGGTGAAACTCTGGTGAATGCCGGCAAACGCGATGCCGACCCTGGCTGTCATGCCCTGCGCATCCTCCTCGACCACCTCGGCCTGGTCGCACCACGGCAAAAACTGCGGATAGCTGGAGACATCAGTGACCAGGGCGAACATTTCGGCTGCGCTGTACCAGATCAGAACGGACTTGTGAACGGTTTTCATACAATCATGGGCTGCGCCCGATTGTATTAGCCGGCGCTGCCCTTAACTTCCATACATG
>CAZIYA010000483.1:0-2506 GCA_964543355.1 uncultured Polaromonas sp.
CCGGGCCGGTTGCGGTGGCCGTGTCGGACGCGGAACGGGTCAGGTGCCAGGCCAGCCAGCCGGTGCCGGCCAGCACCAGCACGGCAATGACGCTGCCGACCAGGGTGGCGCGGCGGCTCAGGTGTCTGCGTGGGGGAGTGTCAGGGCCAGGGGGCGGTGCCTCAAGTTTCGGGTCCATCAGCTGTCCTTGTTGCCTGCCGCCGTGGCAAGCGGGATTGTTGTGTTTTTATGGATGATGGCGCCAGCGCCGTTTGCACGGTGCAGGTGCGTATCTTCAGCCAGCGTCAGGAATTATCACTGCTGGTTTTCGCGGGCAGATGTAGCGCTCGAAAGAGCTGAGTAAATATCCTGTAAAGAGAATCGGACGTTCCCGTCACTGTGGCGGGAAGCCCTGGCCCGGACCGTCTGGCAGCGCACATTGCTATTACATCCATAGCTGGTGGCGCCCGTCTCCATTGGGCAGGAGGCCGATTTGATGCATGATGCCTCGGCGCCGGCCTGCATCGGAAGGTTTTGCCGTGCTTAGAATCTGCTCTCCCCCTGATCTTCCGAGGCTCCTACACGTGACCGATACCGCTGCTCCTCACCTGCGCATTTGCCGCGCCGACTACCACCATCCCGCACATGCCGATGCGCTGGTGTTCCTGCTCGACGCCTATGCCCGCGACGTGGCCGGCGGCGGCCAGCCGCTCAGCGACTTTGCCAAAAACCACCTGGTGGCGGAGCTGGCCGCGCGGCCCCAGGCCTTCAGCGTGCTGGCCTTTGACGGCACGCAGCCGGTCGGGCTGGTCAATTGCATCGAAGGCTTTTCAACCTTTGCCTGCCGCCCGCTGGTCAACGTGCATGACGTGGTGGTGCTGGCCAGCCACCGCGGCCAGCGTGTCGGCGCGCAGATGCTGGCGCTGGTCGAAGAGATGGCGCGCGAACGCGGCGCCTGCAAGCTGACGCTGGAAGTGCTGCAGGGCAACCGCAGCGCCATCACGCTGTACGAACGCATTGGCTTCGCCGGCTACCAGCTCGACCCGGCGATGGGCCAGGCGCAGTTTCTGCAGAAGTGGCTGGGCTGAGAGAGCGGACCGGAAAACCCAAGCCACGCCCCTTGGTTCGTAGCCTGCTGCTTCGGACAAAGCTAGCACAAACTCAAGAAGGTTGGGCTATCCAGGGCGTGAGCCTAGTTGGGCATTGCCGAAGCGATGCCCAACTAATGGGCCAGCAGGGAGGCAAGCCAAGAATGGCTCATGCATCCAGGAGGCGGTGCGAATTTAACCAGCATCCAATTTCCGAACGGCAGTTTGCACAGCATCCTCAATCGGTTCATCTGGAATATTGATGATGTAACCCTGAGAAGTAAGCCAGTTTGCTATCTGCCATCTGGATGCCCGCAGTTCCACGGGAAGATCTTTGACAGTATCAAGAACAATGGCCTCTGGGTTGTTGTACTTCACAACATCTTCCTCTGCGACACAACGCATAACGATGACGGCTTTGTCGATAAAAGCCCATATGGTGATGAGCCTGGCCGAAACTCCACTCTGGACTCGGTGCAATGCCGGTGCGATGTCCTCAATTGGAGGCCTACCCAACGAATCGTAACGACGGACTATTGCAGCAAAGGCCTCCTTGGTCGGGGTTTCCCGAGGCTTGGTAACCGATGTCACTACACCTTCAGACCAATCGATCAAATTTCCGAGACAAAGGATCATTCGAAGGGCTACAAGTTCACCTTGTAGACGTTCCTCTGCAAGGCGTCGGCGATTTTCCTTGGTAGCCAACTGGATCGCCCAGAAAATTGCAGTGACGGAACCAATAGCCTGCACCCACGCCGGCAAGTCCTGTTTTTCCCACCAGGCGGCAGCATGCGCCCAACCGGGGCCAACACTGATGATGACGCTGACACCCAGCATTGCAAGCCAGATGTAAAGGACAACATCCTTCCATGTTTGCGGCGGCCAAACTTTCGAATCGCTTGCCTTTATGGACATATTGCTTCCCTCCTAGCTAAGACTGTACGGAATACGCGAACCAATCGTGCGCGGGCTAATCGACCCGCAATCAGGACGACAGTACCTCATCACGACGGCTGGCAGGAACTGAACCACGCCCCCTTGGTTCGTAGCCAAGTCTTCTATTCGGTTATTCCGATGCCTGGCCCCTGGAGTGTTTGGAGGGAGGCATCCGCAACAGCATCAACGCCGCCAGGCCCAGCGCGCCCAGCGCCGCCGAAAACCACAGGGCCCCCGCACCGAAGCGGTCAATCGCCAGGCCGAACAGCCAGGGTGACAGTGCTTGCGCAAAACGCGCCGGCACCATCAGCAGGCCCTGGCGCGCGCCATAGTTCCTGGCGCCGAACAGCACCAGCGGCAGCGTGCCCTTGGCAATCGTCAGCACGCCGTTGCCGGCGCCGTGCAGCACGGTGAACAGCGCCCCCGCGGGCACGCCGGAAAACAGGAATACCAAGGCGCCCAGCGTGTGTGTGCCGCCCGCCACCCGGGCCGAGACCAGCGGG
>CAZIYA010000484.1:0-2498 GCA_964543355.1 uncultured Polaromonas sp.
CCTCGGGCCCGCCGGCCGGCTGGTTCGGCGGCGGCATGGATCTGACGCCGTATTACGGCTTTGAAGAAGACGCTGTGCATTTCCACCAGACCTGCAAGGACGCGCTTGCGCCGTTCGGCGAGGACAAGTACCCGCGCTTCAAGACCTGGTGCGACGAATATTTCTACCTCAAGCACCGCAACGAGCAGCGCGGCATAGGCGGCGTGTTTTTCGACGACTTCCAGGAACTGGGTCTTGAAGGCAGTTTTGCCATGATGCGTTCGGTCGGCGATGCCTTTCTGGCCGCCTACCTGCCAATTGTCGAGCGCCGCAAGGGCATGGCGTATGGCGAGCGCGAGCGCGACTTCCAGCTTTACCGGCGCGGCCGGTATGTGGAGTTCAACCTGGTCTGGGACCGCGGCACCCACTTTGGCCTGCAGTCGGGTGGCCGGACCGAATCCATCCTGATGTCGATGCCGCCGCTGGCGGGCTGGTCCTACCAGCGGCCCGTTGAAGCCGGTTCGGCGGAAGAGCGGCTGACCACGGAGTTTCTGGTCAGGCGGGACTGGCTTTGAGTGCCGCTTCGCCTCCCGGGGGACGACGCATTGGCATGTTCGGCGGCTCGTTTGACCCGCCGCACCTGGCCCATGTGGCGCTGGCGCAGGCCGCCGTGGCCCAGCTCAAGCTCGATACCCTGTACATCATCCCGACCGGCCAGGCCTGGCACAAGGCCAGGACCCTGAGCGCGACGGAACACCGCCTGGCCATGGCCAGGCTGGCATTTGCCGGGCTGGACCACGTGGTGGTCGATGAACGCGAACTCCAGCGGGCCGGCCCCAGCTTTACCATCGACACGCTGGAGGCCCTGCAGGCCGAAAACCCGGGTGCCCAGCTCTACCTGATCATCGGGAACGACCAGTTCGCCGCCCTGAAGACATGGCACCGCTGGGAGGCCATTCTGGAAATAGCTATAATTTGTATAGCAAACCGCGCAGATCCAATAAGGACAGAGGCCGGTTTTGACCTTGAAACTCAGGCCAGGCACGCGGTTTTGACCCTGCAGTTGCCACTGATGCCGGTCAGCGCCACCGCCATACGGCGGAAAATCAGCTCAGGCAACGCCAGCCCGCAGGAGTGGGCCCCCATGGTTCCCGAGCCGGTTGCGCGTTATATTGAGCGCCATAGTCTCTACATTTTCCCGTAATTTCCAGTTAACTCCCTTTCATTGAAGCAAACCACTGCATGACTTCCACCCCTGCCAACACCCCCAGCACTGCTGCCAAAAAAGACGTCCAGAAACTGCAGCGAGCCATCATCGATGGGCTGGAAGATGTGAAGGCGGCAGACATCCAGGTGTTTGACACGGAGCACATCACTTCGCTGTTCGAACGCGTGATCATTGCTTCGGGCAGTTCCAACCGGCAAACCAAGGCACTGGCCGCCAGTGTGCGTGACGCCGTGCGTGATGCCGGCTTTGCCAAGCCGCGCATCGAAGGCGAAGAAAACGGCGAGTGGATCATTGTGGATTGCGGCGCCGCCGTGGCGCACATCATGCAGCCGACGATCCGCCAGTACTACCATCTCGAAGAGTTGTGGGGCGACAAGCCCGTCAAGCTCAAGCTCGGCGCACCTGCACCGCTGGTCAAGGCGGCCAAGCCCGAGGTCGAGGAAGCGCCCAAGCCGGCCAGGTCGCGCGCCGGTGCCAAATCTTCCGGCAAACCTGCAGCGAAGCCTGTCGCGAGAAAAGTCGTTGCCAGAACCGACGACGGCACTTACGTGGGCCGGGTCGGCAAGATGACCGACTGGACCGCCAAACGCAATGCCGCCGCACCCGCTGCGGAGCCTGCGGCCAAACCCGCCCGGGCTGCAGCCAGGCCTGCCGTGAAAAAAGCGCCAGCCAAAACACCGATCGTCAAGATTCCGGCTGCCAAAAAGGTCGCTGCGAAGAAAACAGCTGCCAAAACCGCAGCCAAAAAACCTGCCGCGAAGAAAACTCCGACCCGGAGCAAATGAGGCTGACGATTGTCGCCGTCGGCCAGAAGGTGCCCGACTGGGCGCAAACCGCCTACGACGACTACGCCAAGCGTTTCCCGCCCGAGCTGCGTGTCGAGCTCAAGGCCGTCAAGACCGAACCGCGCGCTTCCAAAACACTCGAAAACCTGCTGGTTGCCGAGCGCCAGCGCATCGAGGCCGTGCTGCCCAAGGGCACCCGCATCGTGGCGCTGGATGAACGCGGCACTGCGGTGACCACGGTGGCGCTGTCCGACAAGCTCAAGGCCTGGCAGCGCGAAGGTGACGACGTCGCCATCATCATCGGCGGGCCGGACGGGCTGGACCCTGCGTTCAAACAGGCCGCGCACGAGCGCCTGCGCCTGTCCGACCTGACTTTGCCGCATGCCATGGTGCGTGTACTGCTGATCGAGCAGCTCTACCGCGCCTGGAGCATCACGGTGAATCACCCGTACCACAGAGAGTGATAGCCCCCACGCTTGTCGCTTCGCGTACTGCGCTGCCCCCCG
>CAZIYA010000485.1:0-2491 GCA_964543355.1 uncultured Polaromonas sp.
AAGGCCTTCGCGACCGACAACGGGCACATCGCCACCAACGCCTGCATGCAGGTCTTCGGCGGCCACGGCTTCATCAAGGAATGGGGCATGGAGCAGTTTGTGCGCGACAACCGCATCAACATGATTTACGAAGGCACCAACACCGTCCAGTCGCTGGACCTGCTGGGCCGCAAGGTGTTGGGCAACAACGGCGCCACACTGAAAAAATTCGGCAAGATCATCGCTGCTCTGATCGCCGAGGAGGGCGTCAACGAGAAGATGGCCGAGTTCATCAACCCGTTGGCCTACCTGGCCGACCAGATGACCAAGTTCACGACCGAACTCGGCTTCAAGGGTTTTCAGAACCCCGACGAAGTGGGCGCCGCCGCTGTGGACTACCTGCGCGTGGCCGGCCACCTGGTGTTCGGTTACTTCTGGGCCCGCATGGCGCAGGTCGCGCTGCGCGAAGTGGCGGCCGGCAACACCGACCCCTTTTACCAGGCCAAGCTGCAGACGGCCCGCTTCTATTTCGCCAAGCTCTTTCCCGAGACCGCAACGCTGATGCGCACCGCGCGCAGCGGCAGCAGGGCGCTGATGGATACCGATGCCGCACTCGCCTGATGGCCCGATCTTTCAAGCTTTTTAGCACTGGAGCCCTTATGTACCGTGCGTCACTAGCTATCATTTTGGGAGTATTGTCCCTGCCCGCGCTGGCCCAGGTGACGCCGGTGGGCCTGTGGCGCAACATCGACGACAAGACGGGCGAGGCAAAAGCCGAAATCCGGATTGTCGAGAACGGCGGCGTGATCAGCGGCAAGATCGACAAGCGCCTCGGGAAGGACGTCAAGCCCGACGACACCTGCGACAAATGCAGCGACGACCGCAAGGACCAGCCCATCCAGGGCCTGGAGATCATCCGCGGCGCCAAAAAGGCGGAAGGCAGGGACGTGTGGGAAGGCGGCAAGATTCTTGACCCTGAAAACGGCCGCAACTACACCTTGCGCCTGACGCCCATTGAGGGTGGCAAAAAGCTGGAAGTGCGCGGCTCCTTTGGCCCCTTCGGCCGGACCCAGACCTGGGTGCGTGTGCCATGAAAGCGGCCCAGGCGGTGGCAAACCATGGGTGAAGCCATTTCCCGGAGTCTGCGCATCGGCCAGGGCAGCGGCCCGGCCGAGCGCCGCTGGTATGGGCACCACCTGCTCAAGAAGCCGTTTTTCGGCCGCTTCATGAAACCCTGGCGCTGGCCGGCGGACGTACCGCGGGAAGGATGGGAGCCGGTGCGGGTTGCGAGCCGTAGCGCGAGCCGGCTGGAAGCCATCGTGGCGCGCACGCCGCTTGCCGCGCATGGCGTGGTGGTGTGTGCCCATCCCATGGGCCTGGCCTGCAAGGGCTTCTGGCTGCGCCACGGGCACGCGCAAAAGCTGCTGGACGCGGGCTTCCATGTGGTGGCGTTCGACTTCAACGGCTTCGGCGAAAGCCCGTCAACCAATTTCGATTTCCCCGGCGACGTGTTGTCCGTGGGCCAGTGGGCGCGCAGCGCCTTCCCCGGCCTGCCGGTGCATGCGTTGACGGCCTCCTTTGGCGCGATCAATACGCTCAGTGCCATCGCCGAGGCGGATTTCCCCTTTGACAAGGTCGTGGCCGAGGGTTGCCCACCCACGTTGCCCGATTTCTGGAAAGCCTATCCCCTGGCTCATGCGGTGCTCTCCATGGGCCGGCGCGTCAATCCCGAAAGTGAATTGCACCTGAGGCCGGTTCATCACCTCGCCAGCATGCGCGATGTGGATGTGCTGCTGATCCACAGCCGGGCCGACCGCTGGACGCCGGTGCATTTCGGCGACGCACTGCAGCAGGCTGCCTCGCGGCCGGAGCGCATCCAGCGCCTGATCCTTGAACACGCAGACCACACGCATGGCATGCGCGACGAACCACAGCGCTACTGGAGCGCCGTGCTCGAATTTTTCAACCAGATAACCCCAACCAGGTCTTAACCATGTCACGTTTCCAAGTCAAAAAAGTCGCGGTGCTCGGCGCCGGCGTGATGGGCGCGCAGATTGCCGCCCATCTGGTCAACCTCAGAGTACCTGTTGTCCTGTTCGACCTGCCTGCCAGGGAAGGCCCGAAAAACGGCATCGTCATCAAGGCCATTGAAGGCCTGAAAAAACTCAAGCCCGCACCGCTGGGCGTGCCGGAAGATGCGGCGCTGATCCAGCAGGCCAACTACGAAGAACACATGGATGTTCTGAAAGAGTGCGACCTCATCATCGAGGCGATCGCCGAACGCATGGACTGGAAGACCGACCTGTACCACAAGATTGCACCCTTCATCGGCGAAGGCGCCATCGTCGCCAGCAACACCTCGGGCCTGTCGATCACCACATTGAGTGAGGCACTGCCCGAGTCCATCAAGCCGCGTTTTTGCGGCATCCACTTCTTCAACCCGCCGCGCTACATGACGCTGGTCGAGTTGATCAACACGCCGACTACCGAGCCCAAAGTGCTCGATGACCTC
>CAZIYA010000486.1:0-2490 GCA_964543355.1 uncultured Polaromonas sp.
GCTCCACGATCTTGTCGGTGATGCTCGCTCCGGTCTGCTCGAGCTTGGCGACAAAGTCATCAACCGTGCGTTCCTGGAACTGGCTCAGGCGGATCCAGGCGTAACCCGGCTCGATGACCTTGCTGCGCACCGACTGCGTGCGGATTTCCTCGCGCGTGATGGTGACCGGGAAGGTGCGGTTTTCGTCCTTGCGGAAGATCATCAGCACAACCTTGGTCCTCGGTTCGCCGCGCATCTTCTTGACGGCTTCGTTCAGGCTCAGGCCCTTGACCGCCGTGTCGTCGATTTTGGTGATCAGGTCGTTGGGCTTGAGGCCGGCGCGGTCGGCGGGCGAGCCTTCAATCGGCGAGACCACCTTGACCAGGCCGTCTTCCTGGGCGATTTCGATGCCGACGCCGACAAAACGGCCACTGGTGCCTTCGCGGAATTCCTTGAAGGATTTCTTGTCGAAATAAACCGAATGCGGGTCCAGGCTGGCGACCATGCCCGAGATCGCGTCGGTGATGAGTTTTTTCTCGTCAACAGGCTCCACATAGTCGGTTTTGACCATGCCGAACACCGCGGCCAGTTGTTGCAGCTCTTCCAGCGGAAGGGGGGTAAGACCGCCCCGTGCAACCGCCTGCAGCTGCACGGTCGTCAGCGCACCGGCTACAGCGCCGATGGAAATCCAGCCTGCTATCTTGAGTTTCTGACCCATAAACACCTTCATTCGCCCTGTATCCGGGCAGTTGTCACAGAATTTAAAACAATATACACCTTGGAGAAAGGCCCTTGGCAACAGTTCCCGCCCCGCGTACGCCGGGGGGCGACCGAAGGCAGAAATGTTTCAAAAATCGCCTGCTTTACGTGCGCTTGACGCAGTTTCGGCCTGGGATGCCTTGGCTGGGTTAGGGCCTGTTAACGCTATTTGTGCAAATGCGAACGGGGTGAAAACAGGGCCAATCAAGGCGCGCGACGACGCCCAGACTGGGCGTCTGAGCTAGGAGTGCAACGCAGAGTGGCGCTGTTTTCACCCCGTTCCCTCCGGGTTGCGATCAAAAAGGCCCTGCGCGGCGTGCAAAGCCTTGTCGGGGGCCTACCCCGACGGCGTTTTGCGCCTTGCCCAGAGCCTTTTTGACTCGCAACGCATCTTGCACAAATAGCGTTAACAGGCCCTAGGCTTTGCCCTGGGCTGCCACCGCCGCTTCGGCTTTGGCCACGGCCTCGCTGTCGCCGAGGTAGTAGTGGCGCAGCGGTTTGAGGCTGGCATCGAGTTCGTACACCAGCGGAATGCCATTGGGAATGTTCAGTCCAACAATGTCCTTGTCGGCAATGTTGTCGAGGTATTTCACCAGCGCGCGTATCGAGTTGCCGTGTGCCGCCACCACAATGCGCTTGCCGGCCAGGATGGCGGGCGCCATGGACTCGTTCCAGAAGGGCAGCACGCGCGCGACGGTGTCCTTCAGGCATTCGGTCAGCGGCACCTCGCCGGGCTTCAATCTGGCGTAGCGCGGGTCGTCACGTTCGCAGCGCGGATCGTTGGGCTCCAGCGGTGGGGGCGGCACGTCATAGCTGCGGCGCCAGATCAGGACCTGCTCATCGCCGTATTTTTTGGCGGTTTCCGCCTTGTTCAGGCCCTGCAGGGCGCCATAGTGCCGCTCGTTGAGGCGCCAGCTGTGCACCACCGGCAGCCAGGTGCGGTCCATCTCGTCGAGCGTGTGCCACAACGTACGCGTGGCGCGCTTGAGCACGCTGGTATAGGCCAGGTCGAAGTCATAACCTTCGCTCTTGAGCAGCCGGCCGGCGTTGACGGCCTGCTGCACGCCGGTGGCGGTCAGGTCCACGTCGGTCCAGCCGGTGAATCGGTTGTCCAGGTTCCAGGTTGATTCGCCGTGGCGGATAAGCACAAGTTTGTACATGGTGTGAGGCAGCTTCGTGAAGTTGGAAAAGGGCGAACCCCGGCAGGGCGTCCGGGTCGAAAAAAGTGTCCAAAAGGGTGGGAAAAGACTGCGGCTGGCGTCGGGGAAAGCCGGCAGCGCTCCCTGCATTCTAAAATCACTCCTTAATTGCAAAACCCTTGAAGGACTTATAGTGAAATTTCTCATCGACAACTGGATGCTGATCGCCATTGCGCTGGCATCCGGCGGCATGCTGCTCTGGCCCCTGGTTTCCAGCGGCATGGCGGCCGGTTCGCTCAGCGCTACCGGTGCCGTGCAGTTGATCAACCGCGAGAAGGCCGTGGTCATTGATGTTTGTGAAGCCGGGGAATTCGCGGCCGGCCACGTGGTCGGCGCAAAAAACCTGCCGCTCGGGCAATTCGAGGAAAAGCTGCCCAGCACCGTGAAAAACAAGGCGCTTCCCCTGATTCTGGTGTGTGCCTCCGGCGCGCGCGCCAACCGGGCGCTGGCCATCGCCAAAAAGCTCGGCTACGAGCAGGCCCAATGCCTGTCGGGTGGGCTGAAATCGTGGAAAGAAGCTAACCTTCCCATTGAAAAGGCCTGAAAGCTTCCT
>CAZIYA010000487.1:0-2489 GCA_964543355.1 uncultured Polaromonas sp.
ACGCGGTCGAGGCGCGGCTGAAAATTTTCGATTGCGTGGTCAACTGCGTGTGGGTCTCGAAGCCGATGATGACTTCATAACCTTGCACCAGCGGCCCGGTGGGCCGGCCGGCCTGCATCTGGGCGAAGGAGTTCACGGGGGGTGGGGTCTGACTCATTTTCTGGATCACTCAAATGCCTTGGGGCTGGCGCATGTGCCAATCGGTCGCCAGCTGGAACTGGTGGGCCGCGCCCAGCAACTGCGCCTCTTTGAAGTAATTGCCGATCAGCTGCAGGCCGACGGGCATGTGGTGTTCGCCAAAACCGGCCGGCACACTCATGCCGGGCAGGCCAGCCAAGCTGGACGACAGGGTGTAGATGTCGGCCAGGTAGCTGGCCACCGGGTCATCCGTTTTTTCGCCGATTTTCCAGGCCACGGTGGGCGACACCGGCCCGGCGATGATGTCGCATTGCGCAAAGGCGGTCTGGAAATCCTGCGCGATCAGGCGCCGGATTTTCTGCGCCTTCAGGTAATACGCGTCGTAGTACCCATGCGACAGCACATAGGTGCCGATCATGATGCGGCGCGTGACCTCGTCGCCAAAACCCTCCGAGCGCGACTTCTTGTACATGTCGGTCAGGTCGGTGTAGTGCGCGGCACGGTGGCCATAACGCACGCCGTCAAAACGGCTCAGGTTGCTGCTGGCCTCGGCCGGGGCGATCACGTAATACACGGGAATGGACAGCTCGGTCAGCGGCAGGTTGACATCCACCAGCGTGGCGCCCAGCTTCTCGAGCTCGGCCAGTGCACCGCGCACGGCCCGGAGCACGTCGGCCGAGCAGCCGGCACCGAAAAATTGCGCAGGCAGCCCGATTCTCAAGCCTTTCAGGGGTGCAGCGCCCGTGCTTGTTGTGCTGGCAGCTATTAAATCTGTAGCGTAATCGGCGGCAGGCAGGTCCAGCGAGGTGGAGTCGCGGTCCGGGTCCGGCCCGGCCATGGCCGAGAGCAGCAGTGCGCAGTCCAGCGCAGAACGTGCCATCGGGCCGGCCTGGTCCAGGCTGGAGGCAAAAGCCACCATGCCGTAACGCGAGCAGCGGCCGTAGGTCGGCTTGATGCCGGTGATGCCGGTCAGGGCGGCCGGTTGGCGAATCGAACCGCCGGTGTCGGTACCGGTTGCGGCCGGCACCAGCCGTGCGGCCACTGCGGCCGCCGAGCCGCCCGAGGAACCGCCGGGAATGCGGCTGGTGTCCCAGGGGTTCTGCACCGGTTTCCAGGCGCTGTTGTCATTGCCCGAACCCATGGCGAATTCGTCGCAATTGAGCTTGCCCAGGGTCACCATGCCGGCCCCGTGCGTCACACCGAGCTTGCTGACCACCGTGGCATCGAAGGGGCTGCGGTAGTTGGCCAGCATTTTCGAGCCGGCCGTGGTCGGGAAGTCGCGCGTGACAAAAATATCCTTGTGCGCCAGCGGCACGCCGAGCAGCGGGCTGCGCTCGCTGGCGGCCAGCCGCGCATCGGCGGCGCGCGCCTGCGCGAGCGAAACTTCCGCATCGGTGGCCAGGAAAGCGCCCAGGCTGTCCTGCTGCCGGATGCGGGCGAGAAAGTGTTGCGTCACTTCAACGCTGGAGACTTCGCGGGCCGCGAGTTTGGCGGCCAGCTGGGCGACGCCGAGGTCGTGCAGATCGTTGCTCATCATTATTCTGCTGCCTCCCAAACAGCACGCAGGCTTGATAGGTTTGTGGTGTCGGCAGCGGATCGAATTCGCGCTGTGGCTATCCCCGCGTTGCGGGGCCCCCCGCCAAGTGCGCTCATTCGATCACCCGGGGAACAAGAAACAAGCCACGCTCAACCGCGGGGGCACTTTTCTGGCTTTCCTCGCGCTGGTTCGGCTCCGTCACGATGTCTTCGCGCAGGCGCAGGGCGATCTGGCCCAGCACGGCGGCCGGATGTGCCAGCGGTTCGACGCCTTCGGTGTTGACCGCATCCATCTGCTCGACGAGGGCAAAAAAGCCGTTGAGCTGCTGGAGCGTGTGTTCGGTTTCGTCGGGGCGCAGCTCCAGCCTTGCCAGGTTGGCAACGCGGGCGATGTCTTGGGATGTCAGTGCCATGGATGGAAGAGGGGCTGAAACCGGGTGTAAAGGTGAAATAATGGGCGGGTTGGCGCCCGGTGATTTGCAGGGGATGCGTTATTATCCCGCCTTTGATGCGAAATCAGGGTTGGATGCACGCTTTAGGCGCTGGAATCAGGGTGTTACCCACTTCCTCGCCGTCGGCGCTCTTTGATTAATCATAAAAGGTGGTAGAGCAACGAAGTTTGCTCCATGCCAAAAACCGGACTCCCTCACCATGTTTGAAACATTCCGTCGGTATTTTTCCACCGACCTGGCGATCGACCTCGGTACCGCCAACACCCTGATTTTTGTACGCGACCGCGGCATTGTGCTGGATGAACCTTCAGTCGTTGCCATTCGCCACGAAGGCGGTCCCCAAGGCAAAAAAACCATCCAGGC
>CAZIYA010000488.1:0-2458 GCA_964543355.1 uncultured Polaromonas sp.
GGGCAGCACCACCGCCTGCATGGGCCGGCCCAGCAACTGCGGCAGCGGCAAGATGACCACCTGTTCTGCGAACGGATGCACAGGGGAAAACTTGCCGCCCTCCAGCGCCTGGTTGGCCCACTGTGTGAAGTCGTGCAACCGCATCACCGGCGATGCTTCGAATTCGGTTTCGGCGCCTTCATGCAGGCGCAGCACATCCAGCACCGTCTGCCCGGCCTCGTCCTGCGCCAGCGCGTCCCACTGCCCGGCCGATTGCAGGAGGGCGCGCAGGTCGCGCAGCCACATCGCCAGCGGGCGAGCACGGCCGAAAGGGCTGCGCAATGCGTTCACTTCACGCGCCAGCGGTCCGGTTGCGGCAAAGGCCGGCGGCAAGACGTTTTCTTCGGCAAAGTCCGGCAGGTCGCGCCAGGCACGCACACCTGTCTTGCGCAGTTCGGTTTCGGCTGCGGTGACCAGAGCGGCGTCAAACGCCGGTGCGTTTTTCAGCCAGTCCAGCACGGCATCCGCCGATGCATCCCAGGGCATGGCACGCAGCAGGCTCATCAGGCTGGCTGCGGCGCGGGTGGTGGAGAGCTTCCAGCCGGTCTCATCGCGCATGGCGATGCCGCGCTCGGCGAGCATGGCGCCGACACGGCGTGTGAGCTGCCGATCCTGCGCAATCAACGCCACCGGGCTGCGGCCTTGCGCCAGGTGCGCCAGCACGCAGGCAGCAGCCCGGCCGGCTTCGTCTTCTGCGTCCTGCGCAATGTGCAGCGCAGGCGGCGCCGAGGGCTCTTTCAGGGAAAGGCACAGCGGAATGGAAACCGCCCGGTCGCCAAAATGCGCCTTGAGGGCTTCGGTGAGCGGGTTGGCCTGGAAGCCTTCCAGCACAGCAAACAGCTGCGGGTTCGCCTGGAAAAGGCGGTCCGTCGGATAACTTGAAGCAGCAGCCCAGGCCAGCGCAATGCGTCCCACGGCAGCCTCGAGTGCCAGCACCGGCGAATCCAGGCCCGCACCCAACGTCAGCGCCAACCGCTCGCTCCAGGCTCGGCGCCCGGCCGGTACGACGGCAGCGGCAACGCCAGCCAGGCTCCAGGCTGCCTCAACCAGCCGGCCGGCCAGCGCATCCTGCTGGGCGCCCAGGCCCGCGCGACCCAGCAGCGAAGCGGCCGTCAGCATGTCGACCGCCACATCCATGCGCAAATCGTCACCCGAAGGCACATAGAGGCCCAGCGTGCCACCCAGGCCACTGGCCCAGTTCATGGTTGTTTCAAATCGGGGAACAAAAAATGTCTCGCCCGCCTGCGCAGCCCAGGCACGGCGTGCCTGCTGGATCAGCTGGGCATAGGGCAGTAACACCACGGCCTCGGCGGGATGGACGCCGCGCGCCTGCACCACGGCTGCCAGCTGGCCCATGGCCTGCTGCCAGCACAGCACATCAGGCGTAGGTAATGCGGCGTCAGCAGTCGGGGCGGGTGGCATGGCAGGGTTTGGAAAGGAGGTTCGCAAGAAAAGGAATGTGCAAAGTCCGTGAAATGAAGCGGGCGTGGTGGGGAAAAGCCGTAAATTGAATAATCGCTATCGGAGCCATAGCCCCGGCGTGCCCGACCCGGCCACTTGCTTTCTGCCACAATGACTGCAACTTCAGCCCCTGACCTATCGTAACCATCCTAACCAGACAAAGGAGCCGCCATGGCGAGCGAACTGATCAAACATACCACCGATGCCACCTTCGAAGCCGATGTGCTGCAAGCCTCCCAACCGGTGCTGGTGGACTACTGGGCCGAGTGGTGCGGTCCGTGCAAGATGATTGCCCCGATTCTGGACGAAGTCGCCACCGGTTACGACGGCCGCCTGCAGATCGCCAAGATGAATGTGGACGAAAACCGCGACATTCCCGCCAAGTTCGGCATTCGCGGCATCCCCACTTTGATGCTGTTCAAGGACGGCCAGCTCGCCGCCACCAAGGTCGGCGCCATGAGCAAGGCCCAGCTGACCGCTTTCATCGACCAGCAACTGGCCTGAGCAGGCCATGCCTGAAGCCGCGAGGAACCCTGTCCCTGCACAGGTTCTTCGTGTGCCATCCCGCCTGAAGTGAGCCGCACACACCCCTGCCGGACCCGCATAACCCCCCTGATTTTCCTGTCATAATGGCCTTGTTCGCTGACTGGCTGCTGCCGGTTGGTTCGAGTTCCCGGTTTGTGAAGCCCCTCTAGCTTCCATTCAAACCTCCCCCGTTTTTTAAATGACTCCGCGAGGAGTTCACTTCACGCAAGGTTTCCCCATGCATTTAAACGAACTCAAGGCACTGCACGTGTCTGAAGTCCTCAAGCAGGCCGAGGAGCTTGAGATTGAAAACACCGGGCGCATGCGCAAGCAGGAGCTGATGTTCGCGATCATCAAGAAGCGCTCCAAAACCGGGGAAACCATCGTGGCCGACGGCGTACTGGAAGTGCTGCCCGACGGCTTCGGCTTCCTG
>CAZIYA010000489.1:0-2457 GCA_964543355.1 uncultured Polaromonas sp.
GTTCATGGACAAGGCCCAGCATTCGTCCGGCCTGAACCTGCTCGACAGCGTGCAGCGCGGCGACATTCCCGGCGTGGGCATGGTGATGATTGACGGCATCGTGCGCTGCGGCCGCAGCCGCAACACGCCGCCTGCCACCACCATTCCCAGCGTAGTCGCCCATTGAGCGGCTTTTACACACGCTGACACATGCCGCAATTTCTCTCGCCGACCAAGGAAGAACTTTCGGCGCTTGAACCCCTGGACCGGCTGGCGCTGCACAACATCGTGCTGGTCGCCACGGCGCAGCAGGCCGACGACGCCTTCGAGGTGCTGGCCGCCTGCATCGTTCTGGGTTTTGACACCGAGTCCAAACCGACCTTTTTCCGTGACCAGATCTCCGAAGGCCCGCACGTGGTGCAGTTGTCCACACCGCACAAGGCCTATGTCTTCCAGCTGTTTGAAACGCGCTGCCGCGAAGTGGTGGCCGCCCTGCTGGAATCGGACACCATCACCAAGGTCGGCTTCGGCCTGGCCGGCGATCACCAGCAGATCCGGCGCACGCTGGGGGTGGAGCCGCGCAATGTGCTGGACCTGAATGTGGTTTTCAGGAAAAGGGGTTATGCCAAGGAGATCGGTGTTCGCGGCGCTGTGGCCGTGCTGTTCAACCGGCGCTTCCTGAAATCCAGAAAAGCCACCACCTCCAACTGGGCCAACCGCCATCTGACGGAGAGCCAGCTGGTTTATGCCGCCAACGACGCCTGGGCGGCGCTGCAGGTATTTGAAGCGCTGGACTTGCCGGCGCCTTAGGACACCCCGAAGCGCTGCCTGAAAGCGACGCAGAACTGCGGACTGCCGCTGATCGCCAGGGTCAGCGTATGCCACGGTGAAGCCGTGCCGTCCTGCTGCTCCTGCAGGTCGAAGTCCCACTCGCCGCCTTCCTCCAGCGGGGCTTGCAGCCCCGGAAAGGCTGCATGCGCCCAGTCCAGCACCTGCGCCATCTCGGCGCGGACTGCAGCGACCTGGTCGGGCCGCACAGACGCCAGGGCATCAAACGTGCCGCCGCCCTGCGGGTCTTCGCTGTACTCGAAATCCAGGAAGCGCAAGTTCAGGCGCCGGGTTCGGATGCCTGCGCGTCTGCGTCACCGCCGGTTTCATCCACCGGCCTGGGCCTGGCGGTGCGGTGGCCGGTTTTGGCCAGCAGCTCGAGATAAAAGGAATCGGCACCGTCTTTGGCAGCCGCGTCCACCAGCGCAATGATGGTCGCGAAGTGCACGGGCTCTGCCTGCGCTTCGCTCAGGCCGAAGCGGCAGTCAAAATCCCAGAAATCAGCACCTTCCGGCAGGGGCACCCTGCGCTGGCGTTTGACGTACTTGCGGATGTCGTGCTTGGTGGCGTCCAGCACGCGGTCGCGGTTCTTGCCTTCGACGGCGAGTTTGAATGTCTTTTTCACGGTTGCCTTTCGGGGGTCTGTATCAGCCCGGACGGACGTGATTCGCAAGCCTTCGATTATGCGGCCCCGGCGGCAGCCCCTTGTGGCACAACAGCTTAAACTGGGCCTTTGCCGCCGCCTCTTCACAAAGCCCACCCCATGCCATTTTCTTCCCTGGGCCTGTCCCCTGCCCTGCTGCGCGCTGTCGGCCTTCGCGGCTACCTGGTGCCCACGCCCATTCAGGCGGCAACCATTCCCGCCGTCCTGCAGGGCCGCGACGTGCTGGGCTCGGCGCAAACCGGCTCCGGCAAAACCGCAGCCTTTGTGTTGCCGCTGCTGCAGCAGCTGCAGCTGGGCCCGCACGAAAAACCCCGCAAGGTTCGCGGCCTGGTCCTCGTGCCGACACGCGAGCTCGCCGCCCAGGTGGGCGAAGAAATCCGCGTCCTCTCGCAGCACCTGCCCCATGCCCCCAAGGTGGCTGTTGTGTTCGGCGGCGTCTCCATCAATCCGCAGATGATGAACCTGCGCGGCGGGGCCGACATCGTGGTCGCCACGCCCGGGCGCCTGCTGGACCTGGCAGACCACAACGCGGTCAGGCTGTCCGCCGTCAGTTCGCTGGTGCTTGATGAAGCGGACCGGCTGTTTGACCTGGGATTTGCCGAAGAGCTCGGCCGCATCCTCGCGCTGCTTCCAGCGCAGCGCCAGAACCTGTTTTTTTCGGCCACCTTTCCGCCTGCCGTGCAGGCCCTGGCGCAAACACTGCTTCGTGAACCGGTCCGGATCGAAGTTATGTCCGAGCCGGAGCAGGCGCCTGACATCGTGCAGCGCGCCGTGGCGGTGGATGCAGGCCGCCGCACCCAGCTGCTGCGGCATCTGATCGCGCAAAACGGCTGGCGCCGGGTGCTGGTGTTTGTGGCCACCAAACATGCGGCCGAAATCGTGGCCGACAAATTGCGCAAGGTCCGCATCTACGCCGAGCCTTTCCATGGCGAACTGAGCCAGGGCAAACGCACGCAAGTGCTGGCCGACTTCAAGGCCTCGCGGCT
>CAZIYA010000490.1:0-2449 GCA_964543355.1 uncultured Polaromonas sp.
GCACACTGACACCGGAGGCGCTGGCCGAACGGGCCAAAACCAACGGCGTCGAGCTCTGGGCCCTGACCGACCACGACGAAATCGGCGGCCAGCACCGCGCCGCCGCAGCGGCCAAAACGAACGGCATGCACTACCTGACCGGCACCGAAATATCGGTGACTTTTGCCGGTGAAACCGTGCACATCGTCGGCCTGGGGTTCGATCCCGACGACGCAGGCATGCTGCAAGGACTGCGCAACACGCGCGGCGGACGCGAACAGCGCGCCATGGAAATGGCGGCCGGCCTGGCCCAGGTTGGCATCCACGGCGCCTTTGAGGGCGCATTGAAGTTCGTCGGCAACCCGGACCTGATTTCGCGCACCCACTTTGCCCGCTTCCTGGTCGAGTCCGGCGTCTGCAAGGAAACCTCCGAGGTATTTCGCAAGTACCTGACTGAAGGCAAACCCGGCTACGTGCCGCACCGCTGGGCCAGCCTGCATGACGCCGTGGCCTGGATCACCAGCGCCAAAGGCGTTGCCGTGATCGCCCACCCGGGCCGCTACAAGTTCACGCCGAATGAAGAGTACGCACTCTTCACCGAATTCAAGGCGCACGGCGGCCAGGCAGTGGAAGTCGTGACCGGCAGCCACAGCACGCAGGAGTATGTGAAATACGCCGAAACCGCGAAAGAGTTCGGCCTGGCCGCCTCGCGCGGAAGCGATTTCCACAGCCCCGATGAAAGCCACACCGACCTGGGCACCCTGCCCTTCCTGCCCGGCAACCTGACCCCCGTCTGGGAGCTCCTGGAAGACCGCATCCAGTGAGCCGCGTCCCTTCCGCCCTGGCGGGCATTGCGCTGGTCGTCGCAGCCGTCGCCTGTTTTGCCATGCTCGACACCACCACCAAATTTGTCAGCGCCAGCGTACCCATCCTGATGGCGCTCTGGTTCCGCTATTTTTTCCAGGCCGTGGCCACCACCGCCACCATGCTGCCCGTGCGGGGCCTGAGCGTGCTGCGCACAGCCCACCCAAAGTTCCAGTGCCTGCGCGGCCTGCTGCTGATGCTCAGCAGTCTGTTTGCCTTCCTGAGCCTCAAGTACATGCCGGTGGCCGAGTTCACCGCCATCGGCGCCATCGTCCCGCTGGTCATCACGTTGCTCGCCGCCACCGCATTGGGCGAGAAAGTCTCCGCCTTGCGCTGGTCGCTGGTGATCGGCGGGTTTGTGGGCACGCTGATCATCATCCGGCCGGGCGGCGAAGACTTCAGCTGGACCTTGCTTCTGCCGCTGGGCATGGTCGTCACCAACACCGGTTTCCAGGTGCTCACCAGCCGGCTGGCCCGAACCGAAGACCCGATCACCATGCACCTGTACACAGGCTGGGTCGGCACACTGCTGGTCTCGACCGCCCTGCCTTTCGTCTGGACAAGCCTGCCCTCCTGGTCGCTCTGGGGCTGGCTGGTGCTGATGGGTGCGGCGGCTACCGTCGGGCATTTCATGCTGATCCTGGCGTACATGCGGGCGCCGGCCGCCACCCTCACGCCCTACCTGTATGCACAGATTGCGTTTGCCATGGTCGGTGGCTGGATTGCCTTTTCGCATGTGCCCGACCGCTGGTCCATGGCCGGCATGCTGATGATTGCCATCTGCGGTGCTGGTGGCGCCTGGCTGACCGCGCGCGAAAGCCGGGTACTGAACCAGTTCAATGTTCGGCCCGCAGAGTCCTGACATCATTGCGCCCTAAACACCATGGCCCAGTACTTCGAAATTCACCCCGACAACCCGCAGGTGCGCCTGCTCAAGCAGGCAGTAGCGCTGCTGACGCGCGGCGCGGTCGTTGCCGTGCCCACCGATTCGAGCTACGCACTTGTGTGCCATCTCGATGACAAGGCAGCGGCTGACAACCTGCGCCGCATTCGCGGCGTGGACGACAAGCACCACCTGACCCTGCTGTGCCGAGACCTCAGCGAGCTGGCCAACTACGCGCGTGTGGACAACAAGCAGTTCCGCCTGATCAAGGCCGCCACGCCGGGGCCATACACCTTCATCCTCGAAGCCAGCAAGGAAGTGCCACGCCGCCTGAGCCACCCCTCACGCAAGACCATAGGCCTGCGTGTACCCGGCCACAAAACCCTGCAGGCGCTGCTGGAGTTGCATGGCGCGCCCCTGCTGGCTACCACCCTCATTCCACCCGGCCAGACCGAGCCGCTGAACGACGCCAGCGAGATCCGCGACCAGATGGAGCACGACCTGGCGGCCGTCATCGATGCCGGCGCCTGCCCCCAGGAAGCCACCACCGTGATCGACCTGACCCCGCTGGGTCACGGCGAAGATCCGGTCGTGATACGGCAGGGCCGTGGCGACCTCGCGGCATTGGGCCTTTAGCGCGCAAAACGAAATCCGGCCAATGCGCTCTCCCCTTCAAGCAGGGGCCGCGGATCTGGCTTTGCCAGTCCGCAGGCGCAGCGGCCC
>CAZIYA010000491.1:0-2443 GCA_964543355.1 uncultured Polaromonas sp.
TACGCCACCGCCGAAGACGGTACCGGTATCGTCCACTCCTCGCCCGCTTACGGCGTGGACGACTTCAACTCATGCATCGCGCACGGGGTGGCCTACGACGACATCCTCAACCCGGTGCAGGGCAACGGCGCCTATGCGCCCGACTTTCCGCTGTTCGGCGGTCTCCACATCTGGAAGGCCGTGCCCCAGATCATCGAGACGCTCAAGGATGCGGGGCGGCTGTTCGCCACCGAAAACATCTCCCACAGCTACCCGCACTGCTGGCGCCACAAGAGCCCGGTGATCTACCGCGCCGCGGCCCAGTGGTTCATCCGCATGGACGATGGCGAAGGCGTGTTCACGAAGGACAAGGCGCCGCAGACCCTGCGCCAGCTGGCGCTCAAGGCCATCGAGGAAACCAGCTTCTACCCGGAAAACGGCAAGGTTCGCCTGCGTGACATGATCGCCGGCCGGCCCGACTGGTGCATCTCGCGCCAGCGCAACTGGGGCGTGCCCCTGCCGCTTTTCATCCACACCGCCACGGGCGAGCTGCATCCGCGCACCATGGAGCTGCTGGACACTGCCGCCGGGATGGTGGCCGAGGGCGGCATCGAGGCCTGGAGCAAGGCCACGGCCGAGTCACTGATAGGCGCGGACGCCGAGTTCTATACCAAGAGCAACGACATCCTCGATGTCTGGTTCGACTCCGGCACCACGCACTACACCGTGATGCAGAAAAGCCATGCGGCGCAGTCCACCTGGCCGGCCGATTTGTACCTGGAAGGCCATGACCAGCACCGCGGCTGGTTCCATAGCTCGCTGCTGACCGCCTGTGCCATGTACGACCACGCGCCCTACAAGGGCCTGCTGACCCACGGCTTCACGGTGGACAGCCAGGGCCGCAAGATGAGCAAGTCGCAGGGCAACGGCGTCGATCCGCAGGAGACCAGCAAGAAGCTGGGCGCCGAGATCATCCGCCTGTGGGTGGCGGCCAGCGACTACTCGGGCGACATCGCCGGCGACGACAAGATTCTTGCGCGCGTGGTGGACACCTACCGGCGCGTGCGCAACACGCTGAAGTTCCTGCTCGCCAACATCAGCGACTTCGACCCGGCCAAAGACACCGTGCCGCTGGATCAGATGCTGGAGATCGACCGTTATGCGCTGAGCCGCGCGGCCAAGCTGCAGGCCGACATCCTGGCGCATTACGAGGTGTACGAATTCCACCCGGTGGTCTCCAGGCTGCAGATCTATTGCAGCGAAGACCTGGGCTCCTTCTACCTCGACATCCTGAAAGACAGGCTGTACACCACCGCACCGAAGTCGCTGGCCCGCCGCAGCGCGCAAACAGCGCTGCACCAGATCACGCAGGCGATGCTGCACTGGATGGCACCCTTCCTGAGCTTCACGGCCGAGGAAGCCTGGAAGGTATTCGGCAGCTCGGAATCCATCTTCATGGAAACCTATGTCGACCTGGCCGCGCCCGATGACGCGTTGCTGGCCAAGTGGAGCCGCATCCGCGAGTTGCGTGACGCAGTCAACAAGGACATCGAAGCCCTGCGTGCCGAAGGCAAGGTCGGCTCGTCCCTGCAGGCCCATGTCAGGCTGGAAGTGCCGGCCGACGACCATGCACTGCTGGCCAGCCTGGGGGACGACCTGAAATTCGTCTTCATCACATCCGCTATCGATTTAATAGCTGGGAGCGCACAATCCATAGGGGTTCAGGCCAGTTCTTCCGTTAAATGCGAGCGCTGCTGGCATTACCGCGATGACGTCGGCCATGACCCGGCGCACCCCACGATCTGCGGCCGCTGCACCAGCAACCTGTTTGGCGCCGGTGAAGCCAGAAAGTACGCCTGATGGCCAAAACCACCTTCGGAACCACACCCCCCAGCCTGCTGCCCTGGCTGGGCCTGGCGCTGATCCTCCTGATCGCCGACCAGCTCACCAAGGTGCTGATCCTGGGCTCTTACCGCCTGGGTGACGCCACCTACGTGACGAGTTTTTTCAACATAGTGCGGGCGCACAACACCGGCGCCGCCTTTTCCTTTCTGGCTTCCGCCGCGGGCTGGCAGCGCTGGTTTTTCACCGCCATTGGTGTGGCCGCGGCGCTGTTCATCCTGTGGATGCTCAAGTCCCATGCGGGGCAAAAGCTGTTCTCGTTTGCGCTGGCCTGCATCCTGGGCGGCGCAGTCGGCAATGTGATCGACCGCCTGCTGCATGGCTACGTGGTGGATTTTCTGGACTTCCACTACGCTGGCTGGCATTTCCCGGCCTTCAACGTGGCCGACAGTGCCATCACCATAGGTGCGGTCTGCCTCATCCTGGACGAGCTGCTGCGGGTAAAAAGAAGTTAGCCCCCACGCTTGTCGCTTCGCGTAATACGCTGCCCCCCCGAGGGGGCCGCTGCGCCTGCGGACTGGCCCTTCGACAGGCTCAGGACAGGCCAAGGCCAGATCCGCGG
>CAZIYA010000492.1:0-2442 GCA_964543355.1 uncultured Polaromonas sp.
CGCGGCCTGCAAGGCCTCGGGAGCTACACGAAGTGAGCGACCGTGGGGGCTTTACTTGTAATCAGGAATCATGAACACGGCGCGTTTGCTCTCGGACGGTATGCCGGTCAGGCGCTGGGCCAGGCGAGCCATCACAATCTCGGCAGTGGGGCCCTGGCGCGGCACCAGCGCATAGGCAACGCGGACCTGGGCGACACAGTCCTCCGGCAGGCCCTTGTAAGGCATCAGGCAACGCGCGACGATGCGTGGCCCCAGGGTGGCGGCTTCTTCCGGGGACACCGGGCCTTCCACCAGCATGCCGAAGCGCTGCTCGGTCAGGCGTGCGGCACTGTCGATCTCGCGCGCCGTGGAGAGCAGCCGCGCCGCCAGGCGCAGCGGCAGCTCCTCGGCCGCCCGGCGACCAAAATCACGCTGTATCTGCTCGGTGTTGACCAGGTCGATCATCAGCACGGCGCCCTGATGCCTGAATCGCTCCGAGCGCGCAATCATGCGCATCAGGCGTTCGGCGAACACCGACTCGTTGATCAGGCCGGTGGACGGGTCCACCCGGTCCAGCCCCTGGATCCGGCGCGTGTTTTCCTGGCGCTGCTGGCTACGCAGGACGAGCACAGCCAGCATGGCCGGCATCTGCAGCGCCATGCTGGCCAGCACGCCCTGTTCGGTGGCAAAACTCAGGGGCACCCATTGCAGATAGCGCGCAATCGCCAGCGCCAGGCTCAGGGCAAACGGCGCGGAGCTGAGCAGCAGCCATCCCCCAAAGCGGTCGCCGCGGCGCCAGGCCCAGAGGTTGACCAGCAGCATCAGCAGCGGTGCCAGCACCAGGTAAGGCAGGACCAGCGAGATGCGGATCGCGCTGTCGGTCACGCCAAGCGCCACCGACAGTGCCGCGCCGGCCAGTGCGGTGCCCCACACCAGGGCGTTGAGCATGCGCGAACGCTGCACCAGCGACACCATGGCGGCATTGACCAGCATCAGCGACACCAGCATCCAGGTTCCCAGCACGACCAGCGAGCGGTCTGTCCAGTTCGGTGATTCGGGCCACAGGTGCAGGCCCCCCACGCCGGTGATGACTGCCTGCGTCAGGCCGATCAGCGCGGAGCAGGCCGCGTAATAGAGGTAAGCCCGGTCCCGCAACCAGAAGGCCCCGGCCAGGCCGACGGCGCAGCCCAGCAGCGCCAGTCCGAAATAAACACCCAGGAACAGGGAAACCTGCTGCTCGCTGCGCAGCACATGGCCAGAGCTGACAAAACGGATGGGGGCACTGAAACCCTGGGCGTTTTCGATGCGCAGCAGGTAGTGCGTCGGGTTTTCTGCGTTGAAGTTGACCACCAGCAGGGGATGGCGATGCGGTACCGGCCATTTGTCGACCGGTGTCAGGTCGCCGGCACGCTGTTCTATCCATTGCCCGGCGCTGTCCAGACTGTACAGCGACGCCCGGTCCAGGGCGGGATAAGGTATTTCGAGCAACCAGCGCTCCGAGTCGGGCGCCGGCGGCACGGTAAAGCGGATCCACAGGGCTTGCCCGGGCTGCAGGGGATAGATACCGCGCGCCGGGGTGCTGCGCCATGTCAGTCCGCCCTGATCCGCAACTTGCGCTGCTTCCAGCTTGATTTGCTCATCAATCCAGTAGTCGCCCCAGTCCGCCAGCGCGACGGGCTGCCTTTCCGCATCAAGGTCCAGCACCGTGCGGGCTCCGGCTGAAAGGCCGGCAAGACCAAGCAGCAGGGCCAGCCCGAAAGCCAGCAACATGCGCACGGGCCCTTGAACCCTTGCCGTGTTGTTGGCAACACGTGCCGAAAAGTAGCTAAAAATCATCAACTCATTGTCGCAAATTCCGCTGGCCGCTCGCCAGGGGATGCCAGCCGCGACAATAGCGGCATGAAATCAATACGCTTGAGAGAAGGCAAGGAGCGTTCGCTGCTGCGGCGTCACCCCTGGATATTTGACGGTGCGATTGCCCGTGGCGGCGGCGATGCGGGAGAAACCGTCAAGGTCGAAGGCCATGAAGGGCAGTTTCTCGGCTGGGGGGCCTTCAGTACGAGTTCGAAGATTCGTGCGCGCATCTGGAGCTTTGACGAGGCCCAGCGCATCGATGCCGCCTTCTTCAGGGCGCGCATCGCCACGGCGATCCGGGCCCGGGAGCGTTTTGACATCCAGAGCGACGGCCGGCGCCTGGTGCACGGCGAGTCCGATGGTTTGCCGGGACTGGTGGTGGACCGCTACGCTGACACGCTGGTGGCGCAGTTCTCCAGTTGCGGCGTCGAACGCTGGAAAAGCGTGATCGTCGAGGCCTTGCTGGCCGAAACCGGACTCACGCGGCTGTATGAACGTTCGGACGCCAGCGTGCGTTCGCTCGAAGGCTTGCCCGAGGCGACCGGCTGGCTGGCCGGCAGTGGGGCCACCGACCTCGTCATCACCGAACACGGCTGGCAACTGGGCCTG
>CAZIYA010000493.1:0-2439 GCA_964543355.1 uncultured Polaromonas sp.
CATCCAGTTGTCGCCGGGCTGCAGCAGCACGGTGACCGCCGTGCCCGAGACCTGCGCCCCGGGATAGATGGGCCGCATGTAAGTCTTCATCAGGCCGACGCGGCCCATGGCTTCGTGCACGGTGGCCGAGCCGTATTGCGCCATGCGGTCGGCCGCAGCGCGGTCGGCCCTCGAGATATTGCGGTAGACAACGCCAAGTTCGAACATGTTCATTTCCCCTGTTTTTTTAGCAGCGCGTCAAGGCGCGGGAACACGCGGCGCGTGTTGGCTTCGTAGATCTGGTGCTTGTCGTCGGCGCTCAGGATGGTGGAGGCCTCGATGTAGCGTTTGGTGTCGTCATAGTAGTTGCCGGTCTCCGGATCGATGCCGCGCACCGCGCCAATCATCTCGGACGCAAACAGCACGTTCTTCACCGGGATCACCGTGTTGAGCAGGTTGATGCCCGGCTGGTGGTAGACGCAGGTGTCGAAGAACACGTTGTTGAGCAGGTGGTCCTTGAGCAGCGGACGCTTCATCTCCTGCGCCAAGCCACGGAAACGTCCCCAGTGGTAAGGCACGGCACCGCCGCCGTGCGGAATCAAAAAGCGCAGCGTCGGGAAGTCCTTGAACAAATCGCCCTGGATCAACTGCATGAAAGCCGTGGTGTCGGCGTTCAGGTAATGCGCGCCGGTGGTGTGAAAGGCCGGGTTGCAGGACGTGGAGACATGGATCATGGCCGGCAGGTCGTACTCGACCATTTTTTCGTAGATGGGGTACCAGAGCTTGTCGGTCAGCGGCGGGCTGGTCCAGTGGCCGCCCGAAGGATCGGGGTTCAGGTTGATGCCAACATTGCCGTATTCCTTGACGCATTTTTCCAGCTCGGGAATGCAGGTTTTCGGATCGACACCCGGCGACTGCGGCAGCATGGCCACCGGCACAAAGTGCTCGGGAAACAGCTGGCTCACGCGGAAGCACAGTTCGTTGCAGATGGCGGCCCAGGTGCTGGAGACATTGAAGTCGCCGATGTGATGCGCCATGAAACTGGCGCGCGGTGAAAACAGCGTGATGTCGCTGCCGCGCTCTTTCATCAGCCTGAGCTGGTTGGCTTCGATGCTCTCGCGCAGCTCGTCGTCGCTGATCTTGAGGTCGGCTGCTTTGGGCATGACGGACGCGTCCTGGATGCCGGCGATCTGCTGGTTGCGCCAGTTCTCCAGCGCCTTGGGCGCCGTGGTGTAGTGACCATGGCAGTCAATGATGAGGCTCATGCTTTCTCCTGTGTTCGTGATGTGTTCAGGCCGGCTCCATGCCCTGGCGCCGCTTTGCTTCAGCGGCTTGTGGCGAGCGCATGTAGTCCAGCATGGCATGCACCCGCTCCGCCTGCTGCGAGCCGGCCGCCACACTGGCATGCACGCCGGCGGAAAAGGTGGTGATGATCTGGATGGCCGGCGGCAGCGGGCCGACCACGGTGATGCCTTCCACGTGCAGCAGCTCGCTCAGTTGCTGGAAACCCAGCTCGACCTCGCCGCGTGCCACCAGCGTACCGACGGGCACCCCCGGCGGCGCCTGCACCATGCGGCCCTGTATGTCGTCTGCGATACCCCAGCGCTCGAACAGTTTGGCCAGCGCCACGCCGCTGGGCCCGGTCGAGTAGCTGATGCTGCGTGCGGCCAGCACGGCGCGCTTCACGGCGTCTTCAGAACCGATGTCGGGCAGCGGCGCACCGGCACGCACCGCAACGGCGACGCCGGAGCGGACCAGGTCGATCTTGCTGCCCGCCTGAAGATGGCCGGCGGCGATAAGTTTGTCGACCGCATCGGAGGCCAGCACCACCACATCGAAGGTTTCACCGGCCTGCACACGTTTTGCCGCATCGACGCCGCCCACGGCCTCGATGGCCACCGCACAGCCTGACTGCCGCTGGAAGCCGGCAACCAGCTCGGCCAGCACCTGCCGGGTAGCCATGGAGGAGATGCCCTTGATGGAGGGAATGGCGCTTTGCATGAGGGGATTCTGGGTCGTTCCGCGCCCGGTGGAAAGGCATGGCCCGGACTAGCAGGTATATCATTTGGGCATATTAGGTCAAAGGTTATTCAAAATGGACCTCAAGCAACTCGAGTACTTCGTGCGCGTGGCCGAACTGGGCAGTTTCACCCGCGCCTCCATCGCGCTCGACATTGCCCAGCCGGCCCTGAGCCGCCAGATCCGGCTGCTCGAAGTCGAGCTGCGGCAAAACCTGCTGACCCGCACCGGGCGCGGCGCGATTCCCACGGAAGCCGGCAAGCTGCTGCTCAAGCACGGCCGCGGCATCCTGCATCAGGTGGATGTAGCGCGTGAAGAACTGGGCGCCGCGCGCGGCGCGCTGGCGGGCAAAGTGTCCATCGGACTGCCGCCCAGCCTGTCCAAACTCATCACCGTCCCGCTGAGCCAGATGTTCAGGCAGCACTTGCCCCAGGCCCAGCT
>CAZIYA010000494.1:0-2411 GCA_964543355.1 uncultured Polaromonas sp.
ATTGCCTGAGGGGTTCACGCGGTTGATGAAGCTGTTTCGCCAGTCGCGCAGATCCATTCCTGCTTTGAATGAATGCTTGCCGCGAACAATACTCAACTGATCCACGATTTGAAAAACGTCAATCCGCGCGCCAGCATCAGCGTCAAGCTGGTCAGCGAAGTCGGGGTCGGCACGATTGCTGCAGGTGTGGCCAAGGCCAAGTCCGACCACGTGGTGATTGCAGGGCATGACGGCGGCACAGGTGCGTCGCCCTGGTCCTCGATCAAACATGCTGGCTCTCCCTGGGAAATCGGCCTGGCGGAAACCCAGCAGACCCTGGTGCTTAACCGGCTACGCGGCCGCATTCGCGTGCAGGCCGATGGGCAGATGAAAACCGGCCGCGATGTCGTGATCGGTGCGCTGCTCGGCGCCGACGAGTTCGGTTTTGCCACCGCACCGCTGGTGGTCGAGGGTTGCATCATGATGCGTAAATGTCACCTGAACACCTGTCCGGTGGGCGTGGCCACCCAGGATCCGGTGCTGCGCCGGAAATTCAGCGGCAAGCCGGAACACGTCGTCAACTACTTCTTCTTTGTCGCCGAAGAAGCACGTCAGTTGATGGCTCAGCTCGGCGTGCGCAAGTTCGACGATCTGATAGGCCGCGCTGACCTGCTTGATACCCAGAAGGGCATTGAGCACTGGAAGGCCGATGGCCTGGATTTTTCGCGGCTGTTCTACCAGCCGAATGTGCCCGCCGATGTGCCGCGCAAACATGTCATGGAGCAGGACCATGCGCTGGAGCGTGCGCTGGATGTGCGCCTGATCGAAAAATCAAAGGCGGCACTCGAAAAAGGCGAGAAAGTCCAGTTCATTGAAGTGGCGCGGAACGTCAACCGCACTGTCGGCGCCATGCTGTCGGGTGAGCTGACACGGCGTCATCCGGAAGGCCTGCCGGACGACACACTGCGCATCCAGCTGGAAGGTACCGGTGGCCAGTCCTTCGGCGCTTTCCTGGCCAAGGGCATCACCATGTACTTGATTGGCGACGCCAACGACTACACCGGCAAGGGTCTGTCGGGTGGCCGCATCGTGGTGCGCCCCAGCATTGACTTCCGCGGCGACGCGGTCAAGAACACCATTGTCGGCAACACCGTGCTGTATGGCGCGACCACCGGCGAGGCCTTCTTCAGCGGTGTAGCCGGTGAACGTTTTGCGGTGCGCCTGTCGGGTGCCACTGCGGTGGTGGAAGGCACGGGCGACCATGGCTGCGAATACATGACGGGCGGCACGGTGGCTGTCCTGGGCAAGACCGGGCGCAACTTTGCGGCCGGCATGAGCGGTGGCGTGGCCTATGTCTACGACGAAGACGGCCAGTTTGCCAAACGCTGCAACACCGCCATGGTGTCGCTCGAAAAAGTGCAACCTGCCGCCCAGCAGGAAGCCGGCACAGACCATGGGGTCTGGCACGGCGGCAAGACCGATGAAGCGCAGCTGAGAAAACTCCTCGAAGACCACAACCGCTGGACTGGCAGCAAGCGTGCCCGTGAACTGCTGGACAACTGGGCCGAAGCACGTGGCAAGTTCGTCAAGGTGTTTCCGCTGGAATACAAGCGCGCACTGGGTGAGATGGCCGCCAGGCAACTGGCCGCTGCTGCGCCTGCCAAACCGGCAGGCAAGGCCGCACCTGCGAAAACAGCCATCGCCGCAGCTTGAACAACAAGAAGTATCTGGAGTAGCTACATGGGAAAAGTCACCGGTTTCATGGAATACGAGCGTATCGAGGAAGGCTACAAGCCTGTGCCCGAGCGCCTGAAAAACTACAAGGAGTTTGTGATCGGGCTCGATGATGCGCAGGCCAACAAGCAGGCGGCGCGCTGCATGGACTGTGGTACGCCGTTCTGCAACAGCGGCTGTCCGGTCAACAACATCATTCCGGATTTCAACGACATGGTGTTCCGCGCTGACTGGAAAAGCGCCATCGATACCTTGCACAGCACCAACAACTTCCCGGAGTTCACCGGCCGCATCTGCCCGGCGCCCTGTGAGGCTGCCTGCACGCTCAATGTGAATGACGACGCGGTGGGCATCAAGTCCATCGAACACGCCATCATCGACCGCGCCTGGGCCGAAGGCTGGGTGCAACCGCAGCCGCCGCAGCACAAGACCGGCAAAAAAGTGGCGGTCGTCGGCTCCGGTCCGGCAGGCATGGCGGCCGCGCAGCAACTCGCGCGCGTGGGCCATGACGTGACCCTGTTCGAGAAGAACGACCGCATCGGCGGCCTGCTGCGTTACGGCATTCCCGACTTCAAGATGGAAAAAGTCCACATCGACCGGCGCGTGGCGCAGATGCAGGCTGAAGGCGTGACCTTCCGCACCGGTGTCATGGTTGGCAAGGCCAAAGACCCGCTCGGCAAGGATTCGAAGGTCACCAA
>CAZIYA010000495.1:0-2411 GCA_964543355.1 uncultured Polaromonas sp.
ACAGGGAAAATGACGAACGCGGTGACGAAGGGTGCGGACATGGAGGTGCTGGCGCGTTACATGCAGATCCTCAGCAATGAGCTGTGCAACAAGCTGGCAGGCCGCGCCATCAACATCCACCACTCCTTCCTGCCCAGCTTCAAGGGCGCCAAGCCCTACTACCAGGCGCATGCGCGCGGCGTGAAACTGATAGGCGCCACGGCGCACTACGTGACGGCCGACCTCGACGAGGGCCCTATCATCGAGCAGGACGTCGCCCGGGCCGACCACAGTAAAACCGTGGAAGCCCTGACGGCCATGGGCAGGGACACCGAAAGCCAGGTGCTGGCCCGCGCGGTGTTGTGGCACAGCGAACACCGCGTGCTGCTCAACGGCCACAAAACAGTCATATTTAAATGATGACAGTCTGAAAATGGCGACAGCTGCCCGCATCCCGCCCATCCAGTGCCTGCTGACCTTTGAGGCACTGGCGCGCTTGCGCAGCGTCACCCAGACAGCCGATGAGCTGAATGTGACGCCCAGCGCGGTCAGCCACCGCGTCAAGCAACTGGAACAGATCATCGGCACCAAGCTGTTCGGCCGGGCCGACTTTTCGCTGACCACCGAAGGCAGCGAATACCTGGCCCATGTGCGTGAAGGCCTGGCCACGCTACAGAAATTCCCCGGCAGCGCCGGCCAGAGCGGCAATCCCGCCAAACGCAAGCTGCGCCTGGCGGTCACACCCACGTTTGCCCGCTCCATCCTGATCCCGCGGCTGCGCCAGTTCACCGATGCCTACCCCGAAATCGACCTGACCCTGCAGGTATCGATCCCGCTGCTGGACGTGGTGGCGGAAGACGCCGACCTGATGGTGCGTTTCGGCACCGGCCGTTATGCCGACGTCGAACATGTCTGCCTCATGAAGGACGAAGTCACCCCGCTGGCCTCGCCGGTCTATGTGCGCGAGCACGGGCCTTTTGAAGCGCCGGAAGACCTGGACGGCGAAGCCCTGCTGCGCTCGCCGCTGGAGCCGTGGCGCACCTGGTTTGCCGCTCACAAGCTGGACTGGCCGGAGCCGGTGGACGGCTCCCAGTTCAACGACATCGGCCTCATGTGCGACGCGGCCGCAGCCGGCATGGGCGTGGCGCTGGTGCGGCTCAAGCTCGGCGCCCCGTGGCTGGAACATGGCTCGCTGGTGCGCCTGTACGAGCGTGATGTACCGAGCCCGCATGCCCACTACCTGTGCTGGCGCACCGGCATGATGGACCGCTGGGAATGTGCGGCCTTTGCCGAGTGGCTGAAAAAATCGGTTGCCTAGGCGTTTTCGCGCAAACCTTCAAGCCTTTTGTGCCTCCAGCCCTTTGGTACCGGGCGCCACCAGCTATTTAATTGGTAGCAAATTTGTTTTCACAAGAGGCTGCCATTTTCTTCACGTCACCAGCCCCTGCTTTGCATTAAAGTGCCTTCATCACCGTCGAGAACGGGTTCCATCCCCGAAGGTCTCCCCATGAACGCACCCACAGAAGTCTGGCAACAACACCCGCTGGAACGCTCCGAACGCCAGGCCCAGGTCGTCGCTGCACTGCAGGCCGTACTGCCCGCCCACGCGCTGCTCTGGAACAGCGAAGACACCACGCCTTACGAATGTGACGGCCTGACCGCCTACCGGCAAAGGCCGCTGGTGGTCGCCTTGCCGGAAACTTATGACCAGGTACAGGCGGTGCTGAAAACCTGCCATGCGCTGGAAGTACCCGTGGTAGCACGCGGTGCCGGTACCGGCCTGTCCGGCGGCGCCATGCCGCACAAGCTGGGCGTCACGCTGTCGCTGGCCAAGTTCAACAAGATCCTGAAGCTGGACGCGGCCAGCCGCACCGCGGTGGTTCAGGGCGGTGTGCGCAACCTGGCCATCAGCGAAGCCGCCGCGCCGCTGGGCCTGTATTACGCGCCCGACCCGTCCAGCCAGATCGCCTGCACCATAGGCGGCAATGTGGCTGAAAACTCGGGCGGCGTGCATTGCCTCAAATACGGTCTGACCCTGCACAACGTGCTCAAGGTCAAGGGCTTCACGATTGAAGGCGAGGAAGTCGAGTTCGGCAGTGACGCGCTGGACTGCGCCGGTTACGACCTGCTGTCGGTGGTCATCGGCAGCGAGGGCATGCTGGCCGTCACCACCGAGGTCACCGTCAAGCTGGTGCCCAGGCCGGTGCTGGCGCGCTGCATCATGGCCAGTTTCGACGACCTGCGCAAGGCCGGTGACGCGGTGGCGGCCGTGATTGCTGCCGGCATCATTCCGGCCGGTCTGGAGATGATGGACAAACCCATGACCGCAGCGGTGGAGGACTTTGTGCACGCCGGTTACGACCTGACGGCCGAGGCAATCCTGCTGTGCGAAAGCGACGGCACGCCGGAAGAGGTCGAGGAAGAAATCGGCC
>CAZIYA010000496.1:0-2396 GCA_964543355.1 uncultured Polaromonas sp.
CAAAACGGCAAGTGGGTCGTGATTCACCCGGCGCAGTTCGCGCCCGCCGGCACCAAGCTGCAGACCAACTGAAGCCGCGAGCCGCAGATGAGTTTTCCGAGTTTCAACCTGCTCGCCCAGTCCATCCTCTCGGGGATCTTTATCGGCGGCCTCTATGGCCTGATCGGTCTCGGGCTGGGCCTGACCTGGGGCATGCTGCGCCAGATCAACCTGGCCCACTTCGGCCTGGTGTTCCTGGCCGCCTACATGAGTTACCACATGGCCACGGTGTGGCAGGTGGACCCGCTGCTGACCTTGCTGATCCTCCCGCCACTGTTCTTCATGTTCGGCGTCGGCATGCAGTGGGTGCTGTCGCGTTTTGCGATCTCGCCCTTCAACTCGCTGCTGGTCACCTTCGGCATCACGGTGGTGATGGAAAGTGTGATCCAGGCGATCTGGACGGCGGACTTCCGCCGCCTCGAGACGCATTACAACGACCAGAAGTTCACGATTGGTTCGTTGTACGTTCCGGTGCCGGAACTGGTGACGCTGGTGATTGCGGTAAGCCTGTCGCTTCTGATCTGGGCGGCCATGCGGTATACCGACCTCGGCAAGGCCTTGCGCGCCATGGCCGAGGACGGGCCGATTGCCTCGGCGTTCGGCATCAACCAGAAAGGCATGTCGCTGGTGCTGGCCGGCATTTGCGCGGCGCTGGCGGCAGTGGCCGGCATCTGCCTGGCGCTGACCTTCACGCTGACACCCTCGCAGATTTTTGCCTGGGTCGGTGTGGTGTTTGCGGCGGTCATGCTTGGCGGCCTGGGCAGCGCGCTCGGCCCACTGGTGGCCGGCATCATCATCGGCGTCAGCGAGGCCATCACCATGGCGGTGGCCGCGCCTTCGTGGGCACCCATCGTGAGCTTTTCGCTGCTGATCGTGATGCTGCTGTTTCGTCCCGGGAAGCTGTAGCCATGAACAAAACCATCATCGGCATCCTCGCCGCGGGGGCGCTGCTGGCCAGCGTGCCCTGGCTGGGCCTGCCGTCCTTTTACGAATCCTTCTTGTACCTGTTGTGCCACTGGATGATCCTGGCGCTGTCATGGAACATCCTGTCGGGTTATTCGGGCTATTTTTCCTTCGGCCACGGCGCGTTTTTCGGCATCGGCATGTACACCTCGGCCGGGCTGTCGGCCAACCTGAACTGGCCCTTTCTCTGGACCCTGCCCGCGGCCGCGCTGCTGGCGGCCCTGCTGGGCATGGCGTTGGGCGCCGTGGTGTTTCGCGTCAAGTCCGTGCGCGGCGAGCTGTTTGCGCTGCTGACCCTGGCCATCACCTTTGTGGTGGGCACCATCGTGCTGAACACGCGCATCGATGGCGGGCCGGGCATCTACCTCAATGCGGTGGCGATTCCGGCACTGGGGCCGACCGCGTCCTCGTCGATCTACCTGATGGCGCTGATAGGTGCGGTGGCCACCATGCTGATCTCTTACCGCATCCATGCGTCGCGGCTGGGCCTGGGCCTGTTTGCCATCCACGACGACGAAGACGTGGCCGAGGTCATGGGTGTGCCGACCTTTCGCTACAAGCTGCTGGCTTTCGGCATCTCGTGTGCGCTGGCCGGCCTGGCCGGCGGCATCCACGCGCTGTTCGTCTCCTACGTCACGGCCGGCGAGACTTTCACCATCGTGGTGCCGCTGACCGTGGTGCTCATGAGTGTGCTGGGCGGCACGCGCCACTGGGCCGGCCCGGCGGTGGGCGCGGTGGCAATCACCTGCCTGATGTATTTCTTCACCGCCGGCAACAACCCGATTGCAGGCAAGGCGGCGGTGGGCGTGATCCTGGTGCTGGTGATCCTGTTCATGCCCAACGGCATCCTCGGTTATCTCCTCAAGCGCACGGCGGGCAGGCGGTCGGTGCCGCCGGTTCAGGTCACGCAGGACGCAGCCGCGTCCGGAGCCGCAGCACCGGCCTCCACCGGCAAGGTGCTGCTGGACGTGCAGAACCTGTCCAAGGCGTTCAAGGGCGTGCAGGCGCTCGACGGCGTGAGCCTGCAGGTGCACGAAGGCGAAATCCTCGGCCTGCTCGGCCCCAACGGGTCGGGCAAGTCGACCTTCATCAATGTGGTCAGCGGACATTTTCCGGCCACCGGCGGGCAGATGTTTTTCGAAGGCCGGCAGCTAGCGGGCCTGGAAGCGCACAGCATTGCCCAGGCCGGCATTGCCCGCACCTACCAGATCCCCCGGCCTTTCGCGCACCTGACCGTGCTGCAGAACGTGTCGCTGGTGGCCATGTTCGGCGGCGCGGCGCTTGACCAGGAACAGGCCACGGCCGAGGCCTGGAAGTGGCTGGCGTTCACCGGCCTGCAGGACAAGGCCGATGCCCTGCCCGACGACCTGAACCTGCACCAGCGCAAGTTTCTC
>CAZIYA010000497.1:0-2395 GCA_964543355.1 uncultured Polaromonas sp.
AGGCCGGTGTCGAGCATGCCCTGGGCCAGCACGCGCGTCGCTGCGTCGTGCGGGTCCATGAAACGTTTGCCGGGTTTGGTGACTTTCACCGCTGCGTCCTGCGCGGCAAGGACGATGTCGTACAGCGTGCGTTGCGCGGGTGTGAACTTGCCATTGGCCGGAAAGGTACGTGTGATGTCGCTGGCGTAACCGTCGAGTTCGCAGCCGGCGTCAATCAGGCACAGCTCACCGGGTTTGAGCTCGGCATCGCCCGCGCGGTAATGCAGCACGCAGGCATTGGCGCCTGCCGCGACGATGCCGGTGTAGGCCGGGTACTGTGAGCCATGGCGGCGGAACTCGTGCAGCAGCTCGGCCTCCAGGTGGTATTCACGCAGCCCGCCCTTGACGCCGTTGCGCAGCATGGCGGCCGAGGTTTGCATGGCACGCACATGGGCGCCGGCCGAGATCTTGCCGGCCCGCCGCAGGATCGCGATTTCATGCGTGTCCTTGACCAGGCGCATTTCGTCCAGCAGCTTGCACAGGTCGTGCTGGCTCTGGGGGCATTCGGCGCCAAAACGCACGCGGGCTCTAACCTTGGCCAGCCAGCCGTCCACCTGCGTTTCCAGACCTTTGTGTGTGGCAAACGGAAACCACACCGCGTTCTGGTTGCTCAGCAGGACCGGCATTTTTTCTTCGAGGGTTTCGGTACTGAAAGCGGCATCAACGCTCAGCGCAGCCGGTGCCGCTTTCGGGCCTAGCCGGATGCCGTCCCAGATCTCGCGTTCCAGGTCTTTCGGCCGACAAAACAGCGTGCTCCGGCCGCTGGCTTCAATCGCCAGCCAGGCACCGGGCTCGCTGAAACCGGTCAGGTAATAAAAGTAGCTGTCGTGGCGGTAGGGGAAGTCGCTGTCCCGGTTGCGCGCCACTTCAGGGGCCGTGGGCAGCAGGGCAATGCCGCCACCGGCCGCCTTGAGTGCGCGTGCCACGGCAACGCGGCGTTTTTCGTAGATGGTGGTCATGGGTAAAAGCGTTTTCCTAACGTGGGATGTTCAGCTCGGCCAGACGCTCGGGCGTGCCCACGTCGGTCCATGGCCCTGAATATAGCGTTGCGCTGACATGGCCGCTTTGCATGGCCTCGCGCAGCAGCGGTGCCAGTGCGGCTTTCTTCCCGGCCGGCGTATGTTTGAACAGGGCCGGGCGGTACAGGCCCACGGTGCTGTAGGTGAATTTTTCATCCGCCTGCGACAGCGCCAGGCCCGCGCTGTTGATGCCGAAGTCGCCTTTCGGGTTGTGCGGCGGGTTGGGGACCAGGTAAATGTGTGCCAGCGCAGGGGAGGCGGCAAACCGCTGCCCATCGGCCGCCGGAAAATCAAAGCCCGGCATGTACACGTCACCGGCGACCAGCCAGAAGGGTGCGTCCTGCAGCAGTGGCAGCGCGGTGGCAATACCGCCCGCGGTTTCCAGTGCGCCGCCAAAAAGCGCGCCTTCGTGCGAATAGCGAATACGAAGGCCCCAGGCGCTGCCATCGCCGAGCGTGGCCGGAAACTGGTCTTCGAGCCAGGCGGTGTTGATCACCACCTCCTTCACACCGGCGCGTACCAGGCTGTCCAGGTGCCAGGCAATCAGCGGCCTGCCCTGCACCGGCAGCAGCGGTTTGGGCGTTTGGTCGGTCAGCGGGCGCATGCGTTCGCCGCGTCCGGCGGCAAGAATCAGGGCTTGGGTGCTCATGGTGGCCTGAATTATGACGGTTTATGAAGCCAAATTGGCCGTTGGCCCATATGGAATGGGCGCTACCAGCTACCAAATTGGTAGCGTTTTGACGGGGCAGCCCGGCTGCAAATTCCGTTGAGTGGCATCCCGTAAAATCAGGGGTTTTCCCGAGTGCCCGGTTTGCCGGCCCCGGGCGCCGCGACCCTTCTCACACCCTGGACTCCAAGCAATGGCTGACACCTCCCCATCCCTCATGGCCAACTCCATCCGCGCTCTGGCCATGGATGCCGTGCAGCAAGCCAACTCCGGCCATCCCGGCGCCCCCATGGGCATGGCCGACATGGCTGTGGCGCTGTGGGGCCAGCACCTCAAGCATAGCCCGCACAACCCGCAGTGGTTCAACCGCGACCGCTTTGTGCTGTCCAACGGCCACGGCTCCATGTTGATTTATGCGCTGCTGCACCTGACCGGTTACCCGCTGCCGATCACTGAACTGAAAAACTTCCGCCAGCTGCACAGCAAGACGCCGGGCCACCCCGAGTTCGGCTACACCCCCGGCGTGGAAACCACCACCGGCCCGCTGGGCCAGGGCATCAGCAATGCCGTCGGCATGGCACTGGCCGAGAAGCTGCTGGCCGCCGAATTCAACCGCGAAGGCCACGACGTCGTCGACCACCACACCTACGTCTTCCTGGGCGACGGCTGC
>CAZIYA010000498.1:0-2350 GCA_964543355.1 uncultured Polaromonas sp.
CGCCAGCACAAAAATGGCGGCAAAACCAAGCAGGGCTTCGGTCACAGCGTGACTCCTTCGCCGCTGTCGGTGCCGGAGGCCGGCCGCAATGCCATGCCCAGATGAATCAGCCCGGCCAGGCCGCACATCACGGCCATGCCGTAAATAAACGGTGCTTTCAGGATTTGCAGCTGGGCGGTGGTTTCGCGGGTTTCCAGGTACTGGCTGCCGGTTTGCCACATCAGCCAGGCCAGTGCCAGCAGGACCAGCCCGCACAGCACCTGCATCAGGGCACGCTGGACCTTGCGGACAGCTTCGGGCAGGTAGTGGTCCAGCGAATCGAACACCACATGTTCGCCGCGCAACGAGACCAGCGGCAAAGCCGCAAAAATAACCACCACCATGAGCAGCTCTGTGAGCTCCAGCGAACCGGTGATGGAATTCGAAAGTATCTTGCGGCCGCCGACGTCAAAAAAGGTGAGCGCCATGATGGCAAACAGGGCAAGGGCAGCCAGCAGGCCGCATACCTTCTCGATCAGTGTGTTCAATCCGTGTGCCTCAATCCATAAAAAAGCGCGGCCCTCATTGTCCATGAGGCCGCGCTGCAGGGCGCTGTCTGCGGGGAGCTTACTTTTCCTGTTTGGCGATTTCCGCGCGGAACTCGGCCAGCACCTTGGCCGCGTCCTTCAGGCCCTTGGCTTCAGCATCCTTGACCCACTTTTGCTCCAGAGGTGCCGTCTTGCCTTTGACGTCGGCCACAAACTTGGCGTCGGCCTTGACGATCTGCACATTGTTGGCCTGCATCAGGCCCATGGCGCGGCGGTCGACACGGTCCCAGCCGCGGCCGAACATGCGCGCGGCCACTTCGCCGGAAATCGCGTCCACGGCCTTCTTTTCATCGGCTGAAAGCTTGTCGTACTTGGCCTGGTTCATCATGAAGACAAAGCTGGTGTTGTACAGGCCGCCGGGGAACACGGTGGCATGTTTGATCAGCTTGTCGATCTTGAAGGACTCGGTGGACTCCGCGGGGAACAGCGTGCCGTCCATGACTCCGCCGGAGAGCAGCTCATACGAATCCGGTGCGGGTTTGAGCGTGACATTCATGCCCAGCGTTTTCGCGATCTCGTTGACCATGCCGCCACCGACGCGCCATTTCAGGCCGCCCAGTTCTTCCACGTTGGTCACAGGGCGCTTGGTGTTGAACACAATGCCGGGGCCGTGGGTGAAGAACGAGATGACCTTCACGCCCTGGTGTTCAGCCTGGAACTGCGGATTTTTCATGGCCACCTTGTTGAAGGCCACGGAAATTGGCTCGGAAGTATTGCCCAGGAAAGGAAGCTCGGCCATCTGGGTGTAAAGAAAGCGGCCCGGAGTGTAGCCGTGCACGGTGTAGGAAACGTCGGCCAAGCCGTTTTTGACCGCGTCCAGTGTGCCGGGCGCCGCCGTGACGCCGCGCGGCAGGATGTTGCATTTCATCTTGCCGGCGGTGTTTTTCTCCAGCAGGTCGCACCATTCTTTCTGGGCGGTGCTCAGCGTGTGGCTGGGCGGCAGCCAGCTGGAAACGGTCAGCACGGTCTGGGCGGAAGCAAAGCCGCTACAAACAGTGAGCAGGGCGGCGGCAATCGGTTTGATGTTCATAAACACTCCGGGGGCGGTCAGAAAGCTGACCTGATGGCTTCATTGAGGGCTGAATCAGTGGCGGGAAGCCCTGATTCATTCGGGAATACCGACTTTAAGCCAGCGATGGCGGCCGGTCTGTCCTTACTTACCCGAATTAACCGACCCGACGGTCTGTTAATTCGCGGTGCCAATTGTCGCCCGGGTAACAGTGCATTGGACCGGCATCCCTAATTCGGGTGCGACAGGTCTCTATAATGAAATAGAACGATCGTTCTTTTTTGTCTTTTGCCGGCGCAATTCGCTCCCGAAAACCTGATCCGCGGGGAAGGCCGGTAGCCACAGCATAGAATCAAAAGCTTTACGTGAACGTCAACTCAATCAACTCTGGAGCCCTGCAATGAAGGTCTTGGTACCCGTCAAACGCGTTGTGGATTACAACGTCAAAGTCCGCGTCAAATCCGATGGCACCGGTGTCGATATCGCCAACGTCAAAATGAGCATGAACCCGTTTGACGAGATTGCCGTCGAGGAGGCCACGCGGCTGAAGGAAAAGGGGGTCGTGACCGAGGTGATTGCGGTGAGCTGCGGCGTGGCGCAGTGTCAGGAAACCCTGCGTACGGCGATGGCCATTGGCGCCGATCGAGCCATCCTGGTGGAAACCGCCGAAGAGCTGCAGCCGCTGGCGGTGGCCAAGCTGCTCAAGGCCCTGGTCGACAAAGAGCAGCCGCAACTGGTGATCCTGGGCAAGCAG
>CAZIYA010000499.1:0-2345 GCA_964543355.1 uncultured Polaromonas sp.
GTTCCTCGTCATGCTGCGCATCGTCAACTCGCCCTTCGGCCGCGTGCTGCAGGCCATCCGCGAGAACGAGTTCCGCGCTGAAGCCATTGGTTACCGCGTGGTGATCTACCGCACCACCTCCAGCATTCTGTCGGCGCTGTTTGCGACGATGGCCGGCGCCATGCTGGCACTCTGGCTGCGCTACAACGGCCCGGACACCTCGCTGTCCTTCGAAATCATGATCGATGTGCTGCTGATTGTTGTCATTGGCGGCATGGGCACGATTTACGGCGCGGCCATCGGGGCGGCCCTGTTTCTGGTGGCGCAAAGCTATTTGCAGGACCTGCTGCGCCTGGGCAGCGAAGCCGCCGTCGGCCTGCCGTGGCTGGCCGCGCTGCTGTCACCCGACCGCTGGCTGCTCTGGCTGGGCGTCCTGTTTGTCCTGTCGGTGTACTACTTTCCCACGGGTGTGGTGGGGCGGCTCAGGGCCGCGCATGTTCGGGCAGCCAGGCAAGCCTGAGTCGAAAAATTGAACACGGAGAGTCCAGCTTCATGCAACACACGTCCGAATATCTGACCTGCGCCGGGCGCGAAATCCATTACACCGAATGGGGTGCGCAGCACAGCGCTACCGTCATCGCCTGGCACGGGCTCGCGCGTACCGGACGTGATATGGACGAACTGGCGGCGCACCTGAGCAGCCGCTACCGCGTGATCTGCCCTGACACCATTGGTCGCGGCTTGAGCCAGTGGAGTCCGGACCCGAAGAATGAGTACCAGCTTTCGTTTTACGCACGGATTGCGGCTGAACTGTTTGAGCAACTGAAGATCGACAAGGTGCACTGGGTCGGTACCTCCATGGGAGGCGCCATCGGCACCGCCTGCGCGTCCGGCCTGTTCGAGCCTGCCATGAAAGGTCGCATCCAGAGCCTGGTGCTCAACGACACGGCACCGCAGATTGCCGACCCGGCCGTCGAGCGGATCAAGTCCTACGCCGGCAACCCGCCGGCCTTTGACACCATGCTCGCGCTCGAAGCCTTTTTCCGGCAGGTCTACAAGCCTTATGGCTGGCTCAGCGATGCGCAGTGGCGCCGCCTGACGGAGACCTCGGCACGCCGCCTGCCCGACGGCCGCCTGACGCCGCACTACGACCCGGCCATGGTGCAGCAGTTCACCCACCATCCTGGCGACTACCTGATCTGGGAGCATTACGACGCTCTTGACATTCCGGTGTTGTGCCTGCGCGGGGCCGAGTCCGATCTCGTGCTGCGCGACACGACGACCGAGATGCAGACCCGCGGCCCGGGCGCCGCAGGCCGGTTGCAGGTGGTCGAAGTCGCCGGCTGCGGCCATGCGCCGGCGCTCAACGTGCCGGACCAGCTGGAGCGGGTGGCGGCGTTCATCGACGCGGCGGCCCGAGTTTGAAACGCTATTGATTCGATAGCTGGTTGCGCCCGTGGATAAAGGGCTGGAGACCGATTTTATGCATCATCCCGGCGTCAACGCGCTGGCGCGGATCACGTTTCATCGAGATAGCCGCGCTCCGTGGCCAAGGCCTGGTTTTCAAAAATCGCCATGGCCGTGCGCATGCGCCTGAACCCCAGTTTTCGATAGAAGCCTTCCTTGCCGGGAACCGCGTAGAGGATGATTTTCCGGTGGCCACGGGACAGGTCCACGAGTTTGCCGACGATCTCTTTACCCAGGCCGGTGCCCTGATGACTCGGCAAGACAGCGATGTCGCAGATGTAGGCGCAGTCCACGCCATCGGCCAGCGCCCGGCCAACGCCGACCAGTTTGCCGTCCTCATGAACGAAGCACCGGAACATGCTGTTCGTGAACACAGTTTTCAGGTCGGCCGGGTTCTTGTTCCCAAGCGGCGCCGCAAGGTAGAGGGCGGAGAGTTCGTTCCAGTCGACGTTGTCGGTGAGGTGGGTCCAGACCAGCGGCACATTGTTCTCCTGTTCAATCAAGGACATCCATCTTATTGGGCCCAGTGGTAGGTGGCCGCCGCATGCAGTGTCCAGCCGCCACCACCGGGCAGCTCCAGCACCTGGTGGTGGTGCTTCACCAGCGCCTGATGGTGGCTGACGCTGATGGGGGTGATCGACAGGCCGGCGAGCTGGCCGTACAGGCGCTCCTCGTTGGTCGCGTCCAGCGCGCTGGTGGCCTCGTCGAGCAGCAGGTAGCGCGGCTTGGCGAGCAGGGCGCGGGCGAAGGCCAGCCGCTGTTGTTCGCCGACGGACAGCACCTTGGCCCAGTCCAGTTCGGCGTCCAGGCCACCGAAACGTTCCGCCAGCGTCGGCAGGTTCACCCGGTCCAGCCATGACAGCAGCTCTTCGTCCGAGACTTCGCGATCGGTCTGGGGG
>CAZIYA010000500.1:0-2332 GCA_964543355.1 uncultured Polaromonas sp.
GGCCGCGGGTCCGGCTTTGCCGGCCCGCAGGCGCAGCGGCCCCCTCGGGGGGCAGCGACCCACACGAAGTGGGGGAGCGTGGGGGCTACATACAGCGGGCTACACTTCCTTCATGAGCAAACTCCTGGACTCCTTCTGGCGCGCAGTGATGTACTGCCTGCATCCGCGGGTGATTGCCCTGTCGGTGCTGCCGCTGGCCATCATGGTGGTGCTATCGCTCGGACTCGGCTATTTCTTCTGGGAGGATGCGCTCGCGGCAGTGCGTTCCGGTCTTGAAAGCTACGAGCTGCTCAACACCATGGCGCGCTGGCTCGAAGGCCTGGGGTGGGGCAACCTGCGGGTGGTACTGGCACCCGCGCTGCTGCTGTTCCTGGCCATTCCGGTGATCGTGATTGTTTCGTTGCTGTTCGTGGCCTTGCTGATGACGCCTGCCATGGTGGCGCTGGTGGCCGAGCGCCGCTTTCCGCTGCTCCAGCGCAAAAAAGGCGGCTCCCTGCTGGCCAGCCTGTTCTGGTCGCTCAGCTCGACCCTGCTGGCCGCGATTGCGCTGATCGTGTCGATTCCGCTCTGGCTGATCCCGCCCCTGATATTGATCCTGCCGCCGTTGATCTGGGGCTGGCTGACTTACCGCGTGATGTCCTACGACGCGCTGGTCGACCACGCGAGTGCCGAAGAACGGCGCGAGATTTTCCGCCGCCACCGCGCCAGCCTGCTCGGCATCGGCGTGCTCAGCGGCTACCTGGGCGCAGCGCCCAGCCTGATCTGGGCCTCGGGCGCGATGTTTGTCGCCATGGCGCCCATTCTGGTGCCCGTCGCCATCTGGATCTACACCCTGGTGTTTGCCTTTTCATCGCTCTGGTTTGCCCACTTCTGCCTCGCCGCACTGGAGCAGCTTCGCAGGCAGAACAATGCCTTGGTGCCCGATCCCCTTGCGCAGGATGCTATTGAAACAATAGCGGATCAGCTGCCGCCCGAAGTTTCGGGCGGGCCTGCGCCGCGACTGGGCGTGCCGGGCGGCGAGCCTGATTCCCTGCCATGACCGCGAGATTTCCCCCATGACCCCCCACTTCGGCATCATCATCATCGGCGACGAAATCCTTTCCGGAAAACGCGCCGACAAACACCTGCCCAAGGTGATCGAGCTGCTGGCGGCGCGCGGGCTGCAGCTCAGTTATGCCGACTACGTGGGCGACGATCCCGAGCGCATCACCGCCACGCTGGCGCGCGCCGTTGCTGCCGCGCGTGCATCGGGCGATGTGGTTTTTTCCTGCGGCGGCATTGGTGCCACGCCGGATGACCACACCCGCCAGTGCGCAGCCAAGGCGCTGGGTGTCGACCTTATGCTGCATCCCGAGGCGGAACGCCTGATCCGGGAACGCATGCAGGACATTGCCAGGGAGCAGGGCGTGCCTTACGAGCCCGACCGGCACGACAACATCCACCGCCTGAACATGGGCATGTTTCCGGCCGGCGCCGCCATCATTCCCAACCCCTACAACAAGATTCCAGGCTTCAGCTGTTGGGTTGATTACCGAAACGGGTCCGTCGATAGTGAAACGGGCGATGCAGAGGAATCTGAAACCAAGCAGCGGCCGCGGAACGGGCTCCGCCCGGCCGCAGGCGCAGCGGCACCTTTTACCGTGCAAGGGGCAGGGAGCCGCCGCAGGCTCGCAGTGGGGGAGCGTGGGGGCCTACATTTCCTGCCGGGTTTTCCGGTGATGGCCTGGCCCATGATCGAGTGGGTGCTGGATACGCACTATGCCGGGCTGCACCAAAAATTGGCCTACAGCGAAAAATCGGTGATCGTGATGGGCGCCATGGAAGCTGCACTGACACCGCTGATGCTGGACATCGAAGCCCGTCACAGCGGCGTCAAGGTCTTCAGCCTGCCCAGCGTGGATCACCCGGACTACGGCCGCCACATCGAACTGGGTGTCAAAGGCGCGCCTGAAGCGGTCAATGCGGCCTATCCGGCGTTGCTTGCGGGGCTGCACACTTTTAATGCCAAACTCGGCCCCGAATTAGTGCGTTGATAACTTGCACCAATATTGTGCTTAAGTGGATGCACCTGTATGGTGCTTTGATTTTATGGCTTCTTTTCGGGTTTTAGGGGCCGGCCAGCGCGAAATCCGGGCCCGGATAGCGGCACAATCCAAGGCTTGGCTGAAAAACACCGGCAAATACCCCAGAGGGCCGTTTGGCACAAAAAGTGCATCCAGCCATGCTGAAACAATTTTTTAACCACCATCCAGCAACAGGAGATTCTGATGGCAAAGACCGTCGCAGACGTCATGAAAATGGTCAAGGAAAACGAGGTCAAGTTTGTTGACTT
>CAZIYA010000501.1:0-2327 GCA_964543355.1 uncultured Polaromonas sp.
GACCTCAGGCAGCCGGATAACTTCTAATGAAAACCGTCCACCATGTCCCCGCACACCTGTCCACCGTGTGTCCGGTCTATACAGCGACGCAAAAGAAAGTTACTTGCCGCCGGGCAATCCCCGGCTTGCTGGCGAACCACAAATGCTGAAGACAAAGAAGGCTGCGACAAGCTCAGCCCGAACGGCGTTAGAGGATCGCCTGCATGGACCCCGGATCAAGTCCGGGATGACAGGACTGGGAAAGCTTGCGCTATAAATTCAATAGCTGCTCGCGCCCACCCTTATTGGGAAAACAAGCGATTTCTCTTGAAAAAATTCAACGGTTACCGCGGCAACTCCCCCGCCTGCCGCGCCAACCCAGTCACCCGCCCCCAGTCCCCGCTGGCCAGCGCATCAGCAGGCACCAGCCAGGAGCCACCGACACAGACGACATTGGGCAAACTCAGGAATTCCGCCGCGTTGGCCGCGGTGATGCCACCAGTGGGGCAGAACTTCACGTCACCAAACGGCCCGTTCCAGGCCTTGAGCATGGCCAGCCCGCCGGCCTGCAATGCCGGAAAAAACTTGAGCTCGGTGAAGCCGTCTTCCTGCGCTGCCATGATCTCGCTGCCGGTGGCCACGCCCGGCAAGAGGGGCAGATGCGCATCGCGGCAGGCAGTGCCCACCGCATGGGTGTAGCCGGGGCTGACGATGAAGCGTGCACCGGCCATGGCGCAGGCCTGCACATCAGCGGCACTGCGCGCCGTGCCGGCACCGACCACGGCTTCGGGCACATCGCGGGCGATGGCTTCGATGCAGGCCAGCGCCTGCGGCGTGCGCAGCGTCACTTCGAGCATGCGGATGCCACCAGCCACCAGCGCACGCGCCAGCGGCACGGCGTGCGCCACATCGGTCAGCACAATCACGGGAATGACCGCGGCGTCCTGCATCACCTGCAGCGCCGTCAGCGGCTGCTTGATATTGATCTTCACATCCACGATGGCGCTCCTTCTTCAGCAGTCAATGCATGCCGGCGCATGCCGGCAAACAGCTCACGTCCCAGACCCAGCCCATTGGCATCGCACAGTGCCTGCGGCATGACGGCAGCCGGCCGCGCTGACCAGTCACCGGCAGCCACCTTGACTTCCAGCGTACCGGCGAGGGCATCGAGCCGCACCACATCGCCGTCGCGCACTTTCGCCAGCGGGCCACCGGCCGCCGCTTCGGGCGACACGTGAATGGCGGCCGGCACCTTGCCCGAGGCACCGCTCATGCGGCCGTCGGTCACCAACGCCACCTTGAAACCCTTGCCCTGCAGCACCGCCAGCGGCGGCGTGAGTTTGTGCAACTCGGGCATGCCATTGGCCTGCGGCCCCTGCCAGCGCACTACACAGACCACGTCACGGTCCAGCTCACCGGCGCGGAAAGCGGCATGCAGGGCTTCCTGCGAATCGAACACACGCGCGGGCGCTTCAATGACGTGGCGATCATCCGGCACCGCCGAGACCTTGATCACGCTGCGCCCCAGGTTGCCCTGCAGCAGCTTGAGCCCGCCGGTGGCGCTGAAGGGCGCGCTGGCCGGTCGCACGACGGCCTCGTCTTTCGAGGCACCCATCTCGTGCCAGGCCAGCTTGCCGTCCAGCATGGCCGGCTCGCGCGTGTATTCGCGGATGCCGCCGGCACGCACCGTCAGCACGTCCTCGTGCATGAAGCCGCCGTCGAGCAGCTCACGGATCACAAAACCCGTGCCGCCCGCCGCCTGGAACTGGTTCACATCGGCACTGCCGTTGGGGTAGACATGCGTGAGCAGGGGCACCACCGCAGACAACGCGGAAAAATCGTCCCAGTCGATCACGATGCCGGCCGAACGCGCCACCGCCACCCAGTGAATCAGGTGGTTGGTGGAGCCGCCGGTGGCCAGCAGCGCCACCATGGCGTTGACAATGGCACGTTCATCGACCACCCGGCCTATGGGCGCGAAACGCTTTGACGACTTGAGGATGCCCAGCACGGTGCGGGCGGCTTCGCGTGTCAGTTCGTCGCGCAGGTCACCGCCAGGGTTCACAAAGGCGGTGCCGGGCACATGCAGGCCCATGGCCTCGAGCAGCATCTGGTTGCTGTTGGCCGTGCCGTAAAAGGTGCAGGTACCCGGGCTGTGGTACGACTTGAGTTCGGCATCAAGCAACTCGGCGCGCCCGACCAGGCCTTGTGCGGCCTGCTCGCGCACGCGGGCTTTTTCCTTGTTCGGCAAACCCGATGGCATGGGGCCGGCCGGTACAAACACCGTGGGCAGGTGGCCGAAATGCAGCGCGCCTATCAGCAGGCCCGGGACGATCTTGTCGCACACG
>CAZIYA010000502.1:0-2319 GCA_964543355.1 uncultured Polaromonas sp.
CCAGGTCTGCTTGGCGCCGATGGCCAGGTCCATCGCTCCGCCCACGGCAGGAATGGCGCCGGGCTCGCCGGTGCTCCAGTTCGCGAGGTCGCCCGTGCTTGAGACCTGGAAAGCACCGAGCACGCAGATGTCCAGGTGGCCGCCGCGCATCATGCCGAAACTGTCCGCATGATGGAAGAACGCGCCACCCTTGAGCAGGGTCACCGGCTGCTTGCCGGCGTTGATCAGGTCGTAGTCCTCGTCGCCTTCGCCAGGCGCAGGGCCCATGCCGAGGATGCCGTTTTCGCTTTGCAGGATGACCTCGATGCCCTCGGGCAAATGGTTGGCCACCTGGGTCGGCATGCCTATGCCCAGGTTCACATACGCGCCGTCGTGAATATCTTGCGCCACGCGGGCGGCGAGCTGGTCTTTGGTCCATTTCTGGTAAGTCATGTCAGGTCTCCTGCCGGGCCGTTCCCAAAGGAGGCCTGCGCCCCCTCGGGGGGCAGCGAACAAAGTGAGCGTGGGGGCTGTTTCATACTATGCCGCCAGTTTGAAACCGCCGGCCTGCGTCGCCACGCGGTCGATCTTCACAATTTGGTGGACATAGATGCCGGGCGTCACGATGTGCTCTGGATCCATGTCGCCGAGCTCCGCGATCTCATGCACCGTCGCGACCGTGAGTTTTGCAGCGGTGGCCATGACGGGGCCGAAGTTGCGCGCCGCCTTGCGGTACATGAGATTGCCCCAGCGGTCGCCGCGCTCTGCCTTGACCAGCGCCACATCACCGTGAATCGGCATCTCCAGCACATAGCCTTTGCCGTTGATTTCACGGGTTTCCTTGCCCTTGGCCATCTCGGTACCATAACCAGTTGGCGAGAAAAAGGCGCCTATGCCGGCCCCGGCGGCGCGTATGCGCTCGGCCAGGTTGCCTTGCGGCACGAGTTCCAGTTCCAGCTTGCCGGAACGGTAAAGCGCATCAAACACATGGCTGTCGGCCTGGCGCGGAAAGCTGCAGATGATTTTGCGCACCCTGCCGGCTTTGAGCAACGCCGCCAGCCCCGTGTCGCCATTGCCGGCGTTGTTGTTGACGACGGTCAGGTCTTTCGCACCCTGCGTCATCAGGCCATCAATCAGTTCGTTCGGAATGCCGGCCGTGCCAAAGCCGCCAATCAGCACGGTGGAACCGTCCTGGACGCCGGCCAGCGCCTCGGCTACCGACCGGGCAATCTTGTTGATCATGAAACTGTCTCCGCCTGAGTGTCACTTCTGGAAATTTGTTCTTATGTAGAACAAATGTTCGTATAATGAATTTTAGGAGATTTTGGCACCCATGGCAATTGCTGCATCGTCCTCCCGTCCCGACGGCCGCCCCGGTCCCGCACCGGGCGACAGCTATGTCCAGTCCTTCGCGCGCGGGCTGGAGGTCATCCGCTCCTTCAGCGCGCAGTCGTCCCGGCAGACACTGAGCGAGGTGGCGGAGCGCAGCGGCCTGAGCCGCGCCGGCGCACGGCGGATTTTGCTGACGCTGCAAACGCTGGGCTATATCGTCAGCGACGGCAAATATTTTTCACTGACCCCGCGCATCCTGGACCTGGGCTTTGCCTACCTGTCGTCCATGCCGATCTGGAACCTGGCCGAACCGGTGATGGAGTCCCTGGCCGGGGAAGTCGGGGAGTCGTGTTCTGCCGCCGTTCTGGAGGGCACCGACATCGTGTACGTGCTGCGCGTGTCCACCCACAAGATCATGAGCATTACCCTGGGCATCGGTTCGCGCCTGCCGGCTTATTGCACATCCATGGGGCGGGTCCTGCTGGCCGGCCTGCCGGAAGAAGAAGCGCTGGCCTGCCTGCGGGCTTCCACGCCGGAGCCCTTGACCCGCCACACGGTGACGGACCTGGAAGCACTGCGCCTGAAAATTGCACAGACACGCCGGCAAGGCTGGTGCCTGGTGAATCAGGAATTGGAAGAAGGGCTGGTGTCCATGGCCGCGCCGATTCATGACAGGCTCGGCCGCACGGTGGCAGCGCTGAACATCAGTGGGCAAGCCAACCGCACCAGCGCCAAGGTGATGCAGGACAGCATGCTGCCGGCCCTGCTGGCCGCTGCGCAAACGATTTCACGCCTGCTGGCTTTGCAGAACAAGGGATAAGCGAGGCAGGCCGCCACCGCAGCGCAACGACCGTAGGGCTCTCTCTTCTTTTCAAGCAGGGGCCGCGGGTCCGGCTTCGCCGGCCCGCAGGCGCAGCGGCCCCCTCGGGGGGCAGCGCAGTACGCGAAGCGACAAGCGTGGGGGCAACATTTCTAGGCAAACACGCCGGCCGTGTCCTGCATCCGGCT
>CAZIYA010000503.1:0-2314 GCA_964543355.1 uncultured Polaromonas sp.
GCCGCATCAAGAAGATCAGCGGCGCCAACCTGCACCGCAACTGGGTCATGATCCCGCACGTCTGCAACCATGACGATGCCGATATCACCGAACTTGAAGCCTTCCGCGTGCTGATGAACAAGGAAAACGAAAAGGCCGGCATCAAGATCACCATGCTTGCCTTCCTGATCAAGGCCTCGGTCGCAGCACTGAAGAAATTCCCCGAGTTCAATGCATCGCTCGACGGTGATCAACTGGTCCTCAAACAATATTACAACGTGGCGTTTGCTGCCGACACACCGAACGGCCTGGTCGTACCTGTCATCAAGGATGCGGACAAGAAGGGCGTGTTACAGATTTCGCAGGAGATGGGCGAGCTTGCCAAGAAAGCGCGCGACGGCAAGTTGAGTCCGGCGGACATGCAGGGTGCCTGTTTCACAATCTCTTCCCTGGGCGGTATTGGTGGGCGTTATTTCACACCTATCATCAACGCGCCGGAAGTCGCCATTCTTGGCGTGTGCAAGTCGAGCATGGAGCCCGTCTGGGATGGCAAGGCTTTTCAGCCTCGTCTGATGCTGCCCCTGTCCTTGAGTTGGGACCACCGCGTGATTGACGGAGCAGCCGCCGCGCGTTTCAACGCTTACCTCGGCCAGATCCTGGGCGACTTCCGCCGGGTTCTGTTGTGACGACGCTGGTCGCTGTCAGGAAAGCCGGGCAGGCCGTGATTGCCACGGATGCCCTGATCACCTTCGGCGACACACGGCTGGCCAACCGCTTCGAAGCCAACAGCAAGATCTTCAAGGTGGACACGCCGGCCGGTGCCAGCTACGTGGGCATGGCCGGCACGGTTGCGCATTTTCCGGTGCTGCGCAAGGCCATGGCCGCCTTGCCCAAGGACCAGCTCAGGCTGGGCAGCAAGGACGAGGTGTTCGACACCTTCCACAAGTTGCATCCGATGCTCAAGGACGTGTTTTTCCTGCAGACCAAGGAAGACGACAACGACCCCTACGAGTCCAGCCAGTTCAGTGTGCTGATTGCCAACAGCAGCGGCATCTACGGGCTGTACAGCTATCGCGAGGTGTTCGAGTTCAAGGAGTTCTGGGGCATAGGCTCCGGACGCAGCTTTGCGCTGGGCGCCATGCATGCCACCTGGGACAAGGCCAAAACCGCGCGCGAAGTGGCCCTGGCCGGGGTGCAGGCGGGCTGCGAGTTTGACAAGAATTCCGGCGGACCGGTGGAACTGTTCACGGTCAAGCTGAAAAAGTAAGCCGACCATTTTGCGGAGACAAGAGACATGGCATTGATAGACATCACCATTCCCGACATCGGGGATTTCGACGAGGTTTCCGTGATCGAGCTGCTGGTCAAACCCGGCGACACGATCAAGGCCGACCAGAGTTTGCTGACGGTCGAAAGCGACAAGGCCTCGATGGAAATTCCATCGAGCCACGCCGGCGTCGTGAAGGAACTGAAGGTCAAACTCGGCGACAAGGTCAAACAGGGCACGGTGGTGCTGACGCTGGAAGCAGGATCTTCTGCGGCGGCTCCGGTTTCAGAGTCAAAACAGGCTGCAGCCCCCGTTGCGCCTGCGCTAGCAGCTCCTGAAAAGGTAGCGGCACCAGCCGCCGCCAGCTTTGGCGGCAAGGCCGACCTCGAGTGCGACTTGCTGGTGCTGGGCGCCGGTCCCGGCGGCTATTCGGCGGCTTTCCGCGCGGCCGATCTCGGGCTCAAGGTTGTGCTGGTCGAGCGTTATGCCACCCTGGGCGGTGTCTGCCTCAATGTGGGTTGCATCCCGTCCAAGGCCCTGCTGCACGTGGCCGCGGTGATGGACGAGGTCAAACATTTCGACAGCCTTGGCGTGAGCTTCGGCGAGCCGGTGCTCGACATCGCCAAGCTGCGCACGCACAAGGAAAAAGTCGTGGGCAAGCTCACGGGCGGCCTCAGCGCGATGGCGAAGATGCGCAAGGTCACGGTGGTTCGCGGTTACGGCGCCTTCGTCGGCGCCAACCATGTGGAAGTGGAAGAAACCTCCGGTGGCGCGCAGGAGAAAACCGGCAAGAAGCAGACGATTGCATTCAAGAACTGCATCATCGCGGCCGGCTCGCAGGCGGTGCGCCTGCCCTTCATGCCGGAAGACCCGCGCGTTGTGGATTCAACCGGCGCGCTGAACCTCAAGGAAGTTCCGAAGCGCATGCTGATCCTGGGCGGCGGCATCATCGGCCTGGAAATGGGCACGGTGTATTCGACGCTCGGCGCACGGCTGGACGTGGTCGAGATGCTCGACGGCCTGATGCAGGGCGCCGACCGCGACCTCGTCAAGGTCTGGCAGAAGATG
>CAZIYA010000504.1:0-2308 GCA_964543355.1 uncultured Polaromonas sp.
GTGTCAGTGTGCCGTCCGACACGACAGAGTGGCAATGCAGGTCGGCGTTCAGGATGTTTTTGGGGGTCACCGGTTCATTTTAGGCTTTCTGCCCTGCAACCGTTGTGTGCCGGGGCTTGGCCGGGCCGGCGGCAGGGACAGGTCCCTCGCCGGGCTCCGGCCCCGCAATCGCCTACCATGGCGGCTCATCCTGAACTCACCGGATTTTTGCCATGATCACTGTGCACCACCTCAACCACTCCCGCTCGCAACGCATTCTCTGGCTGCTCGAAGAGCTGGGGCTGGGCTACGACATTGAACGTTATGAGCGCGACCCCAAAACCATGCTGGCGCCGCCTTCGCTGCGCAAGGTGCACCCGCTGGGCAAATCGCCGGTGGTCACGGACGGGGAGCTGACGCTGGCAGAGTCCGGCGCGATCATTGACTATCTGGTCGAGCGTTATGGTGCGGGGAAACTGGCGCCGGCTGCGGGGACACCCGCACGCCTGCGCTACAACTACTGGCTGCATTACGCCGAGGGTTCGGCCATGTCGCCGCTGCTGCTCAAGCTGGTGTTCGACAAGATAGAAACCTCGCCCATGCCATTTTTTGCCAAACCGATTGCGAAGGCCATCTGCGGGAAAGTCAAAAGCACGCTGATTGAGCCGCAGATCCGGCAGCACCTGGACTACCTGGAAGGCGAGCTGGGCAAAAGCACCTGGTTTGCGGGAGAGGCATTCAGCGGCGCGGACATCCAGCTGAGTTTTGCACTGGAGGCCGCAACCGCACGCGGCGGGCTGAACCACAGCCGGCCGCGGCTGATGGACTTTCTGCGCCGCATTCACGCCAGGCCTGCCTACCAGCGCGCCATAGAACGCGGCGGCGAGTATTCGATACTGACCTGACTTCCTGGTTGCTATTTGTTTGATAGCTGCTTGCGCCCGCCCCTATTGGGCTGGAGGCATAAAACGCTTGAATTTCAGCGGAAGCCGAAGTAAGACAGGATGAAGCCGATGATGACTACAAGGCCGACGATGTAAATGATGGTGTTCATGGTTTTCCGGGCTGCATGGCGTTCCGGTGTGGGCGCCTTCTGAGTCCAGATCATGGCTGCGTGGCCTGCCGGCGGCTGTAGGCAGCCCTGACCAGGGGCCGTCAGACAAGTGCTAGTCCGTTGGTTTGCCGGTCACAGCTCGGCAGCTTCCACCAGAAAACGCACGCGCTTGATGCCCTGCCACTCATCGGCGTCCAGCCGGAAGGCCAGCTTCACGCGGGCCGGCAAGGCCTCGGTGTGGCCGAACCAGATGCCGTCCACCGGCTGGCCCTGGTGCCTGAGTTTGAGCGACAGGTGTTTTTCACCCACCAGGCGCTGCGAGATGACCTCAACTTCCTCGCTGAAGGTGGGCGCCGCAAAACCCTGGCCCCAGACCTCCTTGTGCAGTGTGTCCACCAGGTCGGCGCGCCGGTATTCCGGTGCCAGCGGTCCGTCGGTGTCGATGCGGCGCGTCAGCGTGGCGGCGTCCAGCCACTCGTGCGCCACCTGCTGCAGCGCCTGCTCGAACATGTCGAAGTGTTCTTCGGCAATCGTGCAGCCTGCCGCCATCGCATGGCCGCCAAAACGCAGCAGCACGCCGGGGTGGCGCTTGGCAACCAGGTCCAGCGCATCGCGCAGGTGAAAGCCGGCAATCGAGCGGCCGGAACCCTTGAGCTCGTGCTCCTTGCCCGGCGCCTGGCTGGCGGCAAACACAAAGGTCGGCCGGTGCAGCTTGTCCTTGATGCGCGAGGCCACGATGCCGACCACGCCTTCGTGGAAGTCGGGATCGAAGATGGCAATCGCCGGTGGAGGTTCCTGGTCCTCGTCGATCATCGCGTCGGCCGCGTACTGGGCCTGTTCACGCATGCCGGCCTCGATGTCGCGCCGCTCGCGGTTGATACCGTCCAGTGTTTTGGCGAGTTCATCGGCGCGGCCTGCATCGTCGGTCAGCAGGCATTCGATGCCCAGGGTCATGTCGCTGAGCCGGCCGGCGGCGTTGATGCGCGGGCCGAGGGCAAAACCGAAATCAAAGCTGGTCGCCATGGCCGCTACACGGCCTGCCGCGCTAAACAGCGCCGCCACGCCGGCCGGCAAGGCGCCGCTGCGGATGCGCTTGAGGCCCTGCGCCACCAGGCGGCGGTTGTTGGCGTCGAGCCTGACGACGTCGGCGACGGTGCCGAGTGCGACGAGGGGCAGCAGGGCATCGAGCTTCGGTTGAGGTATCTTGGCCCCCACGCTTGTCACTGCGTGTACTGCGCTGCCCCCCGAGGGGGCTCTCGCGTCTTGGGGCGGCCC
>CAZIYA010000505.1:0-2293 GCA_964543355.1 uncultured Polaromonas sp.
TGTCGCTTCGCGTACTGCGCTGCCCCCCGAGGGGGCGCTGCGCCTGCGGCCCGGCTAAGCCGGTTCCGCGGCCCCGGCTGGTGAAGAGAGTGCTCCAACGCTTGTCATGTTGAGATTCCTGCTGCAGCGCCTGCTGGCGACCATCCCTGTCCTGCTGGTTGTGGCAGTTGTGGTTTTCCTGATCCTGCGGCTGACACCTGGCGACCCTGCGGCGGTGATTGCCGGCAACAACTCGACCAACGAAGACATCGAGAAGATCCGGGAAACACTGGGCCTGAGCAAACCCCTGCTGGCCCAGTTCTGGATCTGGTTCACCAACGTGCTGCAGGGCGACCTGGGTTATTCCTTTTACCTGAACAAACCGGTGACCGAACTGATCGCCCAGCGCCTGGAGCCGACGCTCAGCCTGGCGGTCGGCACGCTGGTGCTCGCGGTGCTGGTGGCGGTGCCTCTGGGCACCCTGGCCGCCTGGCGCATGGGCGGCTGGCTGGACCGGGTGCTGTCGGGTTTTTCGGTGGCCGGCTTTTCAATCCCGGTGTTTGTGACCGCCTACCTGCTGATCTACGTGTTCGCAGTCCAGCTCGAATGGTTCCCGGTGCAGGGTTACCGGCGCCTGTTCAGCGCGGACAGCCAGGGCCTCTGGCCCTGGGCGCGCCAGCTGGTGTTGCCCTGGCTCACACTGGCCATGATTTATGTGGCCCTGATTGCCCGTGTCACGCGCGCCAGTGTGTCCGAGGCGCTGACCGAGGACTACATCCGCACGGCGCGCGCCAAGGGCTTGGCTGAATCGGCGGTGCTGATGCGCCATGCACTGGCGAATGCGGCGGTGCCCATCGTCACCGTGATTGGTATCGGCGTCGCGCTGCTGATCGGCGGGGTGGTGGTCACGGAAACCGTCTACGCCATTCCCGGCCTGGGCTCGCTGACGGTGGACGCGGTCCTGAACCGCGACTTCCCCGTGATTCAGGGCCTCGTGCTGTTTTTCAGCCTGCTTTATGTGGGCGTCAACCTGCTGGTGGATGTCAGCTACCTGTTTCTGGACCCGAGGATTCGTTACTGATGCAGGTCTGGCAACTTCTTTCGCAGCGGCTCTGGCGCAACAGCGCCTTCCGGTTCGGTGTTCTGGTGCTGGGTGTGCTTTTGCTGTTGGCTGCACTGGCGCCGGTGCTCGGCACGGTGGACCCGGCGGCCATGGACTCGGCCCATATCAACACCGCAGCCGGCGTGCGCGGCGAGTTTGCGCAGCTCGACGGCACGGTGGTGATGCACACCTTCTGGATGGGCGCCGACAATTTCGGGCGCGACATTTTCAGCCGGGTACTGTACGGAACGCGCACCTCGCTGCTGGTGGCGGCATTCACCGCCGCCGTGGCGATTGGTGTAGGCGCACTGCTGGGCATGCTGGCCGGTTACTTCCGCATCGTGGATGCCGTGCTGATGCGCTTCATGGACGGGCTGATGGCCATTCCCGCCATCCTGCTGGCGATTGCACTGGTGGCGGCGCTGGGCGCGCAGCTGTGGACCGTGGTGGTGGCGATCGCCATTCCCGAAATTCCGCGGGTCACACGTCTGGTGCGGGCCATGGTGCTGACCCTGCGCGAGGAGCCTTTTGTCGAAGCGGCGCGGGCGCTGGCCACACCAACGCCGGTGATTCTCTGGCGCCACATCCTGCCCAATGCGATGGCGCCGCTGATCGTGCAGGGCACTTTTGTGGCCGCGTCCGCTGTGCTCACGGAAGCCATCCTGAGTTTTCTGGGCCTGGGCCTGCCGGCCGACATCCCGACCTGGGGCAACATCATGGCCGAGGGCAGGGTGCAATTCACCCAGTACCCGGGCAATGTTCTGTTTCCCGCGTTGTTTCTGGTGCCCACGGTGCTGGCGATCAACCTGCTCGGCGACGGCTTGCGCGATGTGCTGGATCCGAAATTTTCGAAACGTACCCCATGACCGACAAGCTGCCGCCTGTCCTGGTCATTGACAAGCTGCATGTGGCCTTGCCGCCCGGCAGCGACCGGCCCTACGCGGTGGAAAACATCAGTCTGAGCATCCATCCCGGCAAGACGCTGTGTGTGGTGGGTGAATCCGGCTCCGGCAAATCGGTCATGGCCACCGCGGTCATGGGGCTGCTGGCCCGCGAACTCAAGCCCGGCCCGGGCAGCGTTATGCTGCAGGGCGAGTCGCTGTTGATGGCCTCCGACCAGCGCCTGCGTGCCTTGCGTGGCCAGGCCATGGGCATGGTGTTTCAGGAGCCGATGACGGCGCTGAACCCGGTCATGACCTGCGGCGACCAGAT
>CAZIYA010000506.1:0-2280 GCA_964543355.1 uncultured Polaromonas sp.
GTTATACCGGCGGCGCGATTCCGCTGAGCTGGAAGTCGGCTGTCATCAACACCGAAAAACTCGAAGCCATGACCGAGGTCGAGCAGGTCGCGCTGCCCGGGCTGGACCAGCCCGTGGCCACCGTCTGGACCGAGGCCGGCGTCGTCACGCAGCGCGTGGCCGATGCGGCCGAACGCGGCGGTTATGTCTTTGCGGTTGATCCGACCTCGGCCGAAGCTTCCTGCATAGGCGGCAACATCGCCATGAATGCCGGTGGCAAGAAGGCCGTGCTCTGGGGCACGGCGCTGGACAACCTGGCCTCCTGGCGCATGGTCACGCCCGAGGCGCAGTGGCTGGAGGTCACCCGCCTGAACCACAACCTGGGCAAGATCCACGACGCCGAGATGGCCAGCTTCGAGCTGAAATATTTCGAGGCCGACGGCAAAACGCCGGTGCGTACCGAGCGTCTCGACATCCCCGGCAAGACTTTCCGCAAGGAAGGTCTGGGCAAGGACGTGACCGACAAGTTCCTCAGCGGCTTGCCCGGCATCCAGAAGGAAGGCTGCGATGGCCTGATCACCAGCGCGCGCTGGATTGTGCATCGCATGCCGGCGCACACCCGTACCGTCTGCCTGGAGTTTTTCGGCAATGCCAAGGACGCGGTTCCCAGCATCGTCGAGATCAAGGACTTCATGTTCGCCGAGCACAAGCGCGGCGGCGCCATCCTGGCGGGCCTGGAACACCTGGACGACCGCTACCTGAAGGCGGTCGGTTACGCCACCAAGTCCAAGACCCACGGCGGCCTGCCGAAAATGGTGCTGTTTGGCGATATCGCCGGTGACGATGCCGACGTGGTGGCGCGCGCCACCTCGGAAGTCGTGCGCATCGCCAATTCGCGCCGCGGCGAAGGCTTCATCGCCATCAGTCCGGACGCACGCAAGAAATTCTGGCTGGACCGCAAGCGCACTGCAGCCATTTCGCGCCACACCAACGCTTTCAAGATCAATGAGGACGTGGTGATTCCGCTGCCGCGCATGGCCGAGTACACCGACGGCATCGAGCGCATCAACATCGAGCTGAGCCTGGCCAACAAGGTCAGGCTGTGCGACACGCTGGAAGCTTTTTTCCTCAAGGGCCATTTGCCCCTGGGCAAGTCGGATGACGCCGGGGAAATCCCTTCGGCCGAGTTGCTGGAAGACCGCGTCAGCCAGGCGCTGGCGCTGATCGCCGATGTCCGCGCGCTGTGGTCGGGATGGCTGCGCGACATCGATACGCTGTTCCCGCAGCTGCAGGACCACTCGTTGCGCGCCAGCTGGAAAACCCAGCTTCGCGCTCCGTTGCAGGCTATTTTTTCGGGTGCTGCTTTTGCCCCGATTCTCGAGCAGTGCAGCGCCATCCACAAACAGGTGCTCAAAGGCCGGGTCTGGGCCGCGCTGCACATGCATGCCGGCGACGGCAATGTGCACACCAACCTGCCGGTCAACAGCGACGACTACGAGATGCTGCAAACCGCGCATGAAGCGGTCGCCCGCATCATGGTGCTGGCGCGTTCGCTGGACGGTGTGATCTCCGGCGAACACGGCATCGGTATCACCAAACTGGAGTTTTTGACCGACGCGGAGTTGCAGCCATTTGCCGACTACAAGGGCAGGGTGGACCCCGAAGGGCGCTTCAACAAGGGAAAATTGCTACGAAATCAGGAGCTGCTTGCGCCCGAAAGTACTGGGCTGGAGGCCAAAAAGGCTTATAAAAATGACGCAAACGAGGCCTTGTTTGCTGATTTGACCAACGCCTACACGCCCAGCTTCGGCCTGATGGGCCATGAGTCGCTGATCATGCAGCAGTCCGACATCGGCGCGATTGCCGACAGCGTCAAGGACTGCCTGCGTTGCGGCAAGTGCAAGCCGGTGTGCGCCACCCATGTGCCGCGCGCCAACCTGCTGTACAGCCCGCGCAACAAGATCCTGGCGACCTCGCTGCTGGTGGAAGCCTTTCTGTACGAAGAGCAGACCCGCCGCGGCATCAGCATCAAGCACTGGGAAGAATTCGAGGACGTGGCTGATCACTGCACGGTCTGCCACAAATGCCTGAGTCCCTGCCCGGTGGACATCGACTTCGGCGATGTGTCCATGAACATGCGCAACCTGCTGCGCAAGATGGGGCAGAAGTCCTTCCGGCCCGGCAACGCCGCCGCCATGTTTTTCCTCAATGCGACCAGTCCGCAGACCATCAAGTTCATGCGCGGCGCGATGGTGGACGTCGGCTTCAAGGCCCAGCGCGTGGCCAACGACCTGCTCAAGC
>CAZIYA010000507.1:0-2278 GCA_964543355.1 uncultured Polaromonas sp.
TGCTCCTCCTGGAACGGCATCATCTGGTACATGAAACCCGAGCCTTCGCTGCCAATCAGGTAGCGCTGCGGCACCCGCACCTCGTCGAAATAAATCAGACCGGTGTCGCTGGCATTCATGCCGATTTTTTTTATTTTCTTGCCGACTTCGATGCCGGGGCGCAGCTTGCCCTTGTCGCGCATGGGCACCATGACCAGGCTTTTGTTCTTGTGCTGCGGCCCGTCGCCGATGTTGACCAGCATACACATCCAGTCGGCCTGCAGGCTGTTGGTGATCCACATCTTCTGGCCGCTGATCACGTAGTCGTCGCCGTCCTTGCGCGCGTGGCTCTTGATGGACGCCACGTCGCTGCCGGCGCCCGGCTCGCTCACACCAATGCAGCCCACGGTATCGCCGGCGATGGCCGGGGCGAGGAACTCGCGCTTGAGCTCATCGCTGCCGAAACGCGCCAGTGCGGGCGTGCACATGTCAGTCTGCACGCCGATGGCCATGGGAACGCCGCCGCAGTCGATGTGGCCCAGGGCTTCGGCCATGGCCACGCCGTAGGAATAGTCCAGCCCTGCGCCGCCGTATTCTTCTGGCTTGGTCAGGCCCAGCAGGCCCAAATTGCCGAGTTTTTTGAAAACCTCATGAGCCGGAAAAATTTCGGCCGCTTCCCACTCGTCGACATGCGGGTTGATTTCGGCATCAATAAAACGCTTCAGGGTCTTCTGGATTTCCAGGTGTTCGTGGGTGTATTGCATTTTTGTCTCCTGATATTTTTCCGTTCGGGCTGAGCCTGTCGAAGCCCTGTCCCGTGCTTGCCACAATCCCTTCGACAAGCTCAGGGCGAACGGATGCTGGTTTACATTCGCGCGACTCCAAACTGCATGGGCCGAAGTTGGCGGGCTTCAGCCTCGGCGCACATGGCCAGGCACTGCACCAGCACCGCCCGCGTATCGCGCGGATCGATCACACCGTCGTCGAGCAGCAGGCCCGAGGTGTAGAAGGCATCAGCCTGCGCTTCGAACACCGCCACGATCTTGTCGAACTGCGCCTGCGACTGCGCGGCGTCAATGGGGATTCCCTTGCGAGCCATCGCGGCCTCGGTGACGATCTGCATGGTGCGCGCTGCCTGCTCGCCACCCATCACCGCGGTTTTGGCACTCGGCCAGCTGAACAGAAAGCGCGGTGCATAGGCGCGGCCGCACATGCCGTAGTTGCCGGCGCCGAACGAAGCGCCGCACTGGATGGTGACCTGCGGCACGGTGGCGTTGGTCACCGCCTGAATCATCTTGGAGCCGTGCTTGATCATGCCGCCCTGCTCGCTGTCCTTGCCAACCATGTAGCCGGTGGTGTTCTGCAGGTAGACGATGGGATGGCCCAGCTGGCACATCATCTGGATGAAATGCGTGGCCTTGTTCGCGCCCGCCACGTCAATGGGGCCGTTGTTGCTGATGATGCCCACCGCATGGCCGCCAATCGCCGCCTGCACGCACAGCGTGGCTGCGCCATAGAGGGCCTTGAAGGGCAGAAAGTCCGAACCATCAACCAGACGCGCAATCACCTCTTGCATGTCCACCGGCTGGCGCAGGTCATCAGCCATCAGCCCGAGCAGATCGTCGGCCGGATACAACGGCTCGTTTGCTCCTGAATTAATAGCTGCTTGCGCCCGCGCCATATGGGGAGAAGCCCAATTTGACCATGAAGTCCGGGCCACCTGCTGCCTGGCGAGGCCCAGCGCATGGCGATCGTCTTCGGCCAACTGCTCGCCCAGGCCCGACACACTGGTGTGCATCTCGGCGCCGCCCAGCTCCTCTTCGGTGGCCACCTCGCCGGTGGCCGCCATCAGCAGCGGCGGGCCAGCCAGAAAGGCGCGCGAACGATTGCGCACCATGATGACCACATCGCTCAGGCCCGGCATGTAGGCGCCGCCTGCCGTGCCGGAGCCGTGCTGCACGGTGATGACCGGAATGCCGGCCGCCGACAGGCGCGCGAGGTTGCGGAACAGCGAGCCGCCGTGGACGAAACCCTCGACGCGGTAACGCATCAGGTTGGCGCCGGCACTCTCCACCAGGTGGATGAACGGCAGCTTGTTCTGCAGCGCGATCTCCTGCACGCGCAGGATTTTCTCCAGCCCCATGGCCTGGATCGCGCCGGCCTCGATGCCCGAGTCGCTGACCACGACCATGCAGCGTGCGCCCTCGATGAACCCGATGCCCGCCACAATGCCACCGCCGGGCACAGACAGCACCGGGTCCTTGTGGTCCTGCATGAACCCCGCCAGCGAACACAAAGG
>CAZIYA010000508.1:0-2276 GCA_964543355.1 uncultured Polaromonas sp.
GCTGATCGTGCTGTTGATCGTTGTGATGGTGTTCGGCACCAAAAAACTCAAGAACATGGGTAGCGACCTCGGCGGTGCCGTCAAGGGGTTCAAGGACGGCATGAAGGAGGGTGGCCAGACCGCCGACGAAAAAGCTGCTGAAACCGGCCAGGTCACGCACGCGCAAACCGCCGACAAGACCACGATCGACGTGGAAGCCAAGCAGAAGTCCTGAATGGCCCCCACGCTTGCCACTGCGTGTGCTGCGCTGCCCCCCAAGGGGGCCGCTGCGCCTGCAGACCGGCAGAGCCGGACCCGCGGCCCTTGCTTGCAATGCAGTCTCGCCACGCTCGCCCGTTCCTGCCTGCTGATCCCGCATGATTGATCTCGGCATTTCGAAAATCGCCCTGATAGGCGCTGTGGCCCTGATCGTGATCGGTCCGGAAAAACTGCCGCGCCTGGCGCGGACGGTGGGCACCCTGCTGGGCAAGGCGCAGCGTTATGTCGCTGACGTCAAGCAGGAAGTCAATCGCTCGATGGAGCTCGACGAGCTCAAGAAGATGAAGGAAACGATGGAAGGCGCCGCCCGCGACGTCGAGAACTCCATCCAGACCAATGCCAGCGACTTCGAGAAGTCCTGGGCTGAAACCACCGGCTCCGCCTCCACCGACGAGCTGCCCGGCATGATCAGCTTTCCCGAATACAAACACCCGAAAAAGAACTGGCGCCTCAAGCAGGGCGCCACGCCGCAGTGGTACAAGGCCCGCTCGGGCACGCGTACGCGTGCGCTCTCCGGTGCGGCGCGCGTGGCACGTTTTCGACCCCGCCCAGGCACCTCATCCGGGCGCAATGCCTGACCTTCAGCTTCTCGCGCATTCACCGGCGCCATCCAATCAGCGCAAACTCCCCTCATGAGCGACCCCAACACCGACAAACCCGACGAACTCGCGGGTACCGAGCAGCCTTTTGTGCAGCACCTGATGGAGCTGCGCGACCGGATGATCAAGGTGGTGATCGCCATCGGTGTCTGTGCCGCGTTGCTGGCGCTTTACCCCGGCCCCGGCGCCCTGTATGACCTGCTGGCCGCGCCGCTGGTGGCGACCCTGCCCAAGGGCGCCACGCTGATTGCCACCAACGTGATTTCGCCGTTTGTGGTGCCGATCAAGATTCTTTTCATGGCGGCCTTCATGATTGCGCTGCCGGTGGTGCTGTACCAGGTCTGGGCTTTTGTCGCCCCTGGCCTGTACTCGCACGAGAAAAAACTGGTGATGCCACTGGTGGTGTCCAGCACGCTGCTGTTTTTTGTGGGCGTGGCTTTTTGTTATTACTTTGTGTTCGGCCAGGTCTTCAGCTTCATCCAGAGCTTTGCACCCAAGTCCATCACCGCTGCGCCGGATATCGAGGAATACCTGAACTTCGTGCTGGGCATGTTCCTGGCGTTCGGCCTGGCCTTTGAGGTGCCGATTGCCGTGATCCTGCTGGTGCGCATGGGCGTGCTCAGCGTGGCCCAGTTGCGCGAGTACCGCGGCTATTTCTGGGTGATTGCCGCCGTGGGCACGGCGCTGGTCACGCCGCCCGACGCGGGCTCGATGATCATGCTGCTGATGGTGGTTGGCGGCCTGTATGAAGTCGGGATTGTGGCCGCCCAGGTGTTTGTCAAACACACCAGGAAGCCCGAAACCGACAGCGACACCGAAACCGCCAAACCCTAAGAGAAAAGGCCTGCAGCCCTTTCGTGCCGGGCGCAGAAGGCTATTGTTTAGATAGCAATCAAAACGCCTACGGCCTGACTTTCGGGCGCTGCCGGGTGCCCGGCACCACTGTAATTTCAGTTTTCTTGTCCTTGCGCAGGACGCCCAGAGGCGCCTGCGCTCCCGGTTTGAGGGCGGCCACGGTGCTCAGCAATTCGGTGACGGTTCGCACCGGCTTGCCGCCCACGTCAGTGATCACGTCGCCCGGCAAGATGCCGGCCTGTGCCGCCGGGCCGTTTTGCAGCACACCGGTGATGATCACGCCACCGGCTTTGACAGCGTCTGGCCGGATGCCGAAGGCCTCCACCAGTTCCGGGCTCAAATCCTGCGGCTCCACACCTATCCAGCCGCGCGTCACCTGCCCGTCTTTCACAATGCTTTCCAGCACCTGCTTGCCGGTGGACACCGGAATGGCAAAGCCTATGCCCATGGAGCCGCCGGATCGGGAGTAAATCGCGGTGTTGATGCCCAGCAGCCGTCCTTGCGTATCGACCAGCGCGCCGCCCGAGTTGCCGGGATTGATGGCCGCATCGGTCTGGATGAAAT
>CAZIYA010000509.1:0-2272 GCA_964543355.1 uncultured Polaromonas sp.
GCCCATGCTGCGCTGCGGGTGGTAATACTCGTGCTCGGGAAAACCGTAGTCGAGCAGGAACACCGCACCGGCCTGCAGCCGGTCTGCCAGCGTGCGCACGAAGCCCTCGGCTTGCGGGTGGATTTCGGTCAGGTAATCGTGGCTGCCCGGCACCTCCAGCGGCGGCCGCAAGGCGGTCGGCTGGTCGGCATGAACAAAAGTGCCGTCTTGAACGGCCACGCCGCGCTCATACCAGGCGCCGCCGCAGCGGGCCAGCAGCTGGACGGGCATGGCATCGAGCACCTCGTTGCCGACCACCACGCCCTGCATCTGCGCCGGCAGCTCGCTGACCCAGTGCACGGTGCCGCCCCAGGCGGCCAGGCGCTCGCGCTGGCGCGCCTGCAGGCTGCCCGACAGATCCACAATGGTGTAACGCCTGATCTGCGACCCCAGGGCCTGCAGCAGTTGCTCCGCCAAGGCGCCCGAACCGGCCCCGAACTCCCAGACCTCGGTGGTGCCCGTGGCCTGCAGCGCCTGTGCCACCTGCCGGGCCAGCGCCTGACCAAAACGCGGCGACAGCTCGGGGGCGGTGACAAAATCGCTGCCCGAGCCGGGCATCAGGCCGAATTTGCGCGAATCACTGGCGTAATAGCCCAGGCCGGGGGTGTACAGGGCCAGGGCCATGAAGCGGTCAAAACCAATCCAGCCGCCGGCGCCGTCAATAGCCCCCCGAATGGCGCCGGCCAGGGTGCTCGTTAAACTAGGGGGTGTCGTCATGCGGGAGGTGCTCACCCCCGGATTGTCGGCGATTGCCCTGCCTCCGGCCCCCAGGTACCCCACCCCATGAAACCAGCGCTCCCCGCTCCTGTTGTTCTCGTTACCGGCGCCGCCAGGCGGCTGGGCCGCGAGATCGCGCTTGCGCTGGCGGCTGGCGGCTGGCGGGTCGCCGTGCACTACCGGAGCTCGGAGAAGGACGCTATTAAAACAGTAGCTGACTGCGCACAACTGGCGGGTGATGCAGCCTCTTTTTGCCTCAATCTTGACGATGAAGCGGCAGTCCGCAGTTTGTTGCCGCAGGTGGCCAGCCGCTTCGGCCAGGTCGATGCGGTGGTCAACAACGCATCGGTTTTCGAACATGACAGCGCCGCGAGTTTCGGTTTTACGGCGCTGGAGAAACACATGCGCAGCAACACCGGCGCCGCCATCCTGCTGGCGCAGGCGCTGCATGCGCACGTCGCCGCGCGCCAGGCACCGGGCGTCGTCGTCAACCTGCTGGACCAGAAACTCTGGAACCAGAACCCCGATTTTTTCAGCTACACGCTGTCCAAGGCAGCGCTGGAAGCGGCCACCACCATGCTGGCCATCGCCCTGGCACCGCAGCTGCGGGTGGTGGGCGTGGCACCGGGCCTGACGCTGACCAGCCACCTGCTGAGCGAGGAAAAATTCCAGGCCCTGCACAAGCTCTCGCCGCTGGGCCGCTCTTCCAGCCCGGCCGATGTCGCGGCCACCGTGAAATTCGCGCTGGAAAACGCCTCCCTGACCGGCACCACGCTGCTGGTCGATGGCGGCCAGCACCTGATGAAATTCGAGCGCGATTTCTCACTGATGTGAGCGCGCATTCCTACACACCCACAGCAGGCCGATACCCATCATGTTCAATACACGGGGCAACCAGATACTGACGCTCACAGGTTTGCGCTTTGACGCGAACCTGGGCATTCTTGACCAGGAGAAGACCGCGCCGCAACCCATCCAGGTGGACGCCGAACTCAACCTGGGCACGCAACCCCTGCTGCCCAGCGACGACGATATCCACCATGTGCTGGACTACCGCAAGGTGCGGCAGATCATCATCAACGAGTGCCGGGCCGAACATGTGAACCTGCTGGAAAGCCTGATCGGCAAGCTGGCCCACCGGCTGATGCAACTGCCCGGCGTTCTGGGCGTGCGTGTGAAAATTGCGAAACTGGAAATTTTTGAAGACTGCGAAGTCGCCATTCGCGTCGAGACCGGGCAGTGGTGAACCAGATGGATGGAAACGATATGAGTGCCGTATTGAACGATGTGATGAACGACGCCGCCGAAGAGGGCAGCGCAGCCGCCGCGAAAACGGCCGGCCTGAAAATCGAGCGCGAGGAACACAAGCTCGAAAAGCGCCTGTGCCGCGAGGTCGGCCGCGCGATTGTCGACTTCAACATGATCGAGGAAGGCGACAAGGTCATGGTCTGCGTCTCGGGCGGCAAGGACAGCTACGCCATGCTGGACATCCTGCTCAAGCTGCAAAAGCGCGCGC
>CAZIYA010000510.1:0-2263 GCA_964543355.1 uncultured Polaromonas sp.
GAGATCACGCGGCTCATCAGCGTGTCGAGCTTTGGTACACCCAGCACCTGGACGGTGGAGACCGACCGCGGCGACACCTCGTTTGTACTCAAGGGCGAGGAAGACATCCGGCGCCTGAGCCGCGAGTCACTGCTGATTGCTGCCGGGCATGGCGTGCATTTCAGTGTGAAGGACATGGGTGCGCTGGACCGGGCGTCACGGCGACTGCTTGAGCGCTTTCTCTAGGACAAGTTTTCGCGCCGCATCTCGCTGGCGTGCGGGGCTTACTTTTTTGCTGGCCCCGGGGTGGCGCTGGCCGAATCCTCCGGCGCCGCCAAGGAGCCGGCGGCGGCCCCACCCAATGCGCCAGCGACCACACCCACGGTGCTGCCAACCAGCACACCGACCGGGCCAGCCAATACGGCGCCAACGGCTGCGCCGGTAGCCGCACCGGCCATCAGGCCACCGCCCATCAATACCGACTTGGATTCGCGATTGGATTCTGCAGCCGTCAGGGGAGTCTGTGCTGCAGGCTCAGGATCCTGGGACGGAACGCCGTGGCCCGGCCGAGCTTGCTCGGCCAGGTCTTTGTCTGCCGGCTCGGCGTCAGGCGGCCGGGTAGTAGTGAGGGGAGTGGTGGTGGATGGGGACATGAGTCTCTCCTTGGAAGTTAACTGACGAGGGGACGAGCGCGACCCTCGCTACCACTCCGTTGTAACCCCGGCACCTGCACCGGGTGCCGTCTGGCAGGCCGTGACACTGTCAGACAATGTCCTTGCCTGAGGCCGCCCCACACGCCGATCACAGACCGCAAAGGGGTGTCTGGATCGATTTGGTGGGCTACAAGCCGAAAGCAAGCCGGGTGATTCAGTGCGATTGCTTCGCAGCACCACACAAATTCTTCCTGCGATCCGGGAGGTATCCATACAAGTCCGGGATGACAGACGGAGGAGGATGTTATTTGCTATTTATTTGGTAGCTGCTCACGCCCACGGAATAAGGGCCAGAGGCTGATTTCTTGCAAGAAGTCGGCCGTTCCCCCTCTGCAGGGCTCTAGCCGCCCTGCGAACCACGATGCGCCCACGCGGTCGTGTGCTTCTCGATGTAGCTGAACAGTTCGTACATGATCATCGCCATGGCGCCAATCACCACCAGCCCTGCAAACGCCAGCGCCATGCGCTGCTGCGAGCCGGCGCTGAGCATCAGGTAGCCGATGCCGGAGTCGCCCGCCGTCATTTCGGCCAGCACGGTGCCCACAAAAGCCAGAGTGATGGCGATCTTCAGTGAGCCGTAGAAGTAGGGCATGGAGCGCGGCAGACCGACCTTGACCAGCACGTCCCAGCGTTTGGCGCCGAGTACGCGCAGCACGTCTTCCAGCTCTGGTTCCAGGGTGGCCAGGCCGGTGGCCATGTTGACGGTGATCGGGAAGAACGAAATCAGGAAGGCGGTCAGGATGCCGGGGCCGACACCGATGCCGAACCAGACGATCAGGATGGGCACAATCGCCGCTTTCGGTACGGCGTTGAAGGCGACCAGCAGCGGGTAAACCGCGGCGTAGGCCAGGCGCGAGGAACCGACGAGAAAGCCGAGCATCACACCGACTACGATGGACAGGCCGAAGCCGACCATGGTGACCCAGAAGGTTTTCCAGGCCGCCTGGGCGATGGGCCCGGCGAATTCAGCCATGGCCTCTGCAATGGCCAGCGGGGCCGGGAAAATGTATTCCGCAATGCCGAACACCGCGACGACGAACTGCCAGAGCGCCAGGATGGCCAGCAGCAGCACCACCGGGGACCAGCGTTCAATCTGTTTCTTGCTCATGCTATTTGCCTCCAGCGGCGGGCGTCGGGTTGATGACGGGCGTGCGGATGGCGCCGATGTGGCTGCGCAGCTCGTGCACGATGTCGCCGAAGGCCTGGGTGTAGGTGACTTCCAGGTCGCGCGGACGCGGCAGGTCGATCTCGCGCTTGACCACAAAACGCCCCGGGCTTTTGCTCATCACATACACCGTGTCGGCCAGAAAGACCGACTCGCGCAGGTCGTGCGTGACCAGGATGACGTTGAAGCGCTGCTCGGTCCAGAGGTCGCGCAGGATGCACCACAGTTCCTCGCGTGTGAACGCATCGAGCGCGCCGAAAGGCTCGTCGAGCAACAGCATCTTGGGTTCATGGATCAGCGCGCGGCAAATGCTCACACGTTGCTGCATGCCGCCCGACAGTTGCCAGGGGAATTTGTCTTCATACCCGCCAAGGCCTACCTTTTGCAGCAGCTTGCGCGCGCGCTC
>CAZIYA010000511.1:0-2261 GCA_964543355.1 uncultured Polaromonas sp.
CTGGGCACTGGGTTTTGTCAGCCTGCTGATGGACATCTCCTCCGAGATGATCCACAGCCTGCTGCCCGTCTTCATGGTGACGGTGCTGGGCACCAGCATGTGGGCCGTCGGCCTGATTGAAGGGGTTGCCGAAGCCACGGCCCTGATCGTCAAGGTCTTCTCGGGCGTGCTCAGCGATTACTGGGGCCGGCGCAAGCCGCTGGCGGTGCTGGGCTACGGGCTGGGGGCAGCCTCCAAACCCCTGTTTGCGCTGGCCACCACCACCGGCATGGTGCTGGCCGCCCGCCTGATCGACCGTACGGGAAAAGGCATACGCGGCGCGCCGCGTGATGCGCTGGTGGCCGATCTGGCCCCGCCCGGCATGCGCGGTGCGGCCTTCGGGCTGCGCCAGTCGCTCGACACCGTGGGCGCCTTTGTCGGACCGCTGCTCGCCATGGGCCTGATGCTGCTCTGGGCCAACGACTTCCGGGCGATTTTCTGGGTCGCCATGGTTCCGGGTTTCATGGCGGTGGCCTTGCTGCTGTTCGGCGTGCAGGAAGCCGCGCCGGCACCGGACAAGGCCGCGGCGCCACGCCGCAACCCGATCAGCCGGAACGAGTTGCGGCGGCTGGGGGCCCCGTACTGGCGCGTGGTCGTGATTGGCGCCGTCTTCACCCTCGCGCGTTTCAGCGAAGCCTTTCTGGTGCTGCGCGCACTGCAGGGCGGCCTGCCCATCGCCTGGACGCCGCTGGTGCTGATCGGCATGAACATCGTTTACGCCCTGGGCGCCTACCCCTTCGGCAAACTGTCGGACCGGATGAGCCACACCACGTTGCTGGCCGGAGGACTGGTGGTGCTGATCGCCGCCGATGTGGTGCTGGCGTCGGGCAACCACTGGACCTTTGTCTGGGCCGGCACTGCGCTGTGGGGCCTGCACATGGCGATGACCCAGGGCCTGCTGGCCACCATGGTGGCCGACGCCGCACCGGCCGATCTGCGCGGTACCGCCTTCGGTTTTTTCAACCTGATGAGCGGCTTGGCCATGCTGCTGGCCAGCACGGTGGCCGGGGTGTTGTGGGACCAGCTGGGTGCCCCGGTGACTTTTGTCGCGGGCGCGGTCTTCAGCGTGGCGGCGCTCGCGCTGCTGGGGTTCTGGCGCGGGGCTCGGGTCCGCGATGAAGCCGCGGCCTCCGAATAGGCCTTTTTGCTACAGAAACACTAGCTGCCGGCGCACGTACACATTAGGCGTACTGGACTTTCAAACCTGTTTGTATCAAACTGTTCCATTCCCATTCGTCCCCATTGGAGCCAACATGCCGGTCATCGCAGTCGTCAACCGCAAGGGGGGCAGTGGAAAAAGCACGCTGGCCGCCCATATCGCGGCTTGGTGCGCGCGTAACGGCAGCTCGGTCATGCTGGGCGACGTGGACCGCCAGCAATCGGCGCGCGCCTGGCTGAAGCGGCGCGAGGCTTCCCTGCCGGCCATCGCCCCCTGGGCGGTGGACCAGAAAAACATGCTGCGCGTACCCACCGGCATCACCCATGTGGTGCTCGACACGCCGGGCGGGATGCACGGCTTCGAGCTGGCGCGCGTCGTCATGTTTGCCGACGCCATCGTGATGCCGGTGTGCAACTCCATGTTCGACCGCGAATCGGCCGCTGCCTGCCATGCCGAACTGATGGCCATGCCGCGCGTGGCCAGCGGCCGCTGCCGGCTGGCCGTCGTGGGCATGCGCATTGACGGGCGGACCAATGCCGCGCAGACACTCGAGGAGTGGTCGGAGTCGCTGGGCGTGCCTTTCCTGGGTGCCTTGCGCGAAACGCAGCTGTATGTACGCAGCCTGGAACGCGGCCTGACCATTTTTGACCTGCAGCCCCAGCTGGCAGCCGCCGACCTGACGCAATGGGCGCCCATCCTGCAATGGCTCAGGCCCCAGCTTTACCCGCCGCAGGCGGCCAATGACGGCACCACCACCGTGCGCCCGCCTGCGCGCACCCTGGCCCCCAGAAATGCAACCTCGCCAATGACCGCGCCCAATGCCGTGGTGTCCAAGCGGCTGGGCTCCCTGCCGAACAGCCTGATGCCGGCCCAGGAGTCCATGGTGCAAGGCGGGCGCATGTCCACCCTGAGCACCAGCCGCTCGACCCCTGTCGCCCGGGCACCTGTCACGCCGACCCTGGCGCGACCGACGCGTACGGCCGACGGCCCGCAAATTCCCCAGTTTTTAAAACGTAGTTAGGGCCCCCACGGTTGCTCACTGCGTGTAGCGCCCTGCCCCCCT
>CAZIYA010000512.1:0-2260 GCA_964543355.1 uncultured Polaromonas sp.
ATGAGATGCGCCGCTTTCGCGGTGCCGACCCGGCAGGGCGTGCACTGGCCGCAGGACTCGTGGTGGAAGAAACGCATCATGTTGCGTGCCGCGTCGGTGGCCGTGTCCTTGTCGGACAGCACCATCACGGCGGCCGATCCGATGAAGCAGCCGTAGGGCTGCAGGGTGTCGAAGTCCAGCGGAATGTCGCCCATCGTCGCGGGAAGAATGCCGCCCGAGGCGCCGCCGGGCAGGTAGGCGTAGAAGGTCTGGCCCTCGAGCATGCCGCCGCAGAATTCGTCGATCAACTCGCGGATGGTGATACCGGCGGGCGCCAGCTTCACGCCCGGTTCCTTGACCCGGCCTGAGACCGAGAAGGAGCGCAGTCCCTTGCGGCCGTTGCGGCCGTGCGAGGCAAACCATTCGCCGCCCTTTTCCAGGATGTCGCGCACCCAGTAGAGCGTTTCGAAATTGTGTTCCAGCGTCGGGCGACCGAACAGGCCGACCTGCGCCACGTAGGGCGGGCGCAGGCGCGGCATGCCGCGTTTGCCTTCGATGGACTCGATCATGGCCGATTCTTCGCCGCAGATGTAGGCGCCGGCGCCGCGGCGCAGCTCGATCTCCGGCATGCCTGTCATCAGCGGGGATGCCCGGAGCTTCACGAGCTCGGCTTCCAGCATGGTGCGGCAGCCGTGGTATTCGTCGCGCAGGTAAATGTAGATTTTTTCAATGCCGACGGCCCAGGCGGCGATCAGCATGCCTTCGAGGAAGCGGTGCGGGTCGCGCTCCAGGTAAACGCGGTCCTTGAAGGTGCCGGGCTCGCCCTCGTCGATGTTCACCGCCATCAGGCGCGGGCCTTGTTCGGCCCGGACAATGCGCCACTTGCGGCCGGAGGGGAAGCCCGCGCCGCCCAGACCGCGCAGACCGGAATCCTCCATGGTCTTGATGACCGATTCGACCTCGCGGCCGCCCGAAATGCATTGCTTGAGCAGCGCGTAGCCGCCGGCAGCCTGGTAGCTGGAGAAGTCGACAAATCCCGCGGGGACGTGTTGTACTGCGCCGGCCGCGACGGTGGCCATGATGGTTTCGCAGCTGGCATTCGGCACCGGGTTTTGTCCCACGACGGCAGCGGGCGCCTGTTCGCAGCGTCCCACGCAGGGCGCCGCGATCACGCGTACCTCGCGGCCCAGCAGGGCAGGGAGCCTGGCCAGCAGGTCTTTGGCGCCGGCCATTTCGCAGGACAGCCCGTCGCAGACCCGCACGGTAAGCGCAGCCGGGACGGCCTCGCCTTCCTTGACCACGTCGAAGTGGTGATAGAAGGACGCCACCTCATAGACCTCGGTCTGGGCCAGTCGCATCTCCTGTGCCAGCGCAGCCAGGTGGGCTGCCGACAGATGGCCGAAATGGTCCTGCAGCTTGTGCAGGTGTTCGATCAGCAGGTCGGCCTGGCGCGACGCGTTGCCCAGCAGGCCTTGCACATCGGCCAGCGCCGCGGGATCCACGCGGCGGCCTTTGGGGGCCTGGCGTTTGCGCTGCTTCGAGGCGTCGATAACGGCAATGGGAATGATGGGATGGTTCATGGGCGTGTGGGCTCGCTGTGTGGCTGGCGTCGTTGGCTTTGGGGGTCCGGTCAGATGACGCGTTCGGTGCGTAATTCGGCGATCTCGTCGGCGCTGTAACCCAGCTGCGCCAGTACCTCGTCGGTGTGTTCGCCCAGTAGCGGGGAGCGCGTGACGTCGGTGGCGCTGTCCGACATCTTGATGGGGTTGCCCACGGTCAGGTATTTGCCGCGCACCGGGTGATCGACTTCGACGATGGTGCCGGTCGCGCGCAGGGCGGGCTCTTCGGCGATTTCCTTCATCGAGAGAATCGGTCCGCAGGGAATGTCGTATTTGTTGAGGATTTCCATGGCCTCGAACTTGGTCTTGGTCATGGTCCACTGTTCGATGCGCGCGAAAATGGGCTTGAGGTGCAGCAGGCGGGCCGCAGGTGTCGCGAAGGCTTCATCGTCAATCCAGCTTTCCTCGCCGATCACCTTGCAAACGGCCGGCCATACGGCGGCCTGGGTGATGAAGTAGATGTAGGCGTTGGGGTCGGTTTCCCAGCCCTTGCACTTGAGCACCGAGCCGGGCTGGCCGCCGCCGGACGCATTGCCGGCGCGCGGCACGGCATCGCCGAATTTGCCGTCCGGGTACTGCGGATACTCGTGCATGGTGCCGGTGCGCGCGAGCCGCTGCTGGTCGCGCAGCTTGACCCTGCACAGGTTCAGCACCGCGTCCTG
>CAZIYA010000513.1:0-2254 GCA_964543355.1 uncultured Polaromonas sp.
GAAAGGCTTAATGAGCCAGGGCGAGGTCAGGGTGGAGTCCACCAGCAGCGGAACCCCCGCCTCGTGGGCAATGGCGGAGACGGTGGGTATGTCCAGCACGTCCAGCCCGGGGTTGCCGACGGTTTCGCCGAAGAAGAGCTTGGTGTTGGGGCGTACTGCGGCGCGCCAGCCGGCTATGTCACCGGGTTTGACGAAAGTCGTTTCGATGCCGAAGCGGCGCATGGTGTAGTGCAGCAGGTTTTGGCTGCCGCCGTAGAGCGCGGTGCTGGCGACGATGTGTGAGCCCGCGCCCATCAGCGTGGCAATGCTCAGGTGCAGCGCCGCCTGGCCGCTGGCTGTGGCAATCGCGCCTATGCCGCCTTCCAGCGCGGCGACGCGCTGTTCCAGCACCGCGTTGGTCGGGTTGCTGATGCGCGAATAGACGTGGCCGGCGCGCTCCAGGTTGAACAGGCTGGCAGCATGGTCGCTGGACTCGAAGACAAACGAGGTGGTCAGGTGGATGGGCACGGCACGCGCACCGGTGGCCGGGTCGGGCGCGGCGCCGGCATGCAGGGCCAGCGTGTCAAAGCCCGGGTCAGAGTAACCAGACATGGTGTCTCCAGAAAATGGTGAAGCAGGGAAAACGGGGGAAAGCGGCATTCACACTGAAACAAATCCAGGTGGCCTGCTGGCAGATTGTGGGCTATATTTGAACTGAATTCCCGCCGGGCCGTACCGGGAGAATACCCAGACAGAGCCTGAGAACCCAGGCAAGGAGACCCCATGAAAGTACTCGACATCCTGCGCGTCAAAGGCAACACGCTCTACACCGTCCAGCCTGACGAACCCCTGTCCAAGGCGACCGGCATCATGGCGGAAAAGGACATCGGATCGCTGGTCGTCATGGAGCACGGCGACCTGGTGGGCATGCTGACTTTCCGCGAAGTGATTTTGTGTCTCGTCAAAAACGGCGGCGAGATCGGTACCACGCTGGTTCGCACGGCCATGGACGACGCACCGCTGACCTGCACACCCGACACCGAGATCGACGAAGTCCGCCGCATGATGCTGGGCCGCCATGCGCGCTACATGCCGGTGCTCAACAAGAAAGTTCTCGAAGGCGTGATTTCGTTTTATGACGTCGCCAAGGCCGTGGTCGATGGCCAGAATTTCGAGAACAAGATGCTCAAGGCCTACATACGCGACTGGCCTTCTGAAGAAGACGAGACGCCAGATACCAAGCTTTGAGGGTTGGCCGCGTTTCTTTCTGAAGCTGATTCGGGGGCCTCTGCGCTGGCGGGCCTAATATCAGGCGACGTACGGAGCGACGACGCACCGATGCCGTAGCGCTTTAGCCGTTTGCTGTTTCCAGATTTCAAAATCTCTGGCGAGTGGTTCTGGCCCGATACCGTTCTGGTAGGCCTTCATGGCGTCCGTCAGTGTTCGAAAAAGCTCAAGACAACCAAGTGTCTCGGCTCTTTCGCGGTCAAGCTGTACGCGCAGCTCCTTTATTTTTTCCTGGGGCATGTCGCACCTCTCAAATTGCAAAGGTCATCATGTGCCCGACGCTCGTGGCAGCGATGTAGGGGAATGCCGTCGATCGGTTTTTCCACCGGTAGAAAGGGCGTTTTGATGACACGCAAGGCGTCAAAGCGGCAGTAAATCACGCCCACAGTATTGAAGATGTTCAATGTTCTCCTTCAATTAGAGGTGAAGAAGCTCTGAACGATCATTGATGGCGACCGTGCGCCGCGTGGGGACGTGTCATGGCGGATGGGTCTGGGCGAAAGGCAAGGTGGACCAGCGGGTGGTGTTTCACTTTGCGTTACCGGGTTAGGGCGACGGAAGTTTGAACTGCTGCCAGTCGTAACGTCATTGATCTGGGCTGGCAACTCAGCAATTGCTCGCATCAAGTATTCTGGCGGGACAGTTGTAGCAGAGTTTGACGTCTAAATTACGTTAGTCTCCACATTCTCATTGCTGAACATTAGGCCAACATGACAGCCCCTAAAGTCTTTGTCTCTTATTCGCATGACTCCCAAGAGCATAAACAATGGGTGCTTGAGTTGGCAACTCGACTTCGCAATAGTACGGACGGGGCGGCGGTTTGCTGACGATCTAACTGGCTGTCGAGCCGATGTCAACGCTCATTGTGGTGCCCTTCGCCATCCATTCGTGGCTCCTCTGACCCTCTGGGATAATCGGTCGCATGAGTGGAAATACCTTCGGCACCCTATTCGCAGTCACCAACTTCGGTGAATCCCACGGCCCGGCC
>CAZIYA010000514.1:0-2251 GCA_964543355.1 uncultured Polaromonas sp.
CCGACGCGGCGGCCACGCCAACGCCCGCGAAATAAGAAGAAAAAGCCACGCTTTACTTCGGCCCGCTTCGGCGGGCTTTTTTTTGCACAAAAAATTTAGTGCGGTGCGGTCAGCACGGCACGCACCAGCGCACTGCAGGGTCCGGTCAGCGTCTGCAGCTCCGCCGTGCGGTTGTCTTCAATCGCCTGTAACACCAGTTCATTGATGCCGCCGACGACGGCCATGGCCATGGTTCTGGCCAGCGCTTCATCCTGCGCGGTATGCGGGTGGCCGGCATGGACGACCTGCGCCACGAAGTCGGCCATTTCCTGGTTCATCTGGCGCCGCACCTGCAGGCCCTCGGGGCCCAGGCTGAGGATCTCGATGAACAGGGTGCGCAGCAGCGCCGGGTTGCTGGCCAGGCAGGCCAGGTAGGCACCTATCGCGTGTTCGACCTGGGTCTTCCAATCGCGGCCCGGGTCAATCGCTGCCTTCAGAACCTTGAATCCGTTGTGGCTGGCAGCGACATACAGCGCAATCAGGCAATCTTTTTTGCTGGCGAAACATTCGTAAAAAGTACGCTTGGAGACACCGGCTTCACGCACGATGTCGGCCACCGTGGTGTCGGCATACCCCTTGAGCGCCACGCTGTGCGCCATGCCTTCGAGCAGGCGGGAGCGGTAGGCGCTGACCGGCTCGGTGCCCAGGATCGCGGCTTCGGAAGGCATGGGGTCTGTGTTCATTGTCAAAACCATATCACCCCTTGAACGCTGGCATGAATACTTGTTGGTACTTGACAGTACCACAATGCGAACCTATAGTCAGCAAACTGGTACTCATTGGTACCAGCCATTTTTGAATGGAGAAAACATGAGCGAACTTGTTGTAAGGCGCCTGCTGATTGACCTGGAAACCCCGTTGCCGCGCCACTGGTGCGCCGGCGATACGTTCCGCACAGCCTTTTTCAATGCGCTGTCCATGAGCTTTCCGGTGGGCGAACAATTTTTCATCGACTCGGTGCGCAACGGCCTGAAGGCCCTGCCCGCTGAACTGCAGGACAAGTACAAAGCGGAAGTACAGGGTTTCATCGGCCAGGAAGCGACCCACCGCCGCATTCACAGCCTGTTCAATGGGCACCTCGAAAAGCAGGGCCTGGTCAATGACTGGGCGCCGCGCGCGGAAAAAAACATGCAACTGCTGGCGGGCACCAATCCGCTTCATGCCTTGGCGATCACGGCCGCCAATGAACATTTCACCGCGATTCTGGCCGAGTGGATGCTGCGCAACCACGACATGCTCGACGGCTGCGAGCCGCGCCTGAAAACCATGTGGCTGTGGCACTGCGCCGAAGAGTCGGAGCATAAAAACACGGCTTTCGACGTGTACACCGCCTTGGGCGGCAGCCACGAGTGGCGCATCAAGTGGTTCCGCCGCATCACCTTCGTATTCCTGGCCGACACCTTGCGTCAGACCATCAACAACCTGCAGCACGACGGCAGCTTGTGGCAATGGCGCACCTGGAAAAGCGCTGCCGCTTTCCTGTTTGGCCAGCGCGGTTTGGTGCGCCAGACCTTCAAGCCCTGGCGCGACTACCTGCGCCAGGACTTTCATCCCAACCAGCAGGCCAGCGAGCTGTCAGCACGCTGGCTGTCGGACAACAGCCGGGCCTACACCACCGTGGGAACACCCGCCTGAGGTCCGGCTTTTCGCTATCTATTCGATAGCTGACTGCGCCCGTATCCAGAGGGCTGAGCCCCGATTTGTCTTTGTTTTCTGTGGTTCTTCCGTTTTCGCGGAAAATCATATGCATGCAACTCAATTACATCGCCAATGCCTCTGTACGCTCGTCGTCTGGCAAAACCATTCCTGTGACCGATCCGTCCGACGGCCAGGTGTTCGAGGAAATCCAGCGCAGCAATGCGCAGGACATTGATGCCGCCGTCCAGGCCGCGCACGACTGCATGGACACGGTCTGGCGCAAGATCAGCGGCGCCGAGCGTGGCCGGCTGCTGATGCGGCTGGCGGAAAAGGTCGAGCAGCATGCCGACGAGCTCGCCATGATCGAGCAGCGCGACTGCGGCAAGCCCACCAAACAGGCCAAGGCCGATGCCGCCGCGCTGGTGCGTTATTTCGAGTTTTACGCCGGCGCCTGCGACAAGCTCCACGGCGAGACCCTTCCCTACCTGGACGGCTACAGCGTGATGACCTGGCGCGAGCCGCATGGCGTCACCGGCCACATCATTCCGTGGAACTACCCGATGCAGATCTTCGG
>CAZIYA010000515.1:0-2230 GCA_964543355.1 uncultured Polaromonas sp.
CCAGCTTGACGCCGCCACCCTTGCCACGGCCACCGGCGTGGATCTGCGCCTTCACCACCCAGACCGGTCCACCCAGTTTCTGTGCAGCTTCAACAGCTTCTTGCACGGTAAACGCGGGGATGCCGCGCGGCGTGGGGACACCAAAGTTGCGCAAGATTTCCTTGCCTTGGTACTCGTGAATTTTCATGAAATTACTTCCAGGAGTCGGTAAAAAGGGGCGTTGGCGTCAGCCTGATGTTTGTCTGCAACATCCAGCCAAATTCACCAAAATGTAACGCCTTCGATCACTGCACGCAGCAGCGCAGAACTGTATCATGTTGCGATGCACAATTATTGTGCGCGGCTGACGCCGCCCTTATAAGCACTTTCCACAGGAAAAACGCCACATGGCCAAGGTTTTTATCGACGGCGAAGCGGGAACCACGGGTCTGCAGATCCGGGAACGCCTGCAAGCCATGCCCGCCATCGAGCTGGTCAGCATCGCGCCCGAACTGCGCAAGGATGCCGCGGCCAAGCGCACGCTGATGGGCACGGTCGACCTGGTGGTGCTCTGCCTGCACGACGACGCAGCGCGCGAGTCGGTGGCCATGATCAACGACCTGGCACGCGTCAGCGGCAACAGGGGTCCCAAAATTATTGATGCTTCCACCGCGCACCGCACCGCGCCGGGCTGGGTGTTCGGGTTCCCCGAGCTGACCCCCGGCCAGCGTGACGCTGTCGCGGGTGCCGATCGTGTAGCCAACCCGGGCTGTTATTCGACGGGTGCGATTGCCTTGATCCGGCCGCTGGTCGATGCCGGCCTGCTGCCCAAGGATTATCCGCTGGCCATCCCGGCCATCAGCGGCTACTCCGGCGGCGGCCGCAGCATGATTGAAGACTATGAATCCGGCAAGGCGCCGGCGTACCAGATCTATGGCCTAAACCTCAAGCACAAGCACCTGCCGGAAATCATGCGCTACACCGGGCTGACACGCCGGCCCGTGTTCACGCCATCCGTCGGCAACTTCAAGCAGGGCATGCTGGTGCAGTTGCCGCTGCACCTTGATTTGCTGCCCGGCCGGCCCACGGCAGCGCAACTGCAGGACGTGCTGGCCCGCCACTATGCGGGCAGCCCCTGGGTCACGGTTGAACCGGTCGGGGACAACACATCGATAGACGCACTGGCGCTGAACGACACCAACAAGATGGAACTGCGAGTGTTCGGCAACGAGGAGTTCCGCCATGCCGTGCTGATTGCGCGGCTGGACAACCTGGGCAAGGGAGCCTCAGGCGCTGCGGTACAAAACCTGGAACTGATGCTGGGTCTGTAAGACGCTACATATTTTGTAGCTGTTGGCGCCCGCGCTTATTGGGCGAGACGCCGATTGGGCACGAATCCCTCAGGGGGGGTGACCGCCGTCACTCCTCGTCAGCTTGCGACACCACACGGCGTATCGCCTCCGCGCCAAAGCCGCGTGCCGCCAGAAAACGCATCTGCTTGCCACGCGCCGCGGCGTCTGCCGCCGGCTCGCCAAACTTCCTGCGCCAGACCTCGCGGGCCCGCTCGACCTCACTGGCCTTCAGGCCGTTGACCGCTTCGGCCACTGCTTCGGGGGCCAGCCCCTTGCCCTGCAACTCGTGCCGGATGCGCGCGGCACCGAAACGCCCGGCGCGCCGATTGATCACCGATTCGACCACCCGGGCCTCGCTGATGAAATCCTTGGCCTGCAGTTCATCCAGAACCTGAACCAGCTGCTCGGGCGACTCGGCATGTGCGGCCAGCTTGCGCTCCAGCTCGGCGCGCGAATGCTCACGCGCCGCCAGGTAGCGCAAGGCACGGCCCTTCAGGGACAGGCCAAGACCCGGAGCCGCTGCAGCTTTGCCTGAGGTCATACGCTCATCCACAATCAGTCGCTTCTATTTTGATAGCTGTCAGCGCTTGTTGCATAAGGGCTAGAGGCTGATTTGATGCCAAACCTGGCACGCCAGCCCGGGCCCGTCAGGCCGCAATGACTTTGGGCGCCTTCTCCGGCTTGTCGGTTTTTTCCGTTTTTTCGGCCTTCTCTGCCTTGTCCGGCTTGCCGCCCACGGCCTCCTGGATCAGCGGAATGCCCAGCGACTCACGCACCTTGTTTTCGATTTCCATCGCGAGATCCGGATTCTCTTTCAGGAATTCGCGCGAATTGTCGCGGCCCTGGCCGATTTTTTCGCCGTTGAAGGCGTACCAGGCGCCGGCTTTCTCGACGATGTG
>CAZIYA010000516.1:0-2227 GCA_964543355.1 uncultured Polaromonas sp.
GATGCCGATGCCCGGTGGGACCACCTTGAAGGTGTCGAAGGCCTGCATGCCCCATTTCATGAACTGGTAGCGCTCGCGGTTGCGCTGGAACTCCAGCTTCATGTTCAGGTCCAGCGAATTTTTCTTGCCGTAGTGATCCACCATGATGGAGTGGTCCACCACCAGGTCCACCGGCACCAGGGGTTCGATGCGTTTGGGGTTCTTGCCCAGCCTGATGGCCACGCTGCGCATCGCGGCCAGGTCGGCCAGCAGAGGCACACCGGTGAAATCCTGCAGCACCACGCGCGCGACCACAAAGGGAATTTCTTCGGTGCGGTCGGCATTCGGGAACCAGTTGGCCAGTTGCCGCACATGTTCGGCGGTGACCTTTTTGCCGTCGCAGTTGCGCAGCACGGATTCGAGCACGATGCGCATGGACACCGGCAGGCGGGAGATTTTGGGGAATTGTCTGGCCAGTGCCGGCAGGGAGTGAAATTTTCCGGTTTTCCCCGACGCGGTGGTGAAGGTTTTGAGGGTGCTGGCGAACTCGTGGGCCATGGCTAACTCCTGATCTTGTGGTTTTTGCTTATTGTCATCCTACAAGGCTTAACCGCAGTGTCTGTAGGACTTGGCCCGGAACACAAGCGCCAAAGGATCAGCTAGCGGAATCCGGCAGGTAACGAACTGCAAGCACGCCCTCAATGGCCCGCAAATGGTCCAGCACCGCGTCGCTGACCGGGCTTTCCACATCGACCAGGGTGTAAGCCATCTCGCCCCGCGATTTGTTGACCATGTTGTGGATGTTCAGGCCGGCCTGCGCCATGGCGGTGGAAATCTGCCCCAGCATGTTGGGCACATTGGCATTCGCAATCGCCACCCGGTAAGCCGATTCGCGCGCCATGGCCACCGCCGGAAAATTGACGGCGTTGACCACATTGCCGTGTTCCAGATAGTCGCGCAGCTGCCCGGCCACCATGATGGCGCAATTTTCCTCGGCTTCACGGGTGGAGGCGCCCAGATGGGGCAACGCGACCACGCCGGAGTGATGATTGAGCGCCGCAGAAGGGAAATCGCAGACATAGGCGGCCAGCCGCTTCGCGTCGAGCGCCGCCAGCACCGCGGCTTCGCTGACCACACCTTCTCGCGAAAAATTGAGCAGCACCGCCCCGGGACGCATCAGCTTGAGGTTGTCGGCGTTGACCAGATCACGCGTGGCAGCAAGCAGAGGCACATGCAAGGTCACAAAGTCGGAATTTTTCAGCACCTCGGCCACACTGGCCGCTTTTTTCACCTGTGCCGGCAGGCTCCAGGCAGCATCCACCGTGATGTCGGGGTCGTAGCCCAGCACGTTCATGCCGAGCTTGATGGCCGCGTCGGCCACCAGGCAGCCGACCTTGCCCAGGCCGACGATACCCAGCGTGTGGCCGGCAAGTTCAAAACCGGCGAAGTTTTTCTTGCCCTCTTCCACCGACTTGTCCATGTCGGCCATCGTGGTGTCCAGGCCGGCGACAAAACGCAGCGCCGGCGCAATATTGCGGGCCGCCAGCAACATGCCGGCCAGCACCAGCTCCTTCACCGCATTGGCATTCGCGCCGGGCGCATTGAAGACCGGCACACCGCGCGCACTCATGGCCGGAACCGGGATGTTGTTGGTGCCGGCACCGGCACGGGCAATGGCCTGCACGCTGTCGGGCACTGCCATGGCGTGCATGTCGGCCGAACGCACCAGCACGGCATCGGGGCGGGCCACGTCCTTGCCCGTGCTGTAACGCTCTGCCGGCAGGCACTTCAGGCCGTTGGCCGAGATCTGGTTTAGCAGCAGAATCTCGAAGCGCCGGCCGGCCCCGGTACCGGCCTCAGCCATGGCTGGCCTCAAACTCCTTCATGTAGGCCACCAGCGCCTGCACACCTTCCACCGGCATCGCGTTGTAGATGGATGCGCGCATGCCGCCCACCGAGCGGTGCCCCTTGAGCTGCAGCATGCCGCGCGCCTGCGCGCCCTTGAGAAAGGCCTCGTCAAGCGACTCGTCTTTCAACTTGAAAGGCACATTCATCAGCGAGCGGTCTTCGCGCGCCACGGGGTTGTTGTAGAAAGCCGTTGCGTCGAGATAGTCGTACAGCACCGCCGCCTTGGCGCGGTTGTGTTCTTCCATGGCTTTCAGGCCACCGAGCGACTTGATGTGTTTGAACACCAGCCCGGCAATGTAGATCGCATAAGTGGGCGGCGTGTTGTACATCGAGTCGTTGT
>CAZIYA010000517.1:0-2224 GCA_964543355.1 uncultured Polaromonas sp.
GGTAGCAGACGCACCTCGGGCACCGGGTACAAGCTGCGCTGGCTGTCGGGGTCGAAGGTGCGGATGGAATCGATCTCGTCGTCGAACAGGTCCACGCGGTAGGGCACGGCCGAGCCCATGGGAAACAGGTCGATCAGTCCGCCGCGCACCGCGTATTCGCCGGGACTGACCACCTGCGAGACATGGGTGTAGCCGGCCAGGGTCAGCTGGCTCTTGAGTCTGGCCTCGTCGAGCTTTTGCTTGACCTTGAAGTGAAAGGTGTAGCCGGCCAGGAAAGCCGGTGGCGCCAGGCGGTACAGCGCGGTGGTGGCCGGCACGATGACCACGTCGGCGCCAGTCTCCTTGTCATGCTGGCTGATGCGCCAGAGGGTCGCCAGCCGCTCGCTGATCAGGTCCTGGTGCGGGGAGAACGTGTCATAGGGCAGGGTTTCCCAATCCGGGAACAGCGCGCAGCGCAGTTCGGGTGCAAAAAAAGCAAGTTCGTCAAGCAGGCGCTGCGCGGTGGCCGCGTCCGAGGTGACGATGGCCGTGAGCCGTCCCGCTGTTTTTTCCCGCAGGCCCAGCTGCGCCAGCAACAGGGCGTCGGCGGAGCCGGCGGGTTGCGGCAGGGTGTAGCGTTTGCCGGGAAGCAGTTTGGGTAAATCCATGAAGCAGTCTGAAAGGTAACAGGAATCGGCGGGACAAAAGGGAAACACCCCAAACGGTGCAGAGTGGGGTGTGAACGGCTGGGTGAGCCGGTAAAGCCCTGATTTTAGAATCTATGATCAAGTCATGACGCCGATCCCGCCGAAATCCCTGGTTCCCCGCCTTTTTGCGCTGATTCCGTGCGCCGGCCAAGGGACACGCGCCGTCGCCGAAAGTGCCGCGGCGCAGGACGGTGGAGCCTTGCCCAAGCAGTACCAGCCGATTGCCGGGTTGCCCATGGTGCAGCACACACTGCAGGCTTTTGCGGGCGTGACGCGCATGGATTCCTGTCTGGTGGTGGTGGCACCCGGCGATAATTTTTTCAGCGGGAAGGCCCAGGCCGGATACGAGGTTGCGTCTTGCGGTGGCGCCACACGAGCGGCCAGTGTGCTCGGTGGCCTGGAGCAGCTCGCTGCCGGCGGCGCGGAGCCCGATGACTGGGTGCTGGTGCATGATGCAGCGCGTTGCTTGGTTACTTCCGCACTGATTGACCGCCTGATCGACGCCTGCCACAGCGACCCGGTGGGCGGCTTGCTGGCCCATCCGGTACCCGACACGCTCAAGCAGGGGCGGGACGAGCGCGTGGTGGCCACCGTGGAACGCTCGGACAAATGGCTGGCACAAACACCGCAGATGTTCCGCCTGGGAGCCCTGACACAGGCGCTGAAGATGGCGCAAACCCTGGGTGAACCGGTGACCGATGAAGCCAGCGCCATGGAAGCGGCCGGCCTGTCGCCCCAGCTGGTGCGTGGCAGCGCCCTCAATTTCAAGGTGACCTACCCGGAAGACTTTGTGCTGGCCGAGGCCCTGATCAAAAGCCGGACCAAGCCGCGTGCCCGCAAGGCTGCGGCTGCGAAGGCCGCCCCCCTTGCCGTGCTCCCCAACGAATCCATGCCATGACCCAGTCTGACCCTGCCGTTCCCCCATTCCGGATTGGAGAAGGCTGGGACACCCATGCGCTGGTGCCGGGCCGGCCGCTCGTCATCGGCGGCGTGACGGTGCCGCACAGTGCCGGTTTGCTGGGCCATTCCGATGCCGATGTGCTGGTTCACGCCATCATCGACGCCTTGCTGGGCGCGGCCGGGCTGGGTGATATCGGTGGGCATTTCCCCGACACCGACACGCGCTTTCGTGGTGCTGATTCCATCGTGCTGCTGCGTGAAACCGGCCGCCTGCTGGCCGAGCGCCAGCTGCGCATCGGCAACATCGACAGCACGGTGATTGCCCAGGCGCCCAAGCTGGCCAGCCACATTCCCGCCATGCGCGAGCGGATTGCGCAAACCCTGGGGCTGGAGGTCAGCCGGGTCAACGTGAAGGCCAAAACCGCCGAGAAGCTCGGGCCGGTGGGGCAGGGTCTGAGCATGGAAGCGCGTGCCGTGGTGCTATTGTTTTAGGAGCTGCCTGCGCCCGCGCTATAAGGGCTAGAGCGCGATTTAATTCATCATCGCGCGCATCAAACGAACGAGGGGCTCTTCAATCAAGCCGGGGCCGCGGATCCGGCTTCGCCGGTCCGCAGGCGCAGCGGCCCCCTCGGGGGGCA
>CAZIYA010000518.1:0-2205 GCA_964543355.1 uncultured Polaromonas sp.
GAGCCGTTGAAGATGACGTCCTGCATCGAGTCGCCGCGCAGCGCCGCGGCCCGGGATTCGCCCAGCACCCAGCGTACCGCGTCGATGATATTGGACTTGCCGCAGCCATTGGGGCCGACCACACCGACGAGCTGGCCTGGCAAGACGAAATTGGTCGGTTCGGCAAACGATTTGAACCCGGATAACTTGATCGAATTGAGACGCACGGCGGACCCTGTTTTTTTCTTCGCGCTTTGAAGCTAACTCGTTGATTTGTATAGCGCTTTTGCGTAACACCGGGCTGGCTTGCAGCAAACCCGCAGCCCGCAATGTTACCCGAGCCCGCCCCCCTGGCCGCTGTAAGAAAGCGCGTCTGCGACCGGGCACACAAGCTTGGCCAGCCGGCCCACCGCCCGTCCTGCCGCGCTTTCGCCGAAACCATGCATCAAATCGGGCGCTGGCCCTTTCGTGGTGGGCGCAGGCAGCTATATTTTTGATAGCGTTTCACACACAGCCTGATCACCGCACCGTGCGCCCATGGGCCAGGCGGGATAATCCGGGCCATGAATCCTTTGTTGAAACGCCTGCAGCCCTACCCCTTCGAGCGGCTGCGCCAGTTGCATGCCGGCGTTACGCCCAACCCTGCCTACCGCCCGATCAGCCTGGGCATCGGCGAGCCCAAACATGCCACGCCGGAATTGATCAAAACCGCCCTGAGCGCCAGCCTGGCCAGCCTGGCCGGCTATCCGGCCACGGCGGGTGACCCGAAACTGCGCCAGGCCATGGCCGACTGGCTGCAGCGGCGCTACGGCCTGGCGCTGGACGCGGCCACCCAGATCCTGCCGGTGAACGGCTCGCGTGAAGCCCTGTTTGCGCTGGCACAGACGGTGATCGACCCGACCCGGCCCGGGGCCACCGTGGTGTCCCCCAATCCCTTCTACCAGATCTACGAAGGCGCCGCGCTGCTGGCCGGCGCTGAGACCTGGTTCGCGCCCAGCGATCCGGCGCGCAACTTCGCCATCGACTGGGCCGGCGTGCCCGCCGAAGTGTGGGCAAAAACGCAGCTGCTGTTTGTCTGCTCGCCGGGCAACCCGACCGGCGCCGTGATGGGCCTTGACGAGTGGAAACTGATTTTCGACTTGAGCGACCGCCATGGCTTTGTCATTGCTTCGGACGAGTGTTACAGCGAGATCTACTTCCGTGACGAGCCGCCGCTGGGCGGCCTGCAGGCCGCTGCGCAACTGGGCCGGCATGACTTCAGGAACCTGATAGCGCTGACCAGCTTGTCCAAACGCAGCAATGTGCCGGGCCTGCGCAGCGGTTTTGTCGCCGGTGATGCGGCGCTGATCAAACCCTTTTTGCTCTATCGCACCTACCACGGCAGTGCCATGAGCCCCATCGTGCAGGCTGCCAGCATCGCCGCCTGGAACGACGAGAAACATGTGGTGGAGAACCGCGCCATGTACCGCGAGAAGTTCGCCAGCGTCACGCCCATGCTTTCCGCGGTGATGGACGTGGCCCTGCCCGACGCCGGGTTTTACCTGTGGGCACAAATCCCCGGCCGTTTCAACAACGATGACCCCGCGTTTTCGCGCGAACTCCTCGCTCTTTACAATGTGGTGGTGTTGCCGGGCAGTTACCTGGCCCGCGAAGCCCGGGGCCACAATCCGGGCACCGGGCGAATCCGCATGGCACTCGTGGCCGAAACCGCTGAATGTGTGGAAGCTGCCGGACGAATTGTTCAATTTATTCAATCCAACTGATTTCTTCAAAATGACCCAAGACCAACTCGAAAACATCGTCAACGCCGCCTGGGAAGACCGCGCGAACCTGTCTCCTCAAGCGGCTCCCAAAGAGGTGCAGGATGCTGTCGAACACACCATTGCCGAACTCAACGCCGGCCGCCTGCGTGTGGCCACCCGCCAGGGTGTGGGTCAATGGACAACCCATCAGTGGATCAAGAAGGCCGTGCTGCTGAGCTTTCGCCTGAAGGACAACGTGCTGATGCGTGCCGGCGACCTCGGGTTTTATGACAAGGTGCCCACCAAGTTTTCGCACCTGAGCGAGCAGGAGATGAAGGCCAGCGGCGTGCGCGTGGTGCCGCCCGCCGTGGCGCGCCGCGGCAGCTACATCGCCAAGGGCGCGATCCTGATGCCCAGCTACGTGAACATCGGCGCCTATGTCGGCGAAGGCACCATGGTCGACACCTGGGCCACCGTGGGCAGC
>CAZIYA010000519.1:0-2193 GCA_964543355.1 uncultured Polaromonas sp.
GGGCGATGAGGCCCGCGACTTCCAGGCGCTTGAGCAGGGGCGTGAGCGTGCCTGAATCGAGGTAAAGGCGTTCACCGAGTTCGGAGACCATCAGGCCGTCTTTTTCCCACAGCACCAGCATCACCAAGTATTGAGGATAGGTCAGGCCGAGCTCGTCAAGCAGCGGCTTGTAAAGCTTGGTCATGGCCAGTGAGGTCGAATAAAGCGCGAAGCAGAGCTGGTTGTCCAGTTGCAGCATGGCGTCGGTTTTGTTCGTCATGGCGCAATTGTAGCTCACAATTAAATTGTGTGCAATTTAATTAAAACCGTGCGCCTGCCCCGCCTTTGCAGCGGGTTCGGGGGATCAATCTGCGGCCCACTAAACTGGAGGGCCATGCAACACCCCAGCACCCCCCGCCACGCCAAGCCCGCCCCTCAGGCGCCACCGGCCAAAGCTGCCCAGGTCATTGAAGAACTGCGGCCCGGCCAGTCGATGGAGCTGCTCCAGGAGCTGCACATCCTCACGCGCGAGGGCAAGCTCAACCAGGACACGCGGCGCAAGCTCAAGCAGGTCTATCACCTGTACCAGTTCATTGCACCGCTGCTGGAGGAGGTCTCGGCCGGCGGCCGGCCTTTCACCCTGGCCGACCACGGCGCCGGCAAGTCCTACTTGGGCTTCATTCTTTACGACCTGTTTTTCAACGTCGCCCATGCCGGCCAGAAAACGGGCGGGCACATCTACGGCATCGAAACCCGCGCCGAGCTCGTCGACAAGTCTCGCGCGCTGGCGCAGCGCTTGGGTTTTGAACGCATGACTTTTCTCAACCTGTCGGTGCAGCAAGCCACCACCTCGGACCAGCTACCGGCGCAGGTGGACATCGTCACCGCCCTGCACGCCTGCGATACCGCCACCGACGATGCGATTGCCTTTGGCCTGCACAAGAAGGCGCGTCACATGGTGCTGGTGCCCTGCTGCCAGGCCGAAGTGGCGGGTGTGCTGCGAAAAAACAAGGCGCTCAGCTTGTCAAAGACGCCTCTCGCTGAACTCTGGCGCCACCCGCTGCACACGCGCGAATTCGGCAGCCAGATCACCAACGTGCTGCGCTGCCTGCAGCTCGAAGCCCATGGCTACGATGTTACGGTGACCGAGCTGGTGGGCTGGGAGCATTCGATGAAAAACGAGCTCATCATTGCAAGCCGGCCGTCATCGCCGAACGCGGCCAAGACGCGCCAGGCACAGGCGCGGCTGCGGGAGGTGCTGGCAGAACTCAACCTGGGTGGACTCACGGCGCGTTTTGCTTCACCCACCTGACTCTGACCGCCGGAAGTGGGGATGCATCAGTCACGGGCTGGCGGTTAAACTTTGACCGCACTTCAAACCCGGGAGGAATGAAGGCATTCATAAAACAGGGAATTGTCGTGAAAAAAAAGCTTGTTCTGCTTTGCGCGTGGTCGCTGGCCGGTTGTGCGTCGATTGTCAACGACTCAACGCACCCTCTGAAAATTGAAACAAAAACAGCTTCTGGAACAGCCATCGCAGGTGCTGACTGCTCGATCAGCAACGATTACGGTTCTACCAACGTGAAGTCTGGTACCACTACGCCAGTTAGGCGATCCTCCAAGGACATGGACATCACCTGTGTCCAACAAGGCCAGCCGGATGCCACGGGTCGAGCGATCTCGCGGGCAAATGCCGGCATGGCCGGGAACATTATTTTCGGCGGGGGTATCGGGGCAATCATTGATCACAACAAGGGCACAGCCTATACCTACCCGACCTGGGTTCAACTGGTGTTTGGACAGACACTTGTGTTTGACCGCAGGGATGAGAAGGACGGTGCGCCGGTTGGAGGTCAAACTCTCGAAATGGCCGCCCAAAAACAGACGGCAACAACGATGTCGACGACGAACTCGACTTCCGTGGCTTGTTCTCAGGGCGCCGCACCCTGCAGGTAAGTCCTTGTCAGATCAGGCCTTGAAGCGCCTGCGCGTCAAGGCCAGTGCCACCCAGAAACCCGCCACGGTATAGCCCAGCAGCACCAGCCCGTGCCGCCAGGGCGAAGCCGGCCACTGGTCCATGAACATCGGCCGGATGATTTCCACCGCGTTGGTCAGCGGCAACCAGTCCGAGATGATGCGCACGACCGTTGGAAGTTGTTCGCGCGGAAAGAAGATGCCGCTCAGGAACATCATCGGTGTCAGCACCAGCGTGAA
>CAZIYA010000520.1:0-2183 GCA_964543355.1 uncultured Polaromonas sp.
GGCCGGGCGCCGGCTGCAACGTGGGCGCTCGTACCGGCGCAGGCGGCTGGCGCACGAAGGGCGCGGGTGCCCGCTCAGCGGGCGCACTGCGTGCCGCTGCAGATTCAGCATCAAATTTGGCCTCAGCCCTTTCCGGGCGGGCGCTGACAGCTATCTTGTTAATAGCATCCCCTGCCGGCGCAAGATCCGCGGCAGGCGCCGGCGGCTGCCAGATACGCACACCCATTTCGCGCAGCATGGCGCGTTGGCGTTTGTCCAGGTCCAGGCTCATCGCAGCGCCTTCACAAAGCCATGCTCATGACCACGGCGTCTTCGCGCCCGGCGTTCGCGGCCGGGTAATACTGGCGTCGGGTGCCGACATGGCGAAAGCCGTAACGCTCGTACACCGTCCTGGCCCGGCTGTTGCTCAGGCGCACTTCCAGCCACAGCCACTGCGCGCCCTGGCCGCGCGACCACAGCGCCAGCGCGTCGAGCATCACGCGGGCCCAACCCTGGCGCTGGTGTGCCGGCGCCACGGTGATATTGAGCAGGTGCACCTCGTCCACGCCTTTCATGGCCACGAAATAACCCAGCAGTTCCGCATTCGGCCCGCTGCCGCCGGTCAGCACCAGCGCCTGGTAACCGGCCTTGAGCGAGTCGCTGAAGTTGCCGCGTGTCCATGGGTGGGCATAGGCACTTTGCTCGACCTGCAGCACCGCATCGAACCATGACTCGGTCATGGCTTCGAACTGGGCTTCGAGGGGTTCGAGGGGTTCGAGAACGGCGCTCATGCGTCATTATCGACCGGCCGCCGGGACGCTGCCGGCCTTGGCGCGGGCACGCTCTTCGGTAGTCAAGGCGACCTTGTCGCGGATGTACAGCGGCAGTGCCTGGCTGGCCGGAACGCCGTGGCCGGCGGCCAGCAACGCAGGCGCCAGGCGCAGCATGGCCGTGGCCGTCGGCAGTGCGGTAATGCGTGGCAACGTTTCAGGAAAAACCGGCAGGCGGTCGGCATACACGCCAAACACATTGCCGGCCAGCAGCGTGTCACCGGGGTCGGGCTGCAGGTTTTCCGGGCGTATCAGGCAGCAGTCGGCCAGCGATGCCCAGCGGCCGCCAGTGCAGGCGAAACGCTGCACATACATTTCGTCCATGCGCGCATCGAGCAGCGCCGTCACCCGCAGGTTGACCGGCGCTTGCGGGTCCTGGTACTGGAAACGGGCTTCCTCCGCCACCGCGAGCAGGGTGTCCAGCGGCAGCACCGGAAGGCGCGCCCCGAGCGCAAGGCCCTGCGCCACCGAACACGCCGTGCGCAGGCCGGTGAAGGAGCCGGGGCCGCGGCCAAACACCAGTGCGTCCAGCCCGGCCAGCGTGAGGCTCGCCTGGCCCAGCAGCTCGAGGATCGACGGAATCAGCGTGCTGGAGGCCTGCGCTGCGCCGGGGCCGGTGTGCTGCCAGGTGCGACTGCCGTCGCTGACGGCGATCGACATGCTGTCGGTGCTGGTGTCGAAAGCCAGGAGTTTCATGGTCATTTCAGCCCCTGGCCCTTGTGGCACTTGCGTCATCAGCTATTAAATCAGGAGCAGGTTCTGTGGCCCGCCTGGCCTGCGCCCGCACCCCGAACACGATGCCCAGGGTGACCAGCGCCAGCCCGGCCAGCAGATTCCAGTACAGTGGCTCGCCGAGAAAGATCACCGCGCCCAGGGCCGACAGGCCGGGCACCACGGCGGTGATCATGGTCGAGCGCACCGGGCCGAAGGACTGGACCATCTTGGTGAAGGTGATGCCCGAAATCACGACCGAGCCCACGCCCTGGAACACCATCTGGAAAACAATCTCGCTCCAGGGTGCGCTGGCCAGCCGGGTGGCGATGGCGCCCGAATACGCCAGCAGGCTGTAGACCGGCACATAGCTCACAAAGGCAAATACGCTGATGGCAATCGTGGCCTGCACCGCCTGCAGTGCATGTTTGCGCACCAGCACCGAATACACGGCCCAGCAGGTGGAAGCGGCGAGAAACAGCAGATCGCCTTTCCAGACCTGGCTGTCGGGCTCGACCCAGGCACGCAGCAGGCTGGCGCCACCCACCATCACGTCGCCCAGAAAAATCAGGCCCAGGCCGATGGCGCGCACCGGTGTCACGCGGTCTTTCAGGATCAGCACGGCCATCAGCGTGGTACTCAGCGGCAGGGTGCCGGGCAGCA
>CAZIYA010000521.1:0-2182 GCA_964543355.1 uncultured Polaromonas sp.
CCGACTTTGCCTACATCGGCTCGGCCTTCATCGCCACCGAAGAGGCGCGCGCCTCCGACGCCTACAAGCAGTCCATCGTCGACAGCAACAGCGACGACATCGTCTACTCCAGCCTGTTCACCGGCGTGCACGGCAACTACCTCAGGCCTTCCATTGTTGCGGCGGGCATGGACCCCGACAACCTGCCCGACGGCGACCTGAAGACCATGAACTTCGCCAGCGGCGAGGGCAGCAAGTCCAAGGCCTGGAAAGACATCTGGGGCTGCGGCCAGGGCATCGGCGCGGTTAGCAAAGTGCAGAGCACCGCCGGCTATGTCGAGCAACTCAGGCGCGAGTACCAGGAAGCGCGCCAAAGGGTCTGCGCTTAAGCGCCTGAGCTTTTCGCTGCATGGAGCCGACAGCCGCTGCCCTGACGCCGTCTGCGCAGCGACTGCCCGGCATTGATGCGCTGAAGGCCCTGGGCTGCGTGTTGATCGTCTGGCACCACCTGGCTTTTTACGGTCCCATGAGCGATGTGGTCCACACCGCTGTGCCGGGGCTGATGAACTGGCTGTACGACTACGGACGCATGGCGGTGCAGATCTTCCTGGTGGTGGGCGGCTTCCTCGCTGCTGCGTCACTGGCGCCGCAGGGCAGGAGCCTGATTCGCGAGCCGCTGCAACTCATCCTGCGCCGCTACCGCCGGCTGGCGCTGCCGCTGATGGTGGCGGTAGCCGTCACTGTCGTTGTGGCTGCAGGCGTGCGACCCTGGCTGCCGCACCCCTCCGTTCCTGATGCGCCCGGCTTCTGGCAATTGCTGGCGCACCTGTTTTTGCTGCAGGACCTGCTGGGCGAGGAAGCGCTCTCGGCCGGCATCTGGTACGTGGCGATTGATTTCCAGCTGTTCGTGATCAGCGTCGTCCTCCTCACGCTTTGGCCTGACACGCGCCACCGGTGGGCGGTGCAGGTCCTGGCCGCGGCGTCGCTGCTGGTTTTCAACCGCCGCGCAGGGCTGGACATGACAGGGCTGTATTTCTTCGGGTCTTACGCACTGGGCATGCTGGCCTGGTGGACCTCGCGCAGCGCGCAACCGTCACGCTGGCTGCTGGCCATGCTCGGTCTCGCCGGGACGGCGCTGGCGCTGGATTTCCGCGGGCGTTTGCTGGTGGCGCTGTTTGTGGCGCTGGTCCTCGTCTGGTTGCAGCGCAATGGCCATGGTGCGGCCCGGCGCTGGCTGCAGACACCGTGGTTGCTCGGGCTCGGCCAGATTTCCTACTCGGTCTTTCTGATTCACTTTCCGGTTTGCCTGCTGGTCAATGCGCTGGTGAGCCAGCTGTGGCCGGCGCAACTCGCAGCCAACGGCCTTGGACTGGTTGCCGCCTTCCTGCTGTCCTTGCTGGCCGGTTGGGGCTTGTACGTGGGTGTCGAGTCACCCGATGCAGTCTGGCGCCGCGTGCGGCCTCCCGCATTTCTCCGGCCCTGAGCGTCAGGACGGCTTTTCGATCTGAAATATGCCTTTCTCCTTTATTTGACGGGCGATGCTTGCTATTAATATGGTAGCAATGCATCCACCAGCGAGGGACGAAAGGCTTGCGTTGCGGTGGCTTAGGCGTATACTGTTTATTCATACAGTATTCGAGAAACCCATGTCCGAGGCCTTCATTCCGCTGCACGCCATCAAGGGCCGCGGCACGGCCACGCGAATGGCCCACCGCTTTACCAAAGATGTACGCGATGCATGGGACGACGGATGGGGGACGCTGGAGGACGCAGCGCTCAACGAGAAGCCGCCCGAGACCGAGGTGACATTCGAGGATGCACGCAGCGCCATTGCCCGCAACGACTCGCCCGACATTTATTTCGACTACTCGGTCAACCCCTACCGCGGTTGCGAGCACGGCTGTGTGTACTGCTACGCCCGGCCGACCCACAGCTACCTGAATCTTTCGCCCGGGCTGGATTTCGAAACCCGGCTGATTGCCAAGCGCAACATCGTCGAAGTCCTGCGCGCCGACCTGGCCAGACGCAGCTACGTCCCCAAGATGATCAACATCGGTTCGGCCACCGACTGCTACCAGCCGATCGAGCGTGAGTTGCGCCTGACGCGCGGGCTGATCGAGCTGATGCAGGAGCTGCGGCACCCGCTCGCGCTTGTCACCAAGTCCAGCGGTGTGGAGCGCGACCTGGAGCTGCTGGCGCCCAT
>CAZIYA010000522.1:0-2175 GCA_964543355.1 uncultured Polaromonas sp.
CCTGTTACGAACACCTGGGTGGTTACCGCAACATGGGGCCGGTGCGCGTGGGAAACCAGGCGCAGGAGCATTTCCAGCACGATGTTTACGGCAATGTGGTGCTGGGCGCGGCGCAGTCCTTTCACGACCACCGGCTGCTGCACCAGGCCGGCGAGGCCGAATTTTCACGTCTTGAAGCGGTTGGCGAGCAGGCCGTGCGCAACTACGACAAACCCGATGCGGGCATGTGGGAGCTGCGCACGCGCGCCCGGGTGCACACCTCGTCGGCACTGATGTGCTGGGCCGCCTGCGACCGCCTCGGCAAGATTGCCGTGACCCTGAAGCAGCCCGACCGCGCGATCTACTGGCATGGCCATGCCAACACCATGCGCGAGCGCATCCTGCGCGAGTCCTGGAGCGAGGAGCGCCAGGCCTTTGCCGAGAGTTTCGGTGGACGCGACCTGGACGCCAGCGTGCTCCTGATGATCGAGGTCGGTTTCATTGACCCGAAAGACCCGCGTTTTGTCGCCACGGTGGACGCACTGGAAAAACACCTGTGCGACGGCCCCTACATGCGCCGCTACGAGGCGCCGGACGACTTCGGCAAGCCGGAAACCGCCTTCAACATCTGCACCTTCTGGCGTATCGATGCACTCGCGCGCATAGGCCGCAAGGACCAGGCGCGCGAGATTTTCGAGACCATGCTGGCCGCCCGCAACCACCTGGGCCTGCTGTCGGAAGACACCCACCCGGTGACCGGCGAAATGTGGGGCAACTTCCCGCAGACCTACTCCATGGTCGGCATCATCAATGCCGCGGTTCGCCTGTCAGCACCCTGGGATAGCCAGGTATGAACATATGGGCTCACCCCCGTCGGAGGCTCACTGCGTGTAGCCCCTTCCCCCCTTGCAGGGGGCTGGCACCTGCGGCCCGGCGAAGCCGGTTCCGCGGCCCCAACTTGTATCGGCAGTCCCCTCTTCCTGCTCCTCAAGATCGCGCACCATGAGCCGGCTGGTCGTCATATCGAATCGCGTCGCCGATCCGCGCAAGACGGCCGCGGGTGGCCTGGCCGTGGCGCTGGGCGATGCCCTGTCCGCCAACGGTGGGGTCTGGTTCGGCTGGAGCGGCACGGTGGTCGAGGGCGGCACGCCGGGTGAAGGCGAAGTCCACACCCAACAGGCCGGCAACGTGACGCTCAGCACGGTGGACCTGTGTCGCGAAGACCACGACAGCTATTACCTCGGCTACAGCAACGGCGTGCTCTGGCCGGTGTTTCATTACCGGCTGGACCTGGCCGACTTCGATGCCGGTTTTATCGGTGGCTATCGGCGCGTCAACCAGATGATGGCGCGCAAGCTGCTGCCGCAGCTCCTGCCCAACGACATCATCTGGGTGCACGACTACCACCTGATTCCGATGGCAGCCGAGCTGCGCGCCATGGGTTGCAAAAACCGCATCGGTTTCTTTCTGCATATCCCGCTGCCGCCGCCGCTGATTCTGGCGGCGATTCCGCAGCACGAGTGGCTGATCCGCTCCCTGTTCGCCTACGACCTGGTGGGTTTTCAGGCGCAGGCCGATGTGGAGCACTTCGCGCGTTATGTCGGCGAAGAAGCCGGCGCCGAGGCGCTGGACCTGCACCAGTTCCGTGCTTTCGGGCGCACGGTGCAGGCCCAGGCCTTTCCCATCGGCATCGATGTTGACGAGTTCGCCGCCCTGACCCACGGCAAGGAAGCGCGCGAGATGTACGAGCGCATGAAGGCCGAGTATTCGCGGCGCCGCCTGCTGCTGGGCGTCGAGCGCCTCGACTATTCCAAGGGCCTGCCGCAACGCCTGCGCGCCTTCCGCAAACTTTTGCAGAAGTACCCGGAAAACCTCAACAGCGCCACGCTGATCCAGATTGCCTCACCCAGCCGGGAGGCGCTCGATACCTACAACGGCCTGCGCCAGGAGCTGGAAAGCCTGTGCGGCGCCATCAATGGCGACTACGGCGAGCTGGACTGGATGCCGGTGCGCTACATCCATCGCAACGTCGCCCGCAAGCGCCTGCCCGGCCTGTACCGCGTGGCCGCGGTGGCCCTGGTCACGCCGCTGCGCGATGGCATGAACCTGGTCGCCAAGGAATTCATTGCCGCGCAAGACCCGGCCGACCCCGGCGTGCTGGTGCTGTCGCGCTTCGCCGGTGCGGCCGAGCAGCTC
>CAZIYA010000523.1:0-2174 GCA_964543355.1 uncultured Polaromonas sp.
AATGTCGTGCTGATGAGTGTGCGCGGCCACCGCGAGCTGCCGCTGGAACAGCTCTACACCGGCTACCGCAAGAATGTGATGGCCAAGGACGAGGTGCTGGCCTGGATCAAGGTGCCCCGGCCTGTGCCTGGGGAAATGCTCAAGGTCTACAAGATCTCCAAACGGTACGACGACGACATCTCGGCGGTGTGCCTGGCGATCAGGCTGTTAGTGGAAGATGACAAGGTCATCTCCGCCTCGGTAGGCGCAGGCGGCGTGGCCGCCACGCCGGTGCGCGCTTCACAGACCGAAGCCGTACTCAAGGGCCAGGCCTGGACGCTGCAAACCGTGCAGCGCGCCATCACCACCCTGCGCGCCGAGTTTTCGCCGATTTCCGACATGCGGGCCTCCGGCGCCTACCGCAGCGAAGTGCTGGGCAACCTGCTACAGCGCTTCTGGCTGGAGAGCCAGGGCATGCAGCAGATCAACCTGGAATCTTTCGTTCTGGTGGAGGAGCCCTCGTGAACGCCAGAGACACCAGCCACGACGAAGGCCCGGTCAGCCGCGCCGATAACCCGACTGTGCCCCTGCTCCCCGTGCCGCCTGTGACGGCTCCTGCGGCAGGTGGCAAACCCGCCCATGGCGCCGCCGGCCGTTCGCACAAACATGAAAGTGCCCGAGCCCAGGTTGCCGGCGCCGCCACTTACGTTGACGACATCCGCGAAGCACGCGGCACGCTGTACGCCGCGCCCATCCTCTCCACCGTGGCGCACGGCCACCTGCTCGGCGTGGACGGGACAGCCGCACTGGCCATGCCCGGCGTGCGCGATGTGATCCTGGCGAGCGACATTCCGGGCGATCCGTTGCTGGCCACCTTTGTGCACGACGAGCCGGTGTTTGCCAGCGATACCGTGGAACACATCGGCCAGGTCATCGGCCTGGTGGTGGCAAGCTCGGTGATGGAGGCACGCCGTGCCGCACGCAAGGTCCAGCTCCATATCGAGGAGCTGCCTGCCATCCTGAATGTGCGTGACGCACTGAAGGCCGAAAGTTATGTGTTGCCTCCGGTGTTTGTCAAACGCGGTGATGCAGCGAAAGCGCTGAAGGCGGCACCGCACACCCTGAGCGGCCAGCTCGAGGTTGGCGGCCAGGAGCATTTTTACCTCGAAGGCCAGGTGGCCTATGTCGTGCCGCAGGAGCAAAACCAGTGGCTGGTGTACTCGAGCACCCAGCACCCCGGCGAAGTGCAGCACTGGGTCTCGCACGCCCTTGGCATCGACAACCATGCGGTGCGCGTCGAATGCCGGCGCATGGGCGGCGGCTTCGGCGGCAAGGAGACCCAGGCCGGCCATCTGGCCGTGTGGGCGGCAATTGCGGCGAACAAGCTCAAGTGCCCCATCAAGCTGCGGCTGGACCGCGACGACGACTTCATGGTCACCGGCAAACGCCACCCCTTTGCCTACGACTACACGGTGGGTTTCGACGACATGGGTCGCCTGCACGGCCTGAAACTTTTGATGGCCGCCAACTGCGGCTTCAGTGCCGACCTCAGCGGCCCGGTGGCCGACCGCGCGGTCTTCCACACCGACAATGCCTATTTTCTCGAGGACGTGGAGATCGCGTCCTACCGCTGCAGGACCAACACGCAAAGCCACACGGCGTTTCGCGGCTTCGGCGGGCCGCAGGGCGTGGTGCTGATCGAAACCATCCTCGGCGACATTGCGCGGCATCTGGGCCTGGACCCGCTGGATGTGCGCATGCGCAACCTGTACGGCGTGGAAGACAGGAACACCACCCATTACCAGATGAAGGTCGAAGACAACATCCTCGACCCCTTGCTATCAAAACTGGAGCTGTCTGCGCAATACCGGAGCCGGCGCGAGGCCATTTCGGCATGGAATGCGAAAAGTCCGGTGATCAAGCGCGGCATCGCCATCACGCCTGTGAAATTCGGCATCTCCTTCACCGCCACGCTGTTCAACCAGGCCGGTGCACTGGTGCATGTGTACACCGATGGCAGCGTGCAGGTGAACCACGGCGGCACAGAAATGGGCCAGGGCCTGAACACCAAGGTCGCGCAGGTTGTCGCCGACGAACTGGGCGTGGCCTTTGAGGATGTGCTGGCCACGGCGAGCGACACCAGCAAGATCCCGAATGCCTCGGCCACCGCTGCCTCGGCCGGCACCGACCTCAAC
>CAZIYA010000524.1:0-2168 GCA_964543355.1 uncultured Polaromonas sp.
CGCACCTTGCTTAACTTCCTGCAGTTGCTCAGCGCTGTGGCCACACAGACTGCGGCCTATGTGCGGGCTGTGGAGGCGGTGACGGGCAACCGGGCGCGCATTGTGGACACCCGCAAAACCCTGCCCGGTTTGCGGCTGGCGCAAAAATACGCGGTACGCTGCGGCGGCGGCAGCAACCACCGCATCGGCCTGTACGACGCGGTGCTGATCAAGGAAAACCATATCGCGGCCGCCGGTGGCGTCACGGCTGTTTTGCGGCGTGCTGCCGAAGTGGCTGCCCGGGCAACTTTTGTCGAGATCGAGGTCGAGACCCTGGCCCAGCTGGAAGAAGCGCTGGCTGCAGGCGCCCAGATGATTTTGCTCGACAACATGGACCTGGTGCAGCTTCGCGAGGCAGTGCGTATCACCGCGGGCCGGGCGATTCTGGAAGTGTCGGGCGGCGTCGGGCTGGACACGGTGGCCGGCATTGCCGCCACTGGGGTGGACCGCATTTCCATCGGCGCCCTGACCAAAGACATCAAGGCGATGGATTTTTCCATGCGGTTTACGCAGCTGTGAGACCCACCATGAGTGACGCCACAAGCACTCCTGTCCAGCCCCTTGTGCGCATTGACTATGAGCAGCCTTCCTGCCCGACGCGCCATGCCTGGGCGCGCGTGCCGATGGAACCGGCGCCGAACGAGCGTGCCGCACTCAAGGACCGGATTCGCCGACTGCTGAAAGAGCGCCATGCCGTCATGGTGTCGCACTACTACGTGCATCCGGATCTGCAGGACCTGGCCGAGGAAACCGGCGGGCTGGTCAGCGACTCGCTGGAGATGGCGCGTTTCGGGCGCGACCATGCGGCGACCACGCTGGTGGTGTCGGGCGTTCGTTTCATGGGTGAGACCGCGAAAATCCTGTCTCCCGAAAAACGCGTGCTGATGCCCGACCTCGACGCCACCTGTTCGCTGGATCTCGGTTGCCCGGTAGACGAATTCAGCGCTTTCTGTGATGCCCACCCGGACCGCACGGTGGTGGTCTATGCTAACACCAGCGCCGCCGTGAAGGCGCGTGCCGACTGGCTGGTGACTTCCAGCTGCGCGCTGGACATCGTGCGGGCATTGAAGGAGCAGGGCCAGAAAATTTTGTGGGCACCCGACAAACACCTGGGCGCCTATATCCAGCGTGAAACCGGCGCCGACATGCTGATGTGGAACGGCAGCTGCATCGTGCATGACGAGTTCAAGGCCTTTGAACTCGAGGCGTTGAAGAAGGAGCATCCTAAGGCCAAGGTGCTGGTGCATCCCGAGTCACCAGCGGACGTGATCGCGCTGGCCGATGCAGTGGGTTCGACCTCGGGCATCCTGAAAGCGGCTCGCGAGATGGATGCCGTGGAGTTCATCGTCGCCACCGACAACGGCATGATGCACAAGTTGCGCGCGCTGAACCCCGGCAAGGTGTTTATCGAAGCGCCGACGGCCGGTGACAGCGCCACCTGCAAAAGCTGCGCGCACTGCCCCTGGATGGCGATGAACGGACTGGCTGGCCTGGCGCAGGTGTTGCAAACCCTGAGCCCGGAAGTGCATGTGGATCCTGCCCTGGGCGTACGGGCCCGCCTGCCGATAGACCGGATGCTGGCGTTCACCGCCGCGCAGCGCGCGGGGCAGCCCGTGGCCGGGCTGGTGCCGCGCATCGGCGCGGCCTGATGCCGGCCTGCTCGGCCCGCATCGATTTTTCCGACCCCTACCTGCCGGACGGGCCACGTCTGCGCCACGTATTTGACCGGCCTCGCCAGATATTGACAGCACACAAAGCTGCGCAGGTGCGGCCGGTGCTTGATGCCGTGCAAGCCGCTGCCGAACAGGGCTTCTGGTGTGTGGGCTACCTGCGTTATGAAGCGGCACCGGCCTTCGATTCGGCGCTGGTCGTGCATGCGGCGCAGGGCCCACTGGCCTGGTTTGCGGTGTATGACGAAGCGCTGCCCTGGCCGGGAGATAACAAGGATGGCGCTGGCTCCGTGCAGGTGCAATGGCAGGCCGCTTGTTCGCGTGCCGCGTTTGACACCGCACTGGACAGCATTCACCGGGCCATTGCCGCCGGTGCGCTGTACCAGGTGAATTTCACCGCACCCCTGCACGGCGCTTTACGCAGTGGGCCTGAGAGTGACGCGGCACTGGCCCTGTTTG
>CAZIYA010000525.1:0-2166 GCA_964543355.1 uncultured Polaromonas sp.
GACCTCAGGCAGCCGGATAACTTCTAATGAAAACCGTCCACCATGTCCCCGCACATCTGTTACCTGTGTCTCCGGTCTGTACAGCGACGCAAAAGAAAAGTGAGTTGCCGCCCGGCAACCCCCGGCTTGCAGGCACACCACGACAGCCTGAACACCGCGAATAGTCAACGAACATGGATCCCGGATCAAGCCTCCAACAGAGCCTGAAATATCCAAACATTTACAAGAAAAGTGGTCACAGCCCTTATCCCACGGGCGCAAGCAGCTACAAATTAAATAGCAAAAGAAAGAAGAAGCTACAGAAGCGTAGCCGGCTCTTCACTGGCCAGCACGTCCTGCGCCCAGCGCTCCAGTTTGCCCGCATCGGCCCGCAGCACCTGCTGCTTGACCGCCAGGATCTGCGACGGGTGCATCGAGAAGCTGCGCAGCCCCAGGCCCAGCAGCAGCCGCGTCATGGTCACGTCGCCGGCCATCTCGCCGCAGACGCTGACACCCTTGCCCTGCGCATTGCACTCGGCAATGGTGTCGGCAATCAAACGCAGCACGGCCGGGTGGCAGGGGTCATAGAGATGCGAAACCGCTTCGTCGGCGCGGTCGATCGCCAGTGTGTACTGAATCAAATCGTTGGTGCCGATGGACAGGAAGTCGAAGTACTTCAGAAAGAGCTTGAGCGTCAGCGCAGCCGCCGGAATTTCGATCATCGCGCCCAGTTGCACCGGCCCGTAGGCAATGCCCTTGTTGTCGAGCTCCGCGCGTGCATGGTCAATCAGCGACAGGGTCTGGCGAATCTCCCTGCCGTGGGCCAGCATGGGCACCAGCAGGTTGACCTTGCCATGTGCCGCCGCGCGCAGGATGGCGCGCAGCTGCGTCAGGAACATCGGCGGGTCGGCCAGGCTCCAGCGGATGGCGCGCAGGCCCAGCGCCGGGTTCAGCTGCCCGTCCTGCGCCCGGCCGGCGAGCTTGTCCAGCGGTTTGTCGGAGCCGATGTCCACCGTGCGGATGGTGACCGGCAGGCCCTGCATGCCTTCGACCGCCTTGCGGTAGGCCAGGTATTGCTCCTGCTCGTCAGGCAGCTTGCCGGGCCGGCCCATGAACAGGAACTCGCTGCGGAACAGGCCCACACCAACCGCACCCACCGCGATCGCGCCCACGGTGTCGTCGGGCATTTCAATGTTCGCCAGCAGATCGACCTTCTGGCCGTCCAGCGTGATCGCCGGCGTGTGTTTGAGGCGGTTCAGGCGCTGGCGCTCGAGTTCGCCCTGGCGCTGCTTGAAGCCGTATTCGGCCAGGATGATGGGCGAGGGGTCCACGATGAGCACGCCGGCGTCGCCGTCGATGATGACCCAGTCGTCCTGCTCGATCAGCTGGCTGGCACTGCGCGCGCCCACCACCGCCGGGATGTCCAGGCTGCGTGCGACGATGGCGGTATGCGAGGTCTTGCCGCCCACATCGGTCGCAAAACCGACAAACAGGCTCTTCTTGAACTGCAGCATGTCCGCCGGCGAGATGTCGTGCGCCACAAGCACCAGCGGCACGTCCATGGTGTCGTCCAGCAGCAGGTCCTGCTGGCGCGGTTCGCGGCTGGCAGCGGCCCGCGCGGCCGGCAGCACCGGCGAGGCCACGCCTTTCATGAAACCCAGGATGCGCTCGACCACCTGCTCGAGGTCGGCCTTGCGCTCGCGCAGGTATTCGTCTTCCATGTCGTCGAACTGGCGCGCAATGATTTCGTACTGGGTGGTCAGCGCCCATTCGGCGTTGTAGAGCCGGTCGGTGATCCAGTGCTTGACGCCGTTGGTCAGCTGCTCGTCCTGCAGCAGCATCAGGTGCACGTCGAGCAGCGCAGACAACTCGTGCGGCGCATCCTTGGGCAGCTCCCGCTGCACCCGCGCAATCTCCTCGGCCACGGCATCGCGGGCCACGCGCACACGCTGGATTTCTTCCACGGTCTTGTCCGCGTCGATGAAGTAGTGCGCCACGTCAGCACGGCTCGACGCCACCAGCACGGCACGGCCAATCGCCACGCCGCGCGAGACCGCCAGACCATGCACCGAGAAAGTCACGCGGCACCCTCCGCGCCTGGCCGCGATGCGCAGCGAGCCGGGCAATGCCAGTCCGAGCCGCGGAACCGGCTTTGCCGGGCCGCAGGCGGGGCGGCCCCCTCGGGGG
>CAZIYA010000526.1:0-2163 GCA_964543355.1 uncultured Polaromonas sp.
AGATGCGTTCCACCGGGAAGTCGCTGACATAACCGTAGCCGCCCAGGGTCTGGATGGCGGCGCTGCAAACCTGCTCGGCCATTTCGCTGGCGAAGAGTTTGGCCATGGCGGCTTCCTTCAGGCAGGGCAGGCCGGCGTCGCGCAGGCTGGCAGCGTGCCAGATGAGCTGGCGTGCGGCTTCAATCTTTGTGGCGCAATCGGCCAGGCGGAAACCCACGGCCTGGTGGTTGAAGATGGCGGTGCCGAAACTCTGGCGCTCCTTGGCGTACTGCACGGCAAACTCGAACGCGCTGCGCGCCATGCCAACGCTTTGCGCGGCAATGCCGATGCGCCCACCCTCGAGCGCGCCCAGTGCAATCCTGTAGCCTTCGCCCTCGTTGCCGATCAGGTTCTCGGCCGGAATGCGGCAGTTGTCGAAGTTGATCTGCGCGGTGTCGCTGCTGTGCTGGCCCAGCTTGTCTTCGAGCCGCGCGACCACATAACCCGGTGCGCTGGTGGGCACGATGAAGGCGCTCATGCCTTTTTTTCCGGCGCCCTTGTCGGTGACCGCAATCACCACGGCCGCGTGGCCATTCTTGCCGCTGGTGATGAACTGCTTGACGCCGTTGAGCAGATAGCCGTCGCCGTCTTTCACGGCGGTGGTGCGCAGCGACGACGCGTCGCTGCCCACGTGTGGTTCGGTCAGGCAGAACACGCCGAGCATCTCGCCCTGCGCCAACGGTGTGAGCCACTGCTTTTTCTGCTGCGCATTGCCGTAACGCATGAGGATGGCGTTGACCGGGCAGTTGGTCACGCTGATGGCGGTGCTGGTGCCGCCGTCACCGGCGGCGATCTCCTCCAGCACCAGGGCCAGCGTGACGTAGTCGAGGTTGGCGCCGCCGAACTCTTCGGGCACACAGATGCCGTAAGCGCCCAGCGCGGCCAGGCCCTTGTGCGCCTCGACCGGAAAGTGGCGCTCCTTGTCCCAGCGCGCGGCGTGGGGCCAGAGCTCCTGCTGCGCAAAAGCGCGCACCGCGTCGCGGATCATTTCCTGGTCTTGTGTGAGGATCATGAATGTCTTTCGGGCAAGCGCATCGGTTTCACCATGCGTCGAACGGGCGGCCGTTGTAGTTGAGAAAAGCGCCCTTGTGTTTGGCGGTCAGCCCCGACAGTGCTTTTCGCATGGCCGAGACACTTTGCTCCACGGTCAGCGTGCCCCCGGGGCCACCCATGTCGGTCTGCACCCAGCCGGGCGACAGGGCCACCATGATGGCGCGCGGGTAGTCATGCTGGGCGGAGGCCACCGCCATGTTGAGGGCGGCCTTGCTGACGCGGTAAGTCCAGCCGTGGCTGGAGTCCACGCCGCTGATCTGCGACATGCCGCTGGTGATGAAGGCGAAGCAGCCGCCCTGCCCGCCATGGGCGGCCTCCACCAGCGGCGCCACTTGCGGAATGGCCTGCATGGCGCCGAGGACGTTGGTGTGCAGGGTGCGGTCAAATTCCTGCTGCGTGGGTGGCGACAACGCACCACCCTGCGGAAACACGCCGGCGACGTAGAGGGCGACGTCGATTTTCTCGCCGTCGAGCTGCCAGGCCAGGCCGCTGACACTGGCAGGGTCGGCCACATCCACACGCAGCGCCGTGGCATCGAGCGCCTTGAGCCGCTCCAGCCCGGCGGCGTCGCGCGCGGTGGCGATCACGCGCGCGCCGGCGTCCCGGTACTGGCGCACAAACTCCAGCCCGATACCGCGCGATGCACCAATGACGAGGACAGTGCTCATGTCAGTGAATTTGCGAGCAAAATTGGCCCTCAGCCCTTATGCAGCGTACGCAAGCAGCTATTTTATTTATAGCAACTCCACAGCCAGCGCCGTACCTTCACCGCCGCCTATGCACAAGGTGGCCACGCCTTTCTTGAGGCCGCGGGCTTTCAGCGCATGGATCAGCGTGACGATGATGCGGGCGCCGCTGCAACCGATCGGGTGGCCGAGCGCGCAGGCGCCGCCATTGACGTTGACGATGTCGTGGCTGATGCCGAGCTCCTTCATGGCGGCCATGGGCACGACGGCAAAAGCCTCGTTGATTTCCCACAGGTCCACGTCTTTCACGCTCCAGCCGATTTTCTTGAGCAGCTTCTGCACGGCGCCTACAGGCGCGGTGGTGAACCACTCGGGCGCCTGCGCG
>CAZIYA010000527.1:0-2155 GCA_964543355.1 uncultured Polaromonas sp.
TGAAAGTGGCCGCAGCGCTTGGGCGCCACCTGGTCTTCAAAGAAGATCCCGCCCACGCCGGCCGCTTCAAACTCCCTGAGCGTGCGCAGCATGTTGATGGCGTTGCCGTAGCCGGTGTCACAGTCGGCCAGGACCGGCAGGCGCGTGGCCTGGACGATGTTGCGCACCTGCTGCAGCACCTCGGCCATCGACAGCAGGCCCACGTCGGGCAGGCCCAGCAGGCTAGCCGACAGCCCGGCCCCGGTCACCCCCAGCATGTCGAAGCCCGCCTGCTCGACCAGCCGGGCCGACAGGCCGTCGTACACCAGCGGCACGACGATGGCCCCCTCTTGCGCCAGCAATTGGCGAAATCGCGTGGTCTTACGCATGGCAGATCGTGGCGCTACGCGACGCGCGGGTCCTCGGAGTAGTGCTTTCTCCAGACCGACCCGTCTAAGAAGCCATCGGGAAACTCCTGGGTCACGTCGGCCGGGCGCAACTGCATATAGCCCAGCGGGCTCTGCCAGGCGTGGCACGGCTTGCCCAGCGCAATGGCAATGGTGGAGTTCTCGGGCGTTTGGTGGTCGATCTCGACCACCATCGCCCCCAGGCTGGTCTCCTCGTGGTAGTCGTAGTCGTGCCGGCAGATGGAGTTGGGCCCGGGGCCGTTGACGTGATCCTGCGAGAAGCCGGTGAACGCCTCGACCGTCATCTGGCCTTCGTTCTGGTGCAGCAACTGCATGGCGCGCTGATAGCGGCAGATGCTGGAGACGTCGTCCGCCTGGTTGGTGTATTCCAGCAGTTGGAAGCGATTGGCGCGGGCGGCCACCCGGTCGCGCACCACCTCCAGCGCCTGCTCGGTGTACGAGCCTTCGACGATCACCGCCTCGCGGCGGTCGGCAAACTCGATGTTGCCGGGCGTGCTGGTCGGGTTTTCCAGGATCAGGCCGGACACCACGTGGGCGGCCGCGGCGGCGCTGTTCTCTTCCAGGCCCCGGCGCATGAGCTGGGTGCGGTCGCTGGCGCGCACCTTGCTGATGTCCACCTTGCGCTCGCGCAACTCAACGGTGCGGGCAATGTTGCTGCCGGCCGCGACGCCCTTATCGTTCAGCCCCATCTTGATGCCGGCGCGGCCGGCCGCCGTCACGCCGATGATGCGGTTGCCCTGCTCGGGCGCGATGATCTGGATAACGTAGATTTCTTTGTGGTTCTCAAAGCCGGGGCCCACCATGGAGTCGCTGCCGACCTGGTCGCTGTTCTTCAGGAACAGCGTGTTGCCGTCGTGGCCCGCGGCGCCCACAGCCATCATCACCGTGCACTCGTCGGGGAACACCCGGTCGCCATATAGGTTGTAAGCCAGCAAGTCGCCGTAGCCCATCCGGCTGCCCTCAGCGATACCGGCAATCTCGTCCAACCAATGTGTCGGCAGAAGGCCGACCTCCTCAACTGCTCTGTTCAGCCACCAGGAAGGTGCCGGCCCGAGGGCCTCGATTTCGCGCCAGAATGCGGCCACGTTGGCCCGCACCCAATGCGCGGCGCCCTTGCCGATGGCGCGGCCAATTTGATACGGGTTGCCCCTCCCGGCAGTTACAGTAGCGATCATGTCTAGCTTTCTCCTCGAGCGGCCACGGCCTTAGCAGTCGCAAATCACGCTCGCCCGGTATAGGTTGTAGGCCAACAGCTCCGTGTATGCCTGTCCACTACCGGCGGCGAGGCCACGAATCTCCTCGCGCACCTTGGCCGGGAGCAAGGCCTCATCCTCAGGGAGGCGAGTGAGCAGTAACTCCCGTGACAGGCCGGCCGCACAGAAGCATGCCCAGAACCATTCCAGGTTGGCCGAGATTTCGTCGGCCCATCGATGCCCACTGAACCAGCCTGCTTGGCATTCACTGGGGTTCGTCGAGTCACCGTGGCGAAGCACCATATTTGCCCACTAGAGGCCGGACCATCTGACCGGCAGGCTGGCCTGCCACGAATTCACCATCGCGCATAAGAACCTGGCCGCGAAGGATTGTTGTCACGGGCTTGCCGCGGCCCTTCCAACCATGCCACGGTGTGACATTGTTCTTGCTGTGTAGCTGGTTCTCGTCGATCACCCACTCCTGTTCCAAATCGATGATCGTCAGGTCGCCGTCAGCGCCGACCTGCAGCGATCCCTTGCGCGGCCAGATGCCCC
>CAZIYA010000528.1:0-2144 GCA_964543355.1 uncultured Polaromonas sp.
GGCCAGTTGCCCCAGCACGGCCGTCTGCCGCTGGCCGATGCGGCTTTCCAGTTCCTGGTCGGTGAAGGCCAGATGCTCAAGGAATTCGAAGATGCGGTGCGAGGCATGAAAAGCGGCGAAAGCAAGACCTTCCCCTTGAACTTTCCCGCTGATTACCACGGCAAGGACGTCGCCGGCAAGCAGGCCGACTTCATGGTCACGCTCAAGAAGATCGAAGCCGCCCACCTGCCCGAAGTCAATGAAGCCCTGGCCAAGTCCCTGGGCATTGCCGACGCCACCGTCGAAGGCCTGCGTGCCGACATCAAGAAAAACCTCGAACGTGAAGTGAAGTTCCGCTTGCTGGCCCGCAACAAAAACGCCGTGATGGACGCATTGCTGGCCCATGCCGAACTCGACGTGCCGCAGGCGATCGTCCAGGCCGAACTGGACCGCATGGTGGAAGGCGCCCGCGCCGACTTGAAACAGCGCGGCATCAAGGACGCCGACAAGGCGCCGATTCCTGACGACATCTTCCGTCCGCAGGCTGAAAAGCGCGTGCGCCTGGGCCTGGTGGTGGCCGAGCTGACCCGCTCCAACGACCTGTTTCCCAAGACCGAGCAGGTCAAGGCGCACGTCGAAGAGCTGGCATCAAGCTATGAGAAACCGCAGGACGTGGTGCGCTGGTACTTCAGCGACGAAAAGCGCATGGCTGAGGTCGAGTCCGTCGTGATCGAAAACAATGTCACGAATTTTGTGCTGGGCAAGGCCAAAATCGTCGAAAAATCAGTCTCCTTTGACGAACTGATGGCGCAGAACTGAAGCGGCACCCGGGCTGCAGCCCGGTAGTCGGCAGAATTTCTCTTGCAGGGGCTTGCGGCTACGGCTTCAAGCCCCATTTATTTTGGGTAAAGTAGGCCCACAAATTGGAGAACACATGATTTACAGCAGTGCACAGGACATTCAGGGCCTCGGCATGGTGCCGATGGTGATTGAACAGTCTGGCCGCGGCGAGCGGTCGTATGACATTTATTCGCGTCTGCTGAAGGAACGCGTCATTTTCCTGGTCGGCCCGGTCAATGACCAGACCGCCAACCTGGTGGTGGCGCAGCTGCTTTTCCTGGAAAGCGAAAACCCCGACAAGGACATTTCGTTCTATATCAATTCCCCTGGCGGCTCCGTGACGGCGGGCATGGCGATTTACGACACCATGCAGTTCATCAAGGCCGACGTTTCCACGCTGTGCGTGGGCATGGCAGCCAGCATGGGCGCCTTCCTGCTGGCGGCCGGCGCCAAGGGCAAGCGCTTTTCGCTGCCCAATTCGCGCGTGATGATTCACCAGCCGTCGGGCGGCGCGCAGGGCCAAGCCACCGACATTGAAATCCACGCCCGCGACATCCTCAAAACGCGCGAGCAACTCAACCGCATCCTGGCCGCGAACACGGGGCAGACGGTCGAGAAGATCGAGCGTGACACCGAGCGTGACTACTTCATGTTTGCCGAGGAGGCAAAGGCCTACGGCGTCGTGGACCAGGTGATTGCCAAACGCCCCTGAGGGAGCGTTCGCTTCCCTTAGTTGCAACATAGCAACGGCGTTTCTGTAACAGGGAACGCCGTTTTTACTGGCCGTCCCCCCAGAGCCGGCTGAGGCCTGTTTCGCCATGCGTAGGGCCAGGTTTATTTGGTTATCATTAGCTAACACGTCCCACGGGCACCCAAAGGCATTCCATTCATGGCCGAAAAAAAAGGCTCTTCCAGCGAAAAAACCCTGTATTGCTCCTTCTGCGGCAAAAGCCAGCACGAAGTCAAAAAGCTGATTGCAGGGCCCTCGGTCTTCATCTGTGATGAATGTATAGACCTGTGCAACGAAATCATCCGTGATGAGTTGCCTGCTGGGGACGATGTGCGCGAAACACGCGGCGACCTGCCTACGCCGCTGGAAATCAAGGCCACACTTGACGGCTATGTCATCGGCCAGGAGCCGGCCAAGCGCACGCTGGCGGTTGCCGTGTACAACCACTACAAGCGCCTGCGGCACAAGGAAAAAGCCAAGAAGGACGATGTCGAGCTGACCAAGAGCAACATCCTGCTGATCGGCCCGACCGGCTCCGGCAAGACCCTGCTGGCCCAGACCCTGGCGCGCCACCTCAACGTTCCTTTCGTGATGG
>CAZIYA010000529.1:0-2125 GCA_964543355.1 uncultured Polaromonas sp.
CCGCGGATCTGGCTTTGCCAGTCCGCAGGCGCAGCGGCCCCCTCGGGGGGCAGGGAGTTACGCGAAGCGAACGACCGTAGGGGCACAGCCTGGGAACTGTGGTTGGACATGCCCGAGTGGGCTGTCATGGGGTGCGCTGGCAAGGCACGACGATGCGGCGGGCTGATGCCCGCAAAGAGGAGCAACGCCGCCAGCGCGCGCCAGGGCAGTGCAATCGGGTATGTAGCGCTGTCAACAAAGGGTTGAACGGCTACGTGGGCGAGAAAGTAGGTATTCATGCGATGCGTCAAGCGGCTAAAAGCGGTCAACCGCAGTTTCCGGGCTTAGTATCCTTTTTTTGTGTCAACCACACCGGCAAGGCTGGAAATCTGCTGCCCCGCCTGAAGTGCCGCAATCTTGCCCGCAATCTGCGCAATGCTTTCCTCGCGCAAGGTGCGCGCCGACGTGTGCGGCGTCACCGTGACCTTCGGGTGTTTCCAGAACACGTGTTCCGCAGGCAGCGGCTCGGTGCGGAACACATCCAGCGTGGCCCCGGCCAGGTGGCCGCGGTCGATCAGCGCGATCAGGTCTTCATCAACCAGGTGCGCACCGCGCGCCACGTTGATGACATAGCCGCCGGGCCGCAGCCGCGACAGCGTTTGCCGGTTCATGATGTTTTCCGTGCCCGGCGTGAGCGGCAGCAGGCACACCAGGATGCGCGTCGCCGACAGAAAGTCGTGGAAACCGGCATCACCCGAAAAACACTGCACCCCCGGGACCTCCCTGGGAGAACGGCTCCAGCCCCGCACCGGAAAGTCGAATTGCGCCAGCGCCCTGGCGACCCGTTCGCCCAGCACCCCCAGGCCCATGACACCCACCGGAAAATCAGCGCGCAGTTGCGGCCTGCGGTAAGACCACTTGCCCAGCTTCACATCCGCTTCGTAGGCATCGAACTCGCGGAAATGCCGGATCACCGCATGGCACACATACTCGGCCATCTGCACCGACATGCCGGCATCGTCCAGCCGTACCACCGCGGTGTTGGGCGGCAGGCGCAGCTTCAGCAGCGCGTCCACGCCCGCTCCGATATTGAACAGGGCTTTCAGCTGCGGCTGCTCGTCCAGGAACTGCTGGGGCGGTGCCCAGACCACGGCGTAGTCGGCCGGTTCGGCGCCCGGCACCCATTGTTCAACAGCATCGGCCGGAAACGCGGCGCGCAGTCCGGCGAGCCAGGGCTCGGCCTTGATATCGGTACAACAGAATGAAATTTTCATGCCCGGATTGTGCCGTGAGCGCGCTCCGCCTCAGGAAGTCATTTTCAGCAGCTCGGCGCCCTCAACGACCTGGTCACCGGGCGCGTACAGGATTTCCTGCACCACGCCGTCGGCAGGTGCGGCAATCGTGTGTTCCATCTTCATGGCTTCCATCACAGCCAGCGCCTGGCCCTTGCCGACCTTGTCGCCGGCCTTCACCGCGAAGGACACGACCTTGCCCGGCATCGGTGCGGTCAGGCGGCCGGCCTCGCCATGGGCTTCACCGGCATGGGCCAACTGGTCAATCACCGTGATCTGCGTGGCACCCTGCCGCGCAAACACGTGCACGGTTTCGCCGCGCCGGTAAACATGCGCATCCAGCCGCTGCTCGCCAAAACGGACATCCACCGCGCCACCGCTGCCCGCAAACACCAGCACATCCTCCAGGCCGCCCACGGCCAGGCGCAGCCCGCCGTCATGCAGATAGGTCAGCCCGGCCTGCGCCGCTTCGCCGTGAAACTCAAACTCGAAACGCCGCTCCGCGACCCCGTGTGAACGCCAGCCATCCCGTTTGCTGAAGGGGTCGTCCGTTTCCTGCGCTTTTTCTTCCAGCAGGCTCAAGGCCACAGCAGCAGCAGCGGCCAGGGGCAGGCCGATTTTTTCCTGCCTGAACAACACCGCCTCCTCACGCGGGATCAGCGCCGTGTCCAGATCAGCCTGTGCAAACGAGCGGCTCTGCACCACGTGGCGCAGGAACTGCACATTGGTGCTCAGGCCCACGATGTGCACCTGCGCCAGCGCTTCATCCATGCGCGCCAGCGCCTGCTCGCGCGTGTCGCCGTGCACGATCAGCTTGGCAATCATCGAGTCGTAAAACGGCGAGATGACATCAC
>CAZIYA010000530.1:0-2110 GCA_964543355.1 uncultured Polaromonas sp.
GCCGCTGGTGGTTGCCCCCTGCAAGGGGGGAAGGTGCTACACGAAGTGAGCATCCGACGGGGGTGTTCATAACTCTTCGATCCGGCGGGCAGGGTAGCTGTCCCAGGCCTGGCAGCCGGGGCAGTGCCAGAAATGCTGGGTCGCTTCAAAGCCGCAGGCTGCACAGCGGTAGCGCATCAGGGGTTTGGTGGCCTTGTCCAGCGCGCGCTGGACCAGGGTGTGCTGGTGCTCGTCGCCCAGCTCTTCGCCGGCGATCCATTTCGCGGCAGCGACCAGCGAGGCTTCGCGTTCCAGGTGCTGGACATAACGCTTGCGCGGAGCTTCCGGCGCAGCATCGAGCTTGATGATGGCTTCCACCACGTCGATGGAAGGCATCTCTGCATAACTGGCCAGCAGCAGGTCCAGCGCAGCCTGCTGCTGGCCGCTTTGCTGCGCCATGTTGCCGAGCAGCCCGGCTGCCAGCGGCAAGGCTTGCGGCGCTGTTTTTTCGAGCTTCAGGAGGGTCGCAAAAGCATCCTGATGTCGTCCCAGCTGGCCCTGCAGCTTGGCCAGGTCGATCAGGGGCCGGGGCGCAGCCGGCGCCAGGCTGGCTGCCTGCTGCAGGATGCCCAGTGCCCGGTCGGTATCGCCCGACGCCGTGGCGGCCAGTGCCTGCTCGCACAGGTAGTGGGCCTGCCGGGTGCTGAAGCTGCCACGGCTGGCGCTGTCCAGCTTGGCCGCGATGTCGGTGGCATGCGCCCAGTCGCGCGAACGCTCGTAGATCGACAGCAGGGCGAGCCTGGCTTCTTCTTCGTAGCCTGTGCCTTCCAGTTTTCTCAGCGCCAGTTCCGCGCGGTCCAGCAGCCCGGCCTTGAGGAAATCAAGCGCCAGCGCATGCTGTGCGCGATCGCGCTCGGTCTGGGTCAGGTCGCCGCGGGAGAGCAGGTGTTCGTGGACACGCACCGCGCGTTCGTACTCGCCGCGCCGGCGGAACAGGTTGCCCAGCGCGAAATGCAGTTCAGAGGTATCGGGGTCGTTCTGGACGGCTTCGATGAAGGCGTCGATGGCCTGGTCCTGCTGCTCGTTGAGCAGAAAATTGAGGCCGCGAAAGTAGGCTTTGGGCGCTTGCCTGTTTTCTATCCGAAGCTGCCGCAAATCCAGCCGTGACGCCAGCCAGCCCAGGGTAAAAGCGACCGGAAACCCGAGCAGTACCCAGGTGAAGTCAAATTCCATGGTGCATGGTGGACGGGTTCTCGCTGTGCGTGCTGTGGATGTTCAGCTTGGTATTTTTTCGTTTTTTCCACCAGCGCGGCATCATCATGAGGACGCCGGTGGCCAGTCCGCAGGCAAAGGTGACCAGGACAACCAGCACCAGCGGCGCCTGCCACAGCGTGCCGAAAAAGAAGTAGACAGCAACGGCTTGCTGGTTATTCAGTGCGAAAGCAAACAGCGTAAAAAAAATGGCTGCCTTGAGCAGCCACATGAGGTATTTCACTTGGGTCCCCTTGTGGTCCGGCAATTGTAGCCAGAGCCCTGTCGGGATGCCCTTTATTTGACGGGAGGAGCCAGCATTTCTTCGGTCCGGGTATCCACCGCCTCGCGCAGGGCCTTGCCTGGTTTGAAGTGGGGAACACGTTTTTCCGGAATGGCGACACTTTCGCCGGAGCGGGGATTGCGGCCCATGCGTGGCGGACGCCGGTTGATGGAGAAGCTGCCAAAACCGCGGATCTCGATCCGGTGCCCACGTACCAGTGCGTCGCTCATGGCGTCAAGAATCGTCTTGACGGCATACTCGGCATCGCGGTGTGTGAGCTGGCTGAAACGGGCCGCCAGTTCTTCGACAAGATCGCTACGGGTCATAAGAATTTCCGGACAGCGAAATGGCGTGCCGGGGCACGCCATTTCGCCGGGGTCCGATTATTTCTCGGTGTTTTCCATCTTGGCGCGCAGCAGGGCGCCGAGGTTGGTCAGGCCGGCGTTGTCACGCGAGGACTGCTGGCTCAGCGTTGCCATGGCTTCCTGCTGGTCAACGTTGTCCTTGGCTTTGACCGACAGCTGGATGTTGCGGGTCTTGCGATCCACGTTCACCACGACTGCGGACACTTCGTCGCCTTCTTTCAGCACGTTGCGC
>CAZIYA010000531.1:0-2108 GCA_964543355.1 uncultured Polaromonas sp.
GACCTGGCCGCCTACCGCGCCGACCTGCAGGCCGCGGCCGAAGGCCGGCCGGCCTCGGCCCGGTGGCCCGCAGTTTTTGCCGCCCTGGCGCCGGTCATTGCCCGGTTCCAGCTGCCGGTGCCGCTGCTGGCGGACCTGCTCAGCGCGTTTGAGCAGGATGTCGTCAAGCAGCGTTATGCAAGCGAGGCCGAGCTGCTGGACTATTGCCGGCGCTCTGCCAATCCGGTGGGCCGGCTGCTGCTGCATCTGTATGGCGTGCACGACGCCGCTTCCCAGGCGCAAAGCGACCACATCTGCAGCGCGCTGCAACTGATCAACTTCTGGCAGGACCTGAGCGTGGACATTCCTCGCGGCCGCATCTACCTGCCGCAGGACCTGTGGGCTGCCCACGGTGTCGACGAAGGCCAGTTGCTCCGGCAGGCGACTCTTCCTTCCACTACAAAATTGATAGCTGCTTGCGCCCATGCAGCAAGGGCCAGCATGTTAAAAGGCTCACAACTTCCGGCCACGGTGGCCGCACAGCTCGGCGGCTTCGACGGCTGGCGCGCAGGGTTCGAGCTGCGCTGCGTGATGCAGGGCGGGCTTCGCATCCTGGACAAGATCGAAACGCTGCACTACCGCACGCTGAAGCAGCGCCCCAAGCTGAACACTTGGGATGCCGTGGTGATTTTATGGAAGGCCCTGTTCTGATGGTTAGCCCCGTTCCCATTCCCGCAGCCTGCCAGCTCGCCGCCACGCAGCATGACGCCGACTTTGCCGACGCCCATGAAACGCTGGTGCTCAGATCGGCACTCAGCGCCACCGAGATCTATCGCGCCATCACCCGCCAGACACCTGGGTGGGTGGAAAGCCTGATGCGCCTGCGAAACCGGGTCGTCCAGCCTTTCGGACTGAAGAACCTGGGCGCCATGTCGGCCGTGCGTGGCGGCGAGGCGGTTCCCGGCCAGCGCATGGGGCTGTTTGAAGTGGTGAGCAGCCAGCCGCATGAGCTGGTCCTGCAGGATGATGACAAACACCTGGTGGTCCAGCTGTCCGTGCTCAAGCAGACCCATGACGAGGTTCACGACAAGCTCACCCTCAGCACGGTCGTCCACATCCACAACACCCTGGGACGGGTCTACATGTTTTTTGTCGGCCCGGCCCACAAGGTCATTGCGCCTGCCGTGGTGCGCCGTGCGCCGCAGGCCGTGGCGGCAAGCCTGCGAGAATCCGGTCCATGAACCCTGAGGAATATGTCCAGCAAAAAGCCGCCGCGTCCGGCAGCAGTTTTTATTACGCCTTCCTGTTTTTGCCCAAGGAGCGGCGCGCGGCCATCACCGCCTTTTATGCCTTTTGCCGCGAGATCGACGATGTGGTCGATGAGGTGACAGACCCCGGCGTGGCCCACACCAAGCTGGCCTGGTGGCAGGCCGAGGTGATCAAGGCCTACGCCGGTTCGCCCAGCCACCCGGTGATGAAAGCCCTGATGCCGCTGGCGCCCGGCTACCAGATCGAAGCGCGGCATCTGCAGGCGGTGATCGAAGGCTGCCAGATGGATCTCACGCAAAACCGCTACCTCGACTTCCCCAACCTCAAGACCTACTGCCACCTGGTGGCCGGCATCGTCGGCGAAGTGGCTGCGCGCATTTTCGGGCAGACTGAAGAGGCCACCACCACGTACGCCCACAAGCTGGGCCTGGCTTTCCAGATGACCAACATCATCCGCGACGTTGGGGAAGACGCGCTGCGCGGACGCATCTACCTGCCGGTCAACGAGCTGCAGCAGTTCGATGTGAAGGCCCATGAAATCCTCAAGCGCCAGTACTCCGACCGTTTCACCGCGCTGATGCAGTTCCAGACGCAGCGGGCACTGGCGATGTATGACGAAGCCCTGGCCCTGCTGCCCGAAGCCGACCGCCGCGCACAAAAACCCGGGCTCATGATGGCCAGCATCTATCGCACCCTGCTGCGTGAAATCGAGGCCGACGGTTACCAGGTGCTGCACCAGCGTGTCAGCCTCACCCCGCTGCGCAAGTTCTGGCTGGCATGGAAAACGCAGGCTTTCGGAAAAGTCCAGTGAGCCCCCACGCTCCCCCACTTCGTGTGGGTCGCTGCCCACCGAGGGGATG
>CAZIYA010000532.1:0-2106 GCA_964543355.1 uncultured Polaromonas sp.
TGACGAACACGTCGAGCTGGGGACCACCCTCCCACCAGCCGGGATAGTAGTAGAACGGAGCCACCTTGTTGAAGCCCAGTTTCTGGTCATCGTAAGGACCGACCCACTCGGCTGCATCAATCGTGCCTTTTTCCAGCGCCTGGTAAATCTCGCCGCCAGGAATGTTCTGCGGCACCGAGCCCATGCGCTCGAGCACCTTGCCGCCGAAGCCGCCGATGCGCATCTTCAGGCCCTTCATGTCCTTGACCGACTTGATTTCCTTGCGGTACCAGCCGCCCATCTGCGCGCCCGTGTTGCCGGCCGGGAAATTGACAATGTTGTACTTGGCATAGAACTCGCGCATCAGCTTCAGGCCATTGCCTTCGTACATCCAGGCAGTCATCTGGCGGCTGTTCAGGCCGAAAGGAATGGCGCAACCGAGTGCAAAAGTCTCGTCCTTGCCGAAAAAGTAGTAAGGCGCGGTGTGGCAGCACTCGACCGTGCCGTTCTGCACGCCATCGACCACACCGAAAGCGGGCATCAACTCGCCGGCTGCGTGGGTGCTGATGGTGAATTTGCCACCGCTCATTTCGCTCACTTTTTTGGCGAAAGTTTCAGCGCCGCCAAAAATGGTGTCCAGCGATTTCGGGAAGCTCGACGCGAGGCGCCAGCGAATAGCGCCACCCTGGGCATGGACAGCTGGTGCTACACCAGCAGCCAGTACACCGGCAATGCCGGCATTCTTGATAAGGGAACGACGATCCATGAGCTAACTCCTCAGTTATAAAAATTAAATAGGGTACAACCAGCCACGAGTTTAGGAGCCGCCCAATCCATAGACATTGGGAGTTACCCACTCAGGGCTTAACCTCATTGACGGAAACTTCAAGCACAACGGCCTTGAGGGGCGCGTTGCTGCGCGAATTGTAGGAGTGTGCCGATGCCGACTTTCGCGGGTTTTCCCTTGAAAACGGATCTGCAGAACAAGGCGTTCAGTGTTCTGTCAGCAAGCCAGGCCGGACCGGGAAAACGGATCTGATGCCGCTTACGCATACGCCGCAGAATCCGTTTCTTGTTGTGCATCATGTGCAAGTCAATCCGAAAGGATCACGCTGCCGCCCGATAGCTGCGCGGAGGCAGCTTCCGGTTCCATGCACGCGTCAGGCCACGGATTTAAGCGAGCGCTTGGCCGGTTTTGCCGGAATGGGCAAAGTGCCAAAACGGGTAACGATGGCCTGCTCGATGCCTGCGGCATCCAGCCCCTGCAGAGCCAGCAGCCGGGCCGGGTCGCCATGCTCGGTAAATTCATCGCGCAGGCCCAGGTGCAGCATCGGCCTGCTCACGCCGGCCGCCGCCAGTGCCTCAGCCACCGCGCTGCCTGCGCCGCCCATGACAGCGCCCTCCTCGACGGTGACCAGCGCATCATGGCTGGCTGCGACGTGGAGCAGCAATTCGATGTCAAGAGGCTTCGCCCAGCGCATGTTGACCACGGTGGCGCCCAGTTTTTCGGCGGCCTGCAGCGCAGGGTAAAGCAGGGTGCCGAAAGCCAGGATGGCGACTCCCGTACCCTCTCGGCGCAGCTCGCCCCGGCCAAAAGGCAAGGCGTCGAGGTTCGCCTGCGTGGCCACTCCGGCGCCCGAGCCACGCGGATAACGCACGGCCACCGGATGGTCCTGTTCAAACGCGCTGCTCAACAGCATGCGGCATTCGTTCTCGTCGGCCGGGCACGCCACACTCATGTTGGGAATGCAGCGCAGGTAGGCAATGTCATAAGCGCCAGCGTGTGTGGCGCCGTCGGCTCCAACCAGGCCGGCACGGTCCAGCGCAAACACCACCGGCAGGTTCTGCAGCGCCACGTCGTGGATCAGCTGGTCATAGCCGCGCTGCAAAAATGTCGAATAAATGGCCACCACCGGCTTGAGACCTTCGCAGGCCATGCCGGCTGCAAACGTCACCGCATGTTGCTCGGCGATGCCGACGTCGTAATAACGCTCCGGAAAGCGCTGGTGGAACTCCACCATGCCCGAGCCTTCGCGCATGGCCGGCGTGATGCCGACTATCCTGTCATTCATTTTTGCAAGCTCGACAAGCGTATGCCCGAACACATCCTGGTATTTGGGGGGCTTC
>CAZIYA010000533.1:0-2101 GCA_964543355.1 uncultured Polaromonas sp.
GGCAGCCGATGCACTTGTCCAGATTCAGCACCATGCCGATTTGAGCGCGTACCTTCATGCTGCTTCTCCCATTTGTTGCACGGCAAACGCTTTTTCGTCATCGCGCGGTGTGTCCAGCCAGTCCACCTTGTCCATCTTGCGAACCACCACGAATTCGTCGCGGTTGGTGCCTATGGTGCCGTAGTAGTTGAAGCCGTACGAGAGTTGCGCGTAGCCGCCGATCATGTGCGTCGGCTTGAGCACGATGCGCGTGACCGAGTTGTGGATGCCGCCGCGCTGGCCGGTAATCTCCGAGCCCGGTGTATTGACGATTTTTTCCTGCGCGTGGTACATCATCACCATGCCGGGCTTGACGCGCTGGCTGACGACCGCGCGCGCGGCAATGGCGCCATTGACGTTGTAGGCTTCGATCCAGTCGTTGTCTTCCACGCCGATGAGCTTGGCATCATCTTCACTGAGCCAGATGATGGGTCCGCCCCGGCTCAGCGTCAGCATCAACAGGTTGTCGGTGTACGTTGAATGAATGCCCCACTTCTGGTGCGGTGTGATGAAGTTCAGCAATATCTCGGTGTTGCCGTTGGTACGAATACCGTGCACCCCGGCGGTGGCCTTCAGATTCACAGGCGGCCGGTAGCTGGCCAGGCCCTCGCCGAAGGCCAGCATCCACGGATGGTCCTGATAGAACTGCTGACGGCCCGTGAGGGTGCGCCATGGGATCAGTTCATGCACATTGGTGTAGCCGGCGTTGTACGACACGGTTTCCGATTCGATACCGCTCCAGGTCGGCGAGCTGATGATCTTGCGCGGTTGCGCCTGGATGTCGCGGAAGCGGATCTTCTCGTCCTCGCGGTGCAGTGCCAGGTGCGTGTGCTCACGGCCGGTCTGCTTGCCCAGCGCCGCCCAGGCCTTGACCGCCACGTGGCCGTTGGTTTCGGGTGCAAGCTGCAGCACCATTTCGCAGGCGTCGATGTCGCTGTTGATGCGCGGCATGCCACGGGTCACGCCGGGCTCGGTCACCAGGCCGTTGAGTTCGCCGAGCTGCCGCACTTCGGTTTCGGTGTTCCAGGCAATGCCCTTGCCGCCGTTGCCCACCTTGTTGAGCAGGGGGCCGACGGCCGTGAAACGTTTGTAGACGTTGGGATAGTCGCGTTCGACCACCTGCATCTGGGGCGCCGTCTTGCCGGGCACCAGTTCACACTCGCCACGCTTCCAGTCCTTGACTTCAAAAGGCTGGGCCAGCTCACCCGGGGTATCGTGCATCACCGGGGTCAGCACCATTTCCTTTTCGACACCGAGATGGCCTTCGCACAGTTCGCTGAATTTTTTCGCAAAACCCTTGTAGATTTCCCAGTCGCTTTTAGATTGCCACACCGGATCCACCGCGGTGGACAGCGGATGGATGAAGGGGTGCATGTCGCTGGTGTTGAGGTCGTTCTTTTCGTACCAGGTCGCGGTCGGCAGCACGATGTCGGAGTACAGGCAGGTCGTGCTCATGCGAAAGTCCAGCGTGACCAGCAGGTCCAGCTTGCCCTCGGGCGCCTTGTCGTGCCAGACGACCTCTTCAGGTTTGCCATCTTCGGCGCCGAGGTCTTTGCCCTGAACGCCGTTGTCCGTACCCAGCAGATGCTTGAGGAAATACTCATGGCCCTTGCCCGACGAACCGATGATGTTGGAGCGCCAGACAAACATGTTGCGCGGCCAGTTATCCGGATGGTCCGGGTCCTCGCAGCTCATTTTGAGCGAGCCGTCCTTCAGCGACTTGACGACATAGTCCTTGGCATCCAGGCCCGCGGCCTGCGCGTCCTTGACCACCTGCATCGGGTTGGTCTGCAATTGCGGCGCGCTTGGCAACCAGCCCATGCGCTCGGCGCGCACGTTGTAGTCGATCATGCTACCGCCGTAGAGCTTTTTGTCGGCCAATGGGGACAACACCTCGTCCACGCCGAGCTTCTCGTAGCGCCACTGGTCGGTATGCGCATAGAAGAAGCTGGTGGAGTTCATCTGCCGGGGTGGACGAATCCAGTCGAGCGCGAAGGCCAGCGGCGTCCAGCCAGTCTGCGGCCGCAGTTTTTCCTGGCCCACGTAGTGCGCCCAGCCGCCG
>CAZIYA010000534.1:0-2100 GCA_964543355.1 uncultured Polaromonas sp.
TCATCGCCGCACCGATGGCGCTGGTGATGTGGTCGTAACCGGGCGAGATGTCGATGGTCAACGGGCCCAGGGTGTAGAACGGTGCTTCGTGGCAATGCTTGAGCTGCTCTTCCATGTTGGCCTGAATCATGTGCATGGGCACGTGGCCGGGGCCCTCGATCATGGTCTGCACGTCGTGTTTCCAGGCGATTTTTGTCAGCTCGCCGAGCGTGCGCAGTTCGGCAAACTGTGCCTCGTCGTTGGCGTCGGCGCCGGAGCCCGGGCGCAGGCCGTCGCCCAGCGAGAAACTCACATCGTAGGCTTTCATGATCTCGCAGATCTCTTCGAAGTGCGTGTACAGGAAGTTTTCCTTGTGGTGCGACATGCACCACTTGGCAAGGATGGAACCGCCGCGCGAGACGATGCCGGTGCGGCGCTTGGCCGTCATCGGGATGAAGGGCAGGCGCACGCCGGCGTGGATGGTGAAGTAGTCCACGCCCTGCTCGGCCTGCTCGATCAGCGTGTCGCGGTAAATCTCCCACGTCAGGTCTTCGGCGACGCCGCCGACTTTTTCAAGGGCCTGGTAAATCGGCACGGTGCCGATGGGTACCGGCGAGTTGCGGATGATCCAGTCACGCGTGGTGTGGATGTTCTTGCCGGTGGACAGGTCCATCACGTTGTCGGCACCCCAGCGGATGGCCCAGACCAGTTTTTCAACTTCTTCTTCAATACTCGAGGTTACCGCCGAGTTGCCGATGTTGGCGTTGATCTTGACGAGGAAGTTGCGCCCGATGATCATGGGCTCGACTTCGGGGTGGTTGATGTTGGCCGGAATGATGGCGCGGCCGCGTGCCACTTCGTCGCGCACAAACTCCGGCGTCACAAACTCGGGCAGTTGCGCGCCCATGGGGTTGCCACGCAGGCGCTGGGCGCGCTCTGCATCGCCCAGATATTCGGCCATCCACTCGCGCTTGGTGTTCTCGCGCAGTGCGATGTATTCCATCTCGGGCGTAATGATGCCGCGCCGCGCGTAGTGCATCTGGCTGACGTTGGCACCGGCCTTGGCGCGGCGCGGTGTGCGCTGCAGGCCGACGGCCTGGGCGCGCAGCGCGGCGATACGCTGGACTTCGGGATCCGAAGGGTCGGTGCGATCTTCGCGACGGGTGCCGTCATCGACCGCCTGAGCGGTGCGGCCGGTGTAAATTTCTGTGTCGCCGCGCGTTTCAATCCAGGGTGTGCGCAGCGCCTCGAGCCCGCGGCGCACGTCAATGTCGGCGCCCGGATCGGTGTAGGGGCCGGAAGTGTCGTACAGCGTGGCGGATTCCCCGTTGCTCAGCGAGACTTCGCGCATCGGCACGCGTATGCCGGCATGGACCTGGCCGGGCACATAAATTTTGCGCGAGGCCGGAAACGGTTCGCGTGTGAGGGAAAGCAGCTCGGCAAATTTGTCTGGGGCGTTCATCGGGGCATCCTTGTGGTTGTGCAGGTACACAAAATGCTCCGAAGGTGTGGCCAATACCAGCGCTGTGGTGTTGGTCGTTGACTGGATAGCCGGGGGGCCGGCGACAGTCAGCTCTTCTTACGTCGGTACGAACCGATTCAAGTTCACGGGTTTGGGTTGTTGGCCATCTCAGCTGCTCGACCACAATGGCCGGCAGCACCCCGGAGCAATTGCATTCTAGTACAGGCGGCCTGAAGGCCAAAATCCTTTTTCCTGTGGTGCCGATAGTGTGCTAACCGAAGGGTTCTTCGCGAAGCCGCTATGCTTGCCGCCAACATGGGCTGAAACGACGAAAAAAATGAATGACCGGTTTGATTTTTCAGATGCCAGCATGGCGCTGCTTGCGCGCGCCGATGCCGGCCGGGCGCTGGACGAGGACCTCGGCTCCGGCGACCTGACAGCCGGCCTGGTGGACCCGGGGCAGCGCAGCCAGGCCCGCGTGCTGGCGCGTGAAGCCGCGGTGATCTGCGGCCGGCCCTGGGTAGAGGCGACATTGCAGCGGCTGGATCCGCAGGCTGAACTGGTCTGGCATGTGCGTGATGGCCAGCCCTGCAGCGCGAACCAGGTCATTCTGGAAATCCGGGGGAATTCGCGCGCGCTGCTCAGCGGCGAGCGCACCT
>CAZIYA010000535.1:0-2097 GCA_964543355.1 uncultured Polaromonas sp.
CGCGGCTCGTGGTTGGGCATGTCCCAGCGCGTGCGCGGGTAGTCGGTCTGCTGGGTTTCCCAGGTGACAATGCCGCCCTTGACATAAATCTTCCACGAGCAGGAGCCGGTGCAGTTCACGCCATGGGTGCTGCGCACAATCTTGTCGTGCGCCCAGCGGTTGCGGTAGGCGTCTTCCCAGGTGCGGTCTTCCGCCGTGGTGACGCCGTGCTTGCCCGAAAAGGATTCTCTTGGGTTGGAAAAGTGGCTCAGTCGATCCAGGAAATGACTCATTTGATGCTCCAATAAGGCAGTAAAAAGTGGGCTGAACGTGGGTCAGGGGTTTTTGATCTCGGCACCACGGCGCAGGTAGAACCACCAGTTCAGTACCAGACACAGGGCGTAGAAGATGGCGAAGCCGTACATCGCGTTTTCCGGCGTGCCGGCCTTGATCTGCGCACCTATGACCACCGGGGCGATGAAGGCGCCGTAGGCGGCAATGGCCGAGGTCCAGCCCAGCACCGGCCCGGCCTGCTGGCGGTCGAAGATGACGCCAATCGTGCGAAAGGTCGAACCGTTGCCGATGCCGCTGGCGGCAAACAGCACGACGAACAGCACCATGAAGAGCAGAAAGTACTGCTCGGGTGTGGCCGACTTGTAGGCCAGCAGCATGACGTAACCCACGGCCACGGAGGCCGCTACCATGACGGCGGAAATGATCTGCGTCACGATCGAGCCACCGACTTTGTCGGCGATCCAGCCGCCCACGGGCCGGATCAGTGCGCCAACAAAGGGGCCGATCCAGGCATAGGCCAGCACCGGCGGTGCGTTCGGGTTGTTCAGCGTGTGCTGCATCACGCCAGCCGCGTCAGGTACGTGGCTGACGCCGAAAATCACTTTCATAGACAGCGGCAAGGCCATCGAGAACCCAATGAAAGAGCCGAAGGTGACGATGTACAGAATCGTCATCGACCACGTGTGTTTGTTGTGAAAGATGGCGAACTGCTTGGCTATGCTTTCCTTCATGGGGCCAAAGGCGGTGATCTTGAGAACCATCAGGGTGCTGATGATGATCAGCGGCATGGCCAGCCACATGTTCAGCACGCCCAGGCCGCTGGGCTTGGGCAGGTAGAGGTACAGGCCAATGCCCGCAGGAACGAAGGACAACGTGTACAGCCAGATGATCTTGAGGAAGGCCGGAATCGTGCCGCCAATGGCAGGCGACACCGTCTTCAGGTTGTTCATGCCGAAAAAGCAGATCACCGACAGCGGCACCAGCGACAGCAGCCAGGTAAAGCCGGCGTTTTGTATCCAGGTCGGCGTGCCCGCAGGAATGCGGCCGAGAATCCAGCCGCTTTCCTTGAGCAGCGTCATCGGCTCGCCGCCAAAGCTGCCAAAGACACTCACGGTCATGACCAGCGGAATCACGATCTGCATCGCCGTCACGCCAAAGTTGCCCAGGCCCGCATTCAGACCAAGTGCCGTGCCCTGCAGCCGCTTGGGGAAAAAGGGGCTGATGTTGGACATGGAACTGGCAAAATTGCCGCCGCCCACGCCCGACCACAAGGCCATCAACTGAAATGACCAGAGTGGCCACTCGGGGTGTTGCAGGACGATGCCCGTACCAATGGCGGGCGCCAGCAGCATGGAGGTGGTCAGGAAAATGGTGTTGCGGCCACCCGCGAGCCGGATCAGGAAGGACGCCGGGATGCGCATGGTGGCACCGGCCAGGCCGGCGATGGCGGTCAATGTGAACAGCTCGGCCTGGCTGAACGGATAACCCAGATTCATCATCTGCACCGTGATGATGCCCCACATGCCCCAGACCGCAAAGCCGCACAACAGACTGGGCACCGAGATCCAGAGGTTGCGGTAAGCGATACGTTTGCCGGTGCTTTCCCAGAACTGCGCGTCCTCGGGACGCCAGTCGGTGATATCTGCGCCCGAAGAACGCGACTGAACAGCCGGAGTGGCAACACTCGCTGCGGACTTGGTACTCATGATTTTTTCCTTGAAGAAGATGGCCGCATCAGGCCGATGCGCCGCTTGCGTTCGACCCCATGACTTCGGTGCGCCGCACCTCGGTCCAGTACATCCAGATCAGCGAGACCCAGACGAC
>CAZIYA010000536.1:0-2090 GCA_964543355.1 uncultured Polaromonas sp.
GGTGATTGAACGCGGCCGGCAACTCGCGGCCGCTGGCGATTGTGTGGTGTGCCACACCGCACCCGGCGGCGTGCCGAACGCTGGCGGCCGTGCCATGGACACGCCCTTCGGCAAGATATTCACCACCAACCTGACGCCTGATGCGCAAACCGGCATCGGCCTGTGGTCCTTCAGTGCCTTCCAGCGCGCCATGCGGGAGGGCATCTCGCGCGATGGCCACCACCTGTACCCGGCTTTTCCCTACACGGCCTTTGCCAAGACCAGTGATGACGATCTGACCGCGCTGTACGCTTACTTGATGGCGCAGCCGGCAGTGCGCTCGGAGACGCCAGCCACGCAACTGGCTTTTCCTTTCAACGTGAGGCCGCTCATGGCGGCGTGGAATGCGATGTTTCATGACCCGGCGCCTTACCGCACGGCCCCGACACAAACCGTGGAATGGAATCGCGGCGCCTACCTGGTCAACGGCCTGGGCCATTGCGGTGCCTGCCACACGCCGCGCAATGCACTGGGTGCTGAACGCGGCGGTCCGGCTTTCCTGTCAGGTGCCGTGGTTGATGGCTGGGAGGCACCTGCGCTGACAGCCTTGTCGCGCGCGCCCGTGCCCTGGAGCTCCAGCGAGTTGTACCGCTACCTGCGCCAAGGCTACAGCCCGCAGCACGGCGCAGCTGCCGGCCCCATGGGTCCTGTAATCAAGGAGCTCAGCGCCTTGCCAGACGACGATATCCGGGCCATGGCCAGCTACCTGACCTCGTTCAACCAGCCCTTGGCAGAGCCCGAGAGTGCCGAACGCACCAGGCAGGTGGTGCTGGCGGCGCAGCAGAGCGGTGCTGCATTGCCTGGCCCCGGCCAGCGCCTGTTCAATGGCGCGTGCGCCTCCTGCCACCATGATGGTGATGGACCAAAGCTGCTGGGTGTCAACGCGCCGCTGGCCTTGAACAGCAAGCTGCTCAGCGATCGGCCCGACAACCTGATTCGCGTGATTCTTGACGGCATTCGCGTACCCGCGACTGCAGAGATCGGCTTCATGCCGGCTTTCCGCCACAGCCTGGATGATGACCAGATCACCACGCTGGCGACCTACATGCGCAGCCGATATGCACCGGATCAGCCGCCCTGGAAAGACCTGCCGGCCGCCGTATCGCGTCTTCGTGCAGCACCGGAGCCTTGACGGGGCGGCGGATGGCCTGTGCTATATGCTACTAAATTAGTAGCTGCTTGCGCCCGCGTTTAAAGGGCTGGCAGCACTTTTCATTATCAAACTTGAGAGACAGGTGCTGTAGCAGCGTCTTTTGCCCCTCGCGCACCCAGCCACTGCGCCAGCACCTCGGCCGTGTGCTGCCCCAGCATGGGCGGCGGGCGCTGATAAGCCACCGGTGAGCCGGACAGGCGGATCGGGTTGGCCACCAGTGGCACGCTACCCGCCAGCGCGTGCGGCATGTCGATGTGCAGGCCGCGCGATTGCACCTGCGGGTCGGCAAAGACTTCATCAATGCGGTTGATGGGGCCGCAAGGCACACCGGCGGCTTCCAGCGCGGCTATCCAGTCGGCCGAAGTTCGCATCACCGTGGCCTGGCGCAGCAGGGGCACGAGCACGGCGCGGTTTGCCACACGCTGTGCGTTGGTGGAAAAGCGCGCGTCGGTCGACCACTCCGGATGATCAGCCACAGCGCAGAACTTCGCAAACTGCTCGTCGTTGCCTACCGCGAGGATGATGTCGCCGTCGGCGGTCGGAAAGTCCTGGTAGGGCACGATGTTCGGATGCGCATTGCCCATGCGGCGCGGCACCAGTCCGCCAGCCAGGTAGTTGGAAGCCTGGTTCGCCAGGCAGGCGATCTGCACGTCCAGCAGGGCGAGGTCGATGTGCTGACCCTGGCCGGACTTCTCGCGCTCGGCCAAAGCGGCCTGCACGGCAATCGTGGCGTAGAGCCCGGTCATGATGTCGGTCAGCGCCACGCCCACTTTTTGCGGGCCGGCGCCGGCCTCGCCATCAGGCCGGCCCGTCACACTCATCAGCCCGCCCATGCCCTGGATCAAAAAGTCGTAACCCGCGCGTGCCGCATACGGGCCGGTCTGGCCGAAGCCGGTGA
>CAZIYA010000537.1:0-2086 GCA_964543355.1 uncultured Polaromonas sp.
GCCGCATCGGTCTGGATGAAATTCTCGAAGGTGTTGATGCCCAGCTGGTTGCGGCCCAGTGCGCTGACAATGCCGCTGGTCACGGTCTGCCCCACGCCGAAAGGGTTGCCGATGGCCAGCACCGGGTCGCCGACCTGCAGCGTGTCAGAACTGCCCAGCACGATGATGGGCAGCTTGTCGAGTTCGATCTTCAGGATGGCCAGGTCGGTTTCCGGATCGGTGCCTATGATCTTGGCCTTGGCCTTGCGGGTGTCGTTGAGGATGACCTCGATGTCGTCCGCGCCCTCGACCACATGGTTGTTCGTCAGGATGTAGCCGTTGGGGCTGACGATCACGCCACTGCCCAGGCCGACCTGCGGCTCGCTTTGCCCGCCCTGGTCCCCGAAAAAGAAGCGAAACCAGGGGTCGTCCATGTTGGGGTTACGCGCAGCCGCCTTGCTGGTGTTGATGCTGACCACCGCGGCCGAAGCCGCCTTGGCCGCTGCGGCAAAACTGCCGGCCGGTGCGGCAATGCCCGGCAGACCGGCCGGCGCTTCGATCACTGCCAGGGTGTTTTCCGGGCCGCGGTCCAGCCATTGCGGCTTGAGTGTGGCCACCACGAAATACGCAGCCAGGAAAACCGTCACGGTTTGGGAAAACAGAAGCCAGAATTTGCGCATGGGTGAATCCAGGATGAAAGCGGCCGAAGGGTAATACGCCCTGAGGCTGAAAATGTGGGGGGCGATGCGGAATTACCAAGTGTTGCGATTTTCCCCCACTTTCTGGCTGTGATGGCCCGCGCAACACCTCCTGCGGCCTTCGGCAGGAGGGAACATAATTTGCAGAACCTGCATCCGCATCCGCCGGCGTGCCGACTGAAACCCAAGGAACCCTCGCCATGAAAGCTTCCAGCGTCCTCGCCACCATTGGCAACACACCGCATATCCGGATCAACCGGCTTTTTGGCGCGGCCTGCCAGACCCACCAGATTTACGTCAAGTCCGAGCGCAGCAATCCCGGCGGCTCCATCAAGGACCGCATTGCGCTGTCCATGGTTGAGGCGGCCGAACAGTCGGGCGCCCTGAAACCGGGCGGCACCATCATCGAACCCACGTCGGGCAACACCGGCGTCGGGCTGGCCATGGTCGCAGCCGTGAAAGGCTACACGCTGGTACTGGTGATGCCTGACAGCATGAGCATCGAGCGCCGCCGGCTGATGCTGGCCTACGGCGCCACCTTCGAACTCACGCCGCGCGAAAAAGGCATGAATGGCGCGATAGCCCGCGCCAGGGAGCTGGTGGCGCAAACCCCGGGCGCCTGGATGCCGCAGCAGTTTGAAAATCCGGCCAACATCGACATCCACGTGCGCACGACGGCGCAGGAAATCCTGGCCGATTTTCCGGACGGCGTGGACTACCTGATCACCGGGGTTGGCACCGGCGGCCACCTGAGCGGCGTGGCGCAGGTGTTGAAGAGCAAATTTCCGAACACCAGGGTTTATGCGGTGGAGCCCTCGGCCTCGCCGGTCATCAGTGGCGGCAAACCTTCGCCGCACCCGATCCAGGGCATAGGCGCGGGCTTCATTCCGGCCAACCTGACAACCAGCCTGCTGGACGGCGTGATCCAGGTCGAAGGCGATGCCGCCAAGGACTATGCCCGCCGCAGCGCCACCGAAGAAGGCCTGCTGGTCGGCATTTCGTCAGGTGCCACGCTGGCGGCCATTGCCCAGAAGCTGCCCGACATTGCGCCCGGCAGCACGGTGCTGGGTTTCAACTACGACACCGGTGAGCGTTACCTTTCGATTGAAGGCTTTCTTCCTTGAAACGTGCCCCCACGCTCCCCACTTCGTGTGGTTCGCTGCCCCCCGAGGGGGCGCTGCGCCTGCGGACCGGCAAAGCCGGATCCGCGGCCCCGGCTGAGCGAAGATACTTCCGGGCTGCAACCGGTGATTACCCATGAGCGCCGATAGCGCTGCCATTGCGCCGCGCGCGTTACTGCTGGCCGCCTTCGACCAGTTGCTGCAGCCCGAACGCTTCAAGGACTACGGCCCGAACGGCCTGCAGGTCGAGGGCAAGGCCGAGGTGCGCAAAATTGTTTCAGGCGTCAC
>CAZIYA010000538.1:0-2082 GCA_964543355.1 uncultured Polaromonas sp.
GGTGGAGGTGGAGGTGGAGGTGGAGGTGGAGGTGGAGGATGCCTCGGCCAGCTCGGCCTGAGCATATCCAGCAGCTCAACCAAACCGTTTTGCGGGGATCCGAATGCCATTCGACGCAATTGGCGACAACTGGTGAGCCCTCCAAGCTAATGCTTAACTTGATGGAATGCATATGAAAAATAATGGCTTTACGCTGATTGAGCTGATGATTGTTGTGGCCATCGTTGCCATCATCTCTGCTGTTGCCTTGCCCAGCTATCAGAGTTCGGTCGCGAAGTCGAGGCGTGCAGAGGCACGGGGGCACTTGCTGGAGACTGCACAATTCATGCAGCGGTTTTATTCCCAGAATGATCGGTTCGACCAGAACAGAAGTGGTGCAGCAGTAACGGTGCCGGTGGAATTGTCTGTGACGCCTAGAGGAGCTGCAGCAGGCAGTGAGGTCTACTCGATAGGTTTTGGAAGCACCCCTACGATAAGCACTTTCACCATTCAGGCTGTGCCACGCGCAGGCGGGCCGATGAGTGCAGATAAATGTGGCACGCTTGCAGTTGACAATGCGGGTAGGCGTTCAGTGACAGGGACTAATTCAGTAGCCGATTGCTGGCGTTGATTGCAGGCCTCATGAGCTCAATGGATGTTTTTCAAAGGTCACCGCCTCACCTCATCCACCAGCGTCTTGAACTCGTCAATATCCTCAAAACTACGGTACACACTGGCAAAGCGCACATAGGCGACCTTGTCGAGCTTTTTCAGCTCGCGCATGACGAGTTCGCCCAGGCGGGCTGAGGGGACTTCGCGCAGGCCCAGGTTGAGGAGCTTTTCTTCGATGCGCTCGATGGCCGAGTCCACCTGTTCGGTGCTGACAGGGCGCTTTCGCAGGGCGAGGTTCATGGAGCCGAGAATCTTGCTGCGCTTGTACTCGATGCGGCGGCCGTCTTTCTTGACGATGGCCGGAAAGTTGACGTCGGGCCGTTCGTAGGTGGTGAAGCGTTTTTCACATGCGCCGCACTGGCGGCGGCGGCGTATGAAGTCTGCGTCTTCCGACACCCGCGTTTCAACAACCTGGGTCTCAAGATTGCCGCAGAAGGGGCACTTCATGCGGCCCTGCCTGGATTCATCAGCATTTTTGGCCTCCAGCCCTTGTGTAGCTTGCGCAGGCAGCTATCAAAAACATAGTACCTGCGCTGTACCACATGGTTAGCGGTACACCGGGAAGCGGCTGGTCAGGGCATTGACCTTGGCGCGCACCGCTTCAATGTTTGCTGCATCACGCGGATTGTCGAGCACGTCGGCAATCAGGTTGGCCGTCTGGTGCGCTTCCTCGTCCTTGAAGCCGCGTGTGGTCATGGCCGGGGTGCCGATGCGCACGCCGCTGGTGACCATGGGTTTTTCCGGATCGTTGGGAATGGCATTCTTGTTGATGGTCATGTGGGCGCTGCCCAGCACGGCTTCGGCTTCCTTGCCCGTGATGCCCTTGGCGCGCAGGTCCACCAGCATGACGTGGCTTTCGGTGCGGCCACTGACAATGCGCAGGCCGCGCTGCGTCAGCGTTTCGGCCACGATTTGTGCGTTCTTCAGCACCTGCTGCTGGTAGGTTTTGAACTCGGGCGCCAGCGCTTCCTTGAAGGCCACCGCCTTGGCCGCAATCACGTGCATCAGCGGGCCACCCTGCAGGCCGGGGAAGATGGCGCTGTTGATGGCTTTCTCGTGTTCGGCTTTCATCAGGATGATGCCGCCGCGCGGGCCGCGCAGGCTTTTGTGGGTGGTTGAGGTCACGACATCGGCGTGCGGTACGGGGTTGGGGTAGATGCCTGCGGCGATCAGGCCGGCATAGTGGGCCATGTCGACCATGAAGATCGCGCCCACGTCTTTGGCTACCTTGGCAAAGCGCGCAAAGTCGATGGCCAGGGAATAGGCCGACGCGCCGGCGATGATCAGCTTGGGCTTTGTTTCATGCGCCTTGCGTTCCATCGCTTCGTAGTCGATCTCTTCCTTGTCGTTCAGGCCGTAGGAGACCACGTTGAACCACTTGCCGCTCATATTAAGAGCCATGCCGTGGGTCAGGTGGCCGCCTTCGGCCAG
>CAZIYA010000539.1:0-2081 GCA_964543355.1 uncultured Polaromonas sp.
TTGCGATCAAGAGTGGCAACGCCTGCATCCTGCGCGGCGGCTCCGAGGCGATCGAGTCGAACAAGGCGCTGGCGGCGCTGGTGCAGCAGGCGCTCACAGGGGCCGGCCTGCCGGCCGACGCGGTGCAACTGGTGCCCACCACCGACCGCGAAGCCGTGGGCCTCCTGATCACCATGCCTCAATTTGTGGATGTGATCATCCCGCGCGGCGGCAAGGGCCTGATTGAGCGCATCAGCCGCGACGCCAAGGTACCGGTCATCAAGCACCTGGACGGCAACTGCCATGTCTATGTGGACGACCCGTGTGATGTCGCCATGGCGGTGACGGTGGCCGACAACGCCAAGACCCAGAAGTACAGCCCCTGCAATGCCATCGAAGGCCTGCTGGTCGCGCGCGGCGTGGCGGCGGAGTTTCTGCCGAAGATAGGCGCCATCTACGCGACCAAGGGCGTGGAGATGCGCTGCGACGCTGAAGCACAGGCCCTTCTGGCGAAGCTGATCGATGCCAGGGTCCAGCCGGCGACCGAACAGGACTGGTACGAGGAATACCTGGCCCCCATCATCAGCATCAAGGTGGTTGCCGGCGTCGATGAGGCGATTGCCCACATCAACAAGTACTCGAGCCACCACACCGACGCCATCCTCACGCGCGACCACATGCATGCCCAGCAGTTTCTGCGTGAGGTGGATTCGGCCAGCGTGCTGGTGAATGCGAGCACCCGCTTCGCAGATGGCTTCGAGTTTGGCCTGGGTGCCGAAATCGGCATCTCGACGGACAAATTCCATGCACGCGGGCCGGTTGGCATCGAGGGCCTGACCTCGCTCAAGTACGTGGTGCTGGGCCAGGGCGAAGTCCGCAGCTGAAACAGCCGTCGACCGGCCACGCGCCGAATGCCTCGGCGGCTTACCTCTTGTAACCGCGTCGGGGCACCCCAATCTCCCTAAAATTCGGTCAGCTATCACCGAAGCAATAACAACGTTTCCCAATTGAAAGTGGCCGCATGGTTCCGCACCTCATTACTGCCCTGAACGGCCCCATCAACGAGCTGGAGCAGCGCATCCTGGATACCACACCGGCGATCGAGCGCTGGTTCCGACTGGAATGGATGGAGCACACGCCGCCCTTTTACAGCTCGGTCGATGTGCGCAATGCCGGTTTCAAGCTGGCGCCGGTGGACACCAACCTCTACCCCGGCGGCTGGAACAACCTGACGCCTGAAATGCTGCCGCTGGCCGTGCAGGCCGCGATGGCTGCGATCGAAAAAATCTGTCCGGAAGCGCGCAACCTGCTGGTGATTCCCGAAAACCACACGCGCAACACCTTTTACCTGGCCAACATCCTGCAGCTCAAGCGCATCTTTCACCAGGCCGGGCTCAACGTGCGGTTTGGCTCGCTCAGCCCGGAGATCACCGCGCCGACCACGCTGACCCTCCCCACCGGCGAGCAGATCACGCTGGAGCCGCTGGTGCGCACCGACCGGCGCCTGGGCCTGAAAAATTTCGACCCCTGCACCATCCTGCTCAACAACGACCTGTCAGCCGGCATTCCCGGCATGCTGGAAGACCTCAACGAGCAGTACCTGCTGCCGCCGCTGCATGCGGGCTGGTCGGTACGGCGCAAGTCGCGGCATTTCCAGGCCTATGAGGAAGTGTCCAAGCGTTTCGGCAAATTGCTGGGCGTGGACCCCTGGCTGATCAACCCGATGTTTGCCAAATGCGGCGAGGTCAATTTTGCCGAAGGGGCCGGGATGGACTGCCTGACCACCAACGTTGATGCGCTGCTCACGAAGATCAGGCGCAAATACAAGGAATACGGCATCAACGAAAAACCGTTTGTGATCGTCAAGGCCGACAACGGCACCTACGGCATGGGCATCATGACGGTGCGCGATGTGAAAGACCTGGACGAACTCAACCGCAAGACGAAAAACAAGATGAGCACGACCAAGGACGGCCAGCAGCTGTCCGAAGTCATCATCCAGGAAGGGGTGCAGACCCACGAGCGCATCAACGACGCGGTGGCCGAGCCGGTCGTCTACATGATGGACCGCTACGTGGTGGGCGGTTTTTACCGCGTGCACG
>CAZIYA010000540.1:0-2055 GCA_964543355.1 uncultured Polaromonas sp.
TCGATCAGGCCCTGGGCCGAGCCGTTCGAGCCGCGCGGGTACATCGGGTGCGCAGCATCGCCGAGCAAGGTCACGCGGCCAAAGGTCCACTGCGCCACCGGGTCCTTGTCGACCATGGGGTACTCGAGGATTTGTTCGGCATCGGCAATCAGCGCCGGCACGTCGAGCCAGGGGAAACGCCAGTCCTTGAAGATGTCGAGAAAATCCTTGCGGTCGCCTTCGCGGTTCCAGTCGTTCATGGCTGCGTTGTCACGCTGGATTTCGGCAACCCAGTTGACCAGCTGGTTGCCCGCGTCGTCCAGCTTGTCGACGATGGGGTAGATCACCATCTTTCCGGTGTCGATGGAGCCCACGCGCATATAACTTTTGCCGGTGAGGATGGGCTTGTGCCGCGTGACGCCGCGCCAGGTGTTGATGCCGGCAAAGGCGACTTTTTCGTCGGGGTAGAACTGGCGGCGCACGGTCGAATTGACGCCGTCGCAGGCAATCACCACGTCGGCCTGCACCGAAGGCAGGGCCGCGCCGCTGGAGGTCTGCGTGAAGTGCACGGTGGCGCCGCGCTCGTCCTGCTGCACGCCGGTGCAGCGGTGGTCGGTGTGGATGGCCCCTGCGCCCAGGCGGGCCAGGGCCGCCTCGTACAGCAGGCGGTGCAGCTTGCCGCGCGGAATGCCCAGCTCGGGCAGCGTGTAGCCGGCGTGGCGGCCGCGCGGCTCGCGGTAGATGAACTGGCCGAAGCGGTTGAAAAACACGCTTTCCTCGTTTTCGATGCCGACCGCTTCCAGCTGGGGCTGCAGGCCCAGCGCTGCCAGCTCGCGCATGGCGTGCGGCAGCAGCGTGATGCCGACGCCCAGCTCCCGCACTTCAGGAACGGTTTCAAAAACCTCGCAGGCCAGGCCGCGCTGATTCAGCGCCAGCGCCAGGCTCAGGCCGCCTATGCCGCCGCCGACGATTGTTATCTTCATGGTGTTCTCGTGGGTTGCCCCGGTTTGTATGATCAAACTGGTCACCAGCCCTTATCGGGCGGGCGCCACCAGCTATCAATTGCGTAGCAAATCAGTTGGCGGTGATGCCTTGGTCCTTGATCAGCCGGGCCCACCGCCTGGCGTCTGCTTCGACCAGGCGCTGGAATTCGGCGGCGCTGCTGCCGCTCGGGTCCATGCCCTGGATCTGGAAAGCCTTCCTGACTTCCTCGCTCTGCAGGATTTCCCCGATCTCGCGGTTGTACAAAGCCACCAGCTCGGGCGAAGTGCCGGGCGGCGCAAAGATGCCGTACCACATGTCCACGTTGACCTTGCCGGCTTTGGCCTCGGCCAGCGTCGGCAGCTCCGGCAGCAGCGGGTGGCGCTTCTCGCTGCCGATGCCCAGCGCCAGAAGCCGGCCCGACTTCACATGCGGCAGGGCCACATGGATGGGCAAAAACATGGTGTCGATCTGGCCGCCGAGCAGGTCGGTCAGGGCCGGGCCGGTGCCGCGGTAGGGAATGTGCGTGACAAACACCCCGGCCGTCGCCTTGAACAGCTCCATGGACAGGTGGTGCGGCGTGCCGACGCCGGGCGAGCCATAGTTGAGCCGGCCGGGCGACCGGCGTGCGGCTGCCACCAGGTCCGTCGCGGTTTTGAAGCCGGTTTTGGGGTGCGCGACGAGGATCAGCTGGCCCCAGCTGGTCAGGGTCACCGGCGTCAGGTCTTTCACCGGGTCGAAAGGCAGCTGCGGATACAAGCCCGCATTCATCACCAGCGTGTTGACCGTCACCAGCAGCGTGCTGCCGTTGGGCGCGGCGCGCACCACGGCTTCGGTGCCGATGTTGCCGGAGGCGCCGGCACGGTTGTCCACCACCACGGGGCGGCCCAGGCGCTCGGACAATTTCGGGCCGACGGTGCGGGCGATCAGGTCGATCCCGGTGCCGGGGGTGAAGGGAACGATCAGCCGGATCGGGGCCTGCGGCAGGGCCGGCGCCTGCTGGGCCAGCACTCCGGCAGCGGCGCCGCCCACAGCCAGCAGAAAGCCCAGCTTGATGGCCAGGAGCCTGCGCGGCAGAAGGAGCGTCGGCTGCAA
>CAZIYA010000541.1:0-2055 GCA_964543355.1 uncultured Polaromonas sp.
ACTACGGCATGCTGATCGGCGAGCCCGCCGCCGAAGCCATCAAGAAAAACATCGGTTCGGCCTTTCCCGGCTCCGAGGTCAAGGAAATGGAAGTCAAGGGCCGCAACCTGTCCGAAGGCGTGCCGCGCAGCTTCACGATTTCCAGCAACGAAATCCTCGAAGCCCTGACCGACCCGCTCAACAACATTGTCAGCGCCGTGAAAACCGCGCTTGAGCACACGCCCCCCGAACTCGGTGCGGACATTGCCGACCGCGGCATGATGCTGACCGGCGGTGGTGCGCTGCTGCGCGACCTGGACCGCCTGCTGGCCGAAGAAACCGGCCTGCCGGTGCTGGTGGCGGAAGACCCGCTGACCTGTGTCGTGCGCGGCTGCGGCATCGCGCTGGAGCGCATGGACCGTCTGGGCTCCATCTTCACCTCTGAATAAGCCAGGGCGCCGGGTGCGCGTGACTGCCAGCACTGTTTTGCACAACAAGGCCCGGCCCCACGGCCCGTTTGACCGCCCACCATGCCTTTAGGAACCCTGGACCGCACACCGCCCCCCTTCTTCAAGCAGGGGCCATCGGCGCTGTCCAAGCTGATGTTTTTCAGCGCGCTGGCCCTGTTTTTGATGGTGGCAGACCTGCGTTTCCGGATTACCCAGCCGATCCGGGCGGCCGTGGCCACCGCGCTCTATCCGGTGCAGTGGCTGGCCCTGCAGCCGGTCCGGGCGGTGCAGCACGGCAGCGGCTACTTCACGGCGCTCAGCCAGGCGCGGGCCAGTGAAGAAGGTGCCCGCCAAAAATTGGCCACCCAATCGCTGCGCGCCAGCCAGGTCGAGCAACTCGCCCAGGAAAATTCGCGTCTGCGAAAACTGCTGGGCTTGCGTGAGCAGCCGGCCATCACGGGTGTGGCGGCGCAGGTGCTGTACGACGCGCCCGATCCCTACACGCGCAAGGTCATCATCGACAAGGGCATGGTCCAGGGTATTGAGCTGGGCTCGCCGGTTCTGGATGAGTCCGGGGTGCTGGGCCAGGTCACCCGTGTCCATCCGCTGGTCAGCGAAGTGACACTGGTGATTGACCGCGAACTGGCCATCCCCGTGCTCAATATCCGCAGCGGCGAGCGAAGTGTTGCTTTCGGCGAGCCATCGGCCTATGGCGGCGGGCTGGAGCTGCGCTTCATGGGCAGCAATTCGGATGTGCAGCAGGGCGACCTGCTGACAACCAGCGGTGTGGATGGCGTCTATCCGCCGGGTTTGCCGGTCGCCAGGGTTGACAGGATAGAGCGCCGCGCCGAATCGGCGTTCGCCAGGATTTATTGCACGCCGCAGGCCCAGGTCAACGCCGCCCTGCATGTCATGGTGGTCAAGCCGGTGTCCGAAGCGGCGCTGCAGGCGCCACCGGCAGCCCCCGCGGCGCTACCCGCAGGCAAAGGAGGTCGCCCATGATCATGCCCTCGGGCCAGCAACTGCTGTTGCCGGCCAACCCGTTTTTTATCTGGACCAGCCTGATCGTGGCCTTGCTGCTGGACATGCTGCCGCTGGGCCGGGTGCCCTGGATGCCGGATTTCCTGGCGCTGGTGCTGGTGTTCTGGAACGTGCACCAGCCGCAGCGCGTGGGCATCGGCCTGGCCTTCATGTTCGGTCTCGGCATGGATGTGCACCAGTCGGCCCTGCTAGGCCAGCATGCGCTGGCCTACACCGCCCTGAGCTTTTTTGCGACCATGATCCATCGCCGCCTGCTGTGGTTCACCGTGCCCTCGCAGGCGCTGCAGATCCTGCCGCTGTTTGCCGTGGCCCACGGCGTGGAAATCATCATCCGCATGATCAGCGGAGGCGTTTTCCCGGGCTGGATGTTGTTGCTGGCACCGCTGGGAGAGTCACTGTTGTGGCCGGTAGTCAGCGTGATGCTCTTGGCGCCGCAGCGCCGGGCGCCCAATCCTGATCAGAACCGGCCTTTATGATGCCCCCACGGTCGCTCGCTTCGCGTAGCTCCCGAGGCCTTGCAGGCCGCGGCTTGCGAGACGCTTCGCCTCTGTCGCCTGTCCAAAGCTGCTCAAGCAGCTTTGGAGCC
>CAZIYA010000542.1:0-2050 GCA_964543355.1 uncultured Polaromonas sp.
CGGTGATGGCGCGCAACCGGTCCAGGCCATGGCTCACGGTGGACTGCGTCACGCCCAGGCGCTGCGCCGCCGCGGTCACGCTGCCGGTTTCGAGCACGCTCAGCAGCAGTTGCAGCAACCTGGCGTCCAGGCCGGAACCATCGGATTCATTCATGGGTTGCATCAACAATCATCGGTTTATCTTTTGTAACGGGGCGGCAATACTGGGGTACTGATACAGGTCAAGCCCAGGAGATTTCCGTGCCCCATTCCCCGCCGCTGCCCCCGATTCCCGGCACCACACTGTTTGACGGCGAGCAGGCCCAAAAAGGGTATGCGCTCAACAAGATGTGTTTTTCGTTCAACAGCGCGGACAACCGTGCGGCCTTCAAGGCCGATGAGGTGGGTTACATGCTTCGTTATGGCCTGAACGAGCAGCAGATTCAGGCGATACGCACGCGCAACGTGCTGGGCCTGCTGGCGGCCGGCGGCAACGTGTATTACCTGGCCAAGTTCGCTGGCATCCTCGGGCTGGACGTGCAGGACCTGGGCGCCGCGCAGACCGGCCTGAGCAAGGAAACCTTCAAGGCGCGTCTGCTCGCGCAGGCGAATCAGTCCGAAACCCTGGCCGACTGAGGAGAAGAATCATGGCAAAAATCATCGGTGGCCTGACCACCTCCCACGTGCCCGCCATCGGCGGTGCGATCGCCCGGGGCGCCCAGCAGGAGCCCTACTGGAAACCTTTCTTTGACGGCTTCCTGCCGGTGCGGGCCTGGCTCGACGAGGTCAGGCCTGACATTGCGGTGGTGTTCTACAACGACCACGGCCTGAACTTCTTCCTCGACAAGATGCCGACCTTTGCCGTGGGTGCCGCGCCCGAGTACCGCAATGCCGACGAAGGCTGGGGCATTCCCACGCTGCCGCCGTTCAAGGGGGTGCCCGCGCTGTCCTGGCACATCATCAATGAACTGGTGGACAAGGAGTTCGACATCACGACCTGCCAGGAAATGTTGGTCGACCACGCCTTCACACTGCCGCTCAAGCTGTTCTGGCCCGAAGGCCCATGCCCGGTGCTGACGGTGCCGATCTGCATCAACACCGTGCAGTTTCCGCTGCCCAGCGCCAAACGCTGCCTGGCCCTGGGCAAGGCGGTGGGGGAGGCGACTGCCTCGTGGGACAGCGACAAAAAGGTGGTGGTGATAGGCACCGGCGGCCTGAGCCACCAGCTCGACGGCGAGCGTGCCGGTTTCATCAACAAGGCCTTTGACCTGCGTTCATGGACAGCCTGGTCAGCGAACCCGAGTGGGCCGCGCAGTACAGCATCCATGAACTTGTCGAAAAAACCGGTACCCAGGGCGTGGAGTTGCTGATGTGGCTGGCCACGCGCGCCGCCGTGCCCGGCCGCGTGCGCAAGGTGCACACCAACTACCACATCCCGATTTCCAACACGGCCGCCGGCATGATGGCGCTGGCCGCGCTGGACTGAAGTTGCTCCCAAAAAAATAGCGCCTCACGCCCTATGGATAAGGGCCTGAGGCGCTTTTGATGCTGAATCCCGGGCCAGGCCCGGGATGGCTGCTTACAGCGTGTCGATGAAGCTGCGCAGCTTGTCCGAACGCGAAGGGTGCTTGAGCTTGCGCAGCGCCTTGGCTTCGATCTGGCGGATGCGTTCGCGCGTCACGTCGAACTGCTTGCCGACTTCTTCCAGCGTGTGGTCGGTGCTCATCTCGATGCCGAAACGCATGCGCAACACCTTGGCTTCGCGCGGTGTCAGGCTGTCGAGGATGTCTTTCACCACATCGCGCAGGCCGGCCTGCATGGCTGCTTCCAGCGGTGCGGTGTTGGCGCTGTCCTCAATGAAGTCGCCAAGGTGCGAATCGTCGTCGTCGCCGATCGGTGTTTCCATCGAGATCGGTTCTTTCGCGATCTTCATGATCTTGCGGATCTTGTCTTCCGGAATCTCCATCTTCTCGGCCAGGATGCTGGCGTCGGGCTCGAAGCCGAACTCCTGCAAGTGCTGGCGCGACAGGCGGTTCATCTTGTTGATGGTTTCGATCATGTGCACCGGGAT
>CAZIYA010000543.1:0-2048 GCA_964543355.1 uncultured Polaromonas sp.
GGCGACCACGCCTGCATTCGCCTCTCCGGCTGCCCCACGCTGACGCTGAAAGACAACCCCGATCCGCTCAAGGTGGACCCGGTGGCCACGGTGATTGACGGCTGCGTCGGCTGCGGCCTTTGCGGCGCCAACGCGCATGCTGCGACCCTGTGCCCCTCGTTTTACCGCGCCGAAGTCATCCAGAACCCGAAGTGGCATGAACGCCTGCTGGGCAGCGTGCGCGGCCTGCTGGTGAAAGCGATGCAAACAGCATGACCATGAACCAACAAAAACCCATCACCCTGCTGATCTGCGCACTGGGCGGCGAAGGCGGCGGCGTGCTGACAGAATGGCTGGTCGACATCGCGCTGGCCAGTGGCTACGCAGCGCAAAGCACGTCGATTCCCGGCGTGGCCCAGCGCACCGGCGCCACCACCTATTACCTCGAAGTGTTTCCGGTGCCACTGACCGAACTGCAAGGCAAGCACCCGGTGTTCAGCCTGAACCCGGTGCCTGGCGCGCTGGACGGCATCGTGTCATCCGAACTGCTGGAAACCGCTCGCCAGATCGGCAATGGCATGAGCTCGCCGCAGCGCACGCTGGTCATCAGTTCCACGAGCCGCACCCTGACCACCGCCGAACGCATGGTGCCCGGCGATGGCCGCACCGACAACGCGCCGCTGCTGCAGGCCATAGGCGCGCAAAGCCGCGCCACCCAGGTCTTCGACATGGGTCAAATGGCGAAAGACTGCGGCACCGTGGTCAGCGCGGTGATGCTGGGCGCGATCGCCGGCAGCGGCCTGCTGCCCTTCGCGCGCCAGGCGTATGAGGACGCGATCCGTCACGGCGGCAAAGGTGCCGAAGCCAGCCTGCGCGGCTTCGACCGCGCATTTGCGCAGGTGTCCACCCAACAGGCGCAGACGGCGCTGGTCACCAATCTGCTATCAGAAGAGGAGCTGCTTGCGCCCGTCCCCAAAGGGCTGGAGCCCGATCTGACTAAAATTTTTCCATCCCCGGTGCATGACATGCTGGCGCTGGGCCACGCCCGCATGCTGGACTACCAGGGGCGCGATTACGCCGACCTCTATGTCCGCCGCCTGAGCCAGGTGCTAAGCGCCGAGCAGCTGGCCGATCCGGCGGCGGCGCAGGGCTACGCCACCACACGCGAAATGGCACGCTGGCTCGCGCTCTGGATGGCGTTTGACGACATCGTGCGTGTGGCCGACCTGAAAAGCAGTGCCAGCCGCTGGCAGCGCGTGCACGGCGAAGTCAAGGCAGGCGCCGGTGACCTGCTTCAGGTCTACGATCATTTCAAGCCCGGCGCCGCAGAATTTGCGGCACTGCTGCCGGCCGGCCTGGCCGCGCGCGTGACACGATGGGACCGCCAGCGCGTGGCGCGCGGGAAGACGCCGTGGGCCCTGCCGCTCAAGGTCGGCACACATTCGGTCTTCGGCATGTTGTCACTGCGCCTGCTGGCCAGCCTGAAGTGGCTGCGTGTGCGCGGCAGTCGTTTTGCCACCGAGCAGGCGCTGATCGAACAGTGGCTGGCCGGCGTGGTGCGCGGCACGCAGCAGCACTGGCAGCTGGGCCATGAAATCGCGCTGTGCGGCCGGCTGATCAAGGGTTATGGCAGCACCAACGAACGCGGCAAGGACAACCTGATGCATGTGCTGGAGCACCTGGCCACAGGCGCCTCTTTTGCCTCGAGCGAACTGCGCGCGGCAGCCATTGCCGCGGCGCGTGATGCGGCGCTGCTCGACGAAGCCGGCAAGGCGCTCGACCAGACGCTGGTGAGCCACGGCGCGCCGGCGCGCCCCGTGAAAGCACAGCCGATCCGATGGATCCAGAATCCCCATCGCAAGCCGCGTGCCGCCAAGAGCACCTGATTATTTTCACCACCCCAAGAGGAGACAACACCATGAACCCTTCCTTCCAATCCAGGCACCGTGTCCTGCTGGCCCTGTCTCTTGCTGCCGGCTGCTTGCTGCCTGCCGCACATGCGCAAACCGCTGCGGCGGGTGCAGGCCCGGCCTGGCCGACCAAGCCGGTCAAGGTCATCGTCAACTTCC
>CAZIYA010000544.1:0-2044 GCA_964543355.1 uncultured Polaromonas sp.
AGTTTCACGGCTCGCCCAACAGCGTCAAGGAACAGGCCGAGACCGTGCAGGAAATTGCGGCGGACATGGGCGGCAACGCCTTTGAATGGGCCAGCACGCCCGAGGAACGCACCCGCCTGTGGACCGCGCGGCACAACGCCTACTTTGCGGCCATTCAGTCCAAGCCGGGCTGCCGCGCGATCTCAACCGACACCTGCGTTCCGATTTCACGCCTGGCCGACTGCCTGCTCGACTCGGTCAGCGAGGCTGATGCCAGCGGCATCCCCTACTTCCTGGTGGGCCACGTCGGCGACGGCAACTTTCACTTCGGCTACCTGATCGATCCGGACAAGCCGGAAGAACGCGTGGCCGCCGAAGCCCTGAACCACACGCTGGTGGCACGCGCCCTGCGCCTGGAAGGCACCTGCACCGGCGAACACGGCGTCGGCCTGCACAAGATGGACTTTCTGGTGACCGAAGCCGGCAACGGCGCGGTGGACATGATGCGCACCATCAAGCGCGCGCTGGATCCGCACAACATCATGAACCCGGGCAAGATTTTCACGCTGTAAGCTGCCCGGTCGGTTTGCGGCGTGAAGCCTTCAGGCAGTGTCCGGCCGCGCTAGGCTTTGCGCCGGCCGGCGCAAGGTGGCGTCAAAGGGGTTGATGCGGGCACCGATGGCTGCAGCCTCGCGCTGGAGCAGTTCCACCACGGTCGGCAAACGGTCAGGGCTCAGGCGCGACGCGATCGTGCCCACACTCAGTGCGGCCACGGGTCGGCCGTCACGGTCCAGCACGGGCACAGCCACGCCGGCCATGCCTTCGAGCAGGCCGGTGTTGCGCGCCGCAAACCCCAGCTGGCGCACATGCTCGATCTCGGTCCGCAGGTAGACCTCGTCGAGCACGCCGTACTCGCGCACGCGCGGCAGGTTAAAACGAATCACTTCCTCGCGCTCGGCCTCGGGCAGCAGGGCCAGGATGGCCAGGCTGCCCTGGCCTATGCCCAGCGCCACCCGGCCCCCGATGTCGCCGGTAAACGACCGTATTGGAAACGGCCCTTCGCTGCGGTCCAGGCACACGGCGTCGAAGCCGCTGCGCACCAGCAGGAAAATGGTGTCGCCCAGGCTGGCGCACAGTCGCAGCATGGAGGGACGGCACAGGGCCCGCAGGTCCATAGCGTTGCCGGCCTGCGCGGCCAGCGCGAAAAAATCGATGCTCAGGCGGTAAAGCCTGGTCGAAGTGTCCTGCTCCACGATGTGCTCGGCCACCAGGCCTTGCAGCAGGCGATGGGTAGTGGCCTGGGTCAGGCCGGTGGCTTTTGCAAGGTGCGTGATGCGCCCCCCCCGGGCCTGCGTGGCGGCCAGCGCACGGATGATGGCAAAAGCCCGCTGCACACTGCTGGAGGCGGGGTCTTCATTTTTCATTCGATCTCTTTCAGCGGAATGAAAGCTCTGTCAATTCACCTTGCATTCCATTCTACGGAATTATTTGAAGAAATATCTCTATCTACGGAATAAGCTATTGACGCCTTTTTATTCCATGCCCTAGCATGAATGTCATCAAAGCGTCTTCCGGCAGCATGTTTCGGCGCTAACCGCCCCTGTCAACGCCCTTCAAATTTCCCCGTGTTTGCGGAGGTATCCCATGTCTTTCCTGATCCTGGCGAATGTGAGCAAGTCCTACGGCGCCACACATGCCGTGATCGACATGAACCTGTCGGTGGAAAAAGGCGAATTCGTCTCGTTGCTCGGGCCCTCGGGCTGCGGCAAAACCACCACGCTGCAGATGATTGCGGGTTTTTCGGACGTCACGACCGGGCGCATCACGCTGGACGGCCGCGACATCACCCACGCCAAACCGAACAGCCGCGGCCTCGGCATCGTGTTCCAGAGTTATGCCTTGTTTCCCCACATGAGCGTGGAAGGCAATGTGAGTTTCGGCCTGGAGATGCGGCGCATGCCCAAGGCCGAACGCACCGAGCGCGTAAAGGCGGCACTGGCCCTCGTGCACCTCGAAGCGCATGCCACACGTTATCCGCGCGAACTGTCGGGCGGCCAGCGCCAGC
>CAZIYA010000545.1:0-2043 GCA_964543355.1 uncultured Polaromonas sp.
GATGTCCCCTGTGAAGATGTACCTGACCGCCTCCTGCCCCTACTGCATTCAGGCCAAGCAGTTGCTCAAACAGCGTGGCGTCACCGAGATCGAGGAAATACGTGTGGACATGCAGCCGGCCGAACGTCTGAAAATGATGGAAATCACCGGCCGCCGGACCGTGCCCCAGATCTTCATCGGCGATACCCATGTAGGTGGTTGCGATGACCTGATGGCGCTGGATGGCCGCGGTGGCCTGCTGCCTTTGCTGGCGGCTGCCTGACGGTCGAGGTCCAACCCCGGACCGGATAGCCAAACTGGGATAATGTCCTGTGCCTGCTGTCCCGCAGGCTTTCATTTTTAAAGCAATCGAAAGATCCTCATGGCCGAAGCCAACCTCGAACCCGTATTCCAGATCCAGCGCGTTTACCTGAAAGACGTGTCGCTGGAGCAGCCCAACTCGCCCGAGATCCTGCTCAACCAGGAGCAGCCTGCGGTCGATATCCAGCTTGGCGTCGAGGCGACACCGATCACCGACGGCCTCTACGAAGTCAGCGTGACCGCCACCGTGCACACCAAGATCGAAGACAAGACCGTGTTCATGGTTGAAGCCAAGCAGGCCGGCATTTTTGAAATCCGCAACATGCCCGCCGAGCAGCTCAACGCGGTGCTGGGCATTGCCTGCCCGCAGATCGTCTACCCCTACCTGCGCGGCAATGTGGCCGACGTGATCCAGCGCGGCGGTTTTCCGCCCGTCAACCTGGCCGAAATCAACTTCCAGGCCATGTTCGAGCAGCAGCAGGCTGCGGCAGCCTCGGCTGCACAGGAAGCGCCGCAAATCATCGTTTAAGGGCGGCTTTGTTGCACCGGCCGCAGGCAGCTTCACCGCCATGAAAATTGCCGTCATCGGCGCGGGTGCCTGGGGGACTGCGCTGGCCATCAATGCGGCCAGCGTCGGCCATCCGTCGGCACGGCACCAGGTCACCTTGTGGGCCCGCGATGCCGGGCAACTGTCGGCGATGCAGGCGCAAAAGGTCAACAGCCGGTACCTGCCCGGGATTGCGCTGCCCGACGCGCTGCTGCTCGCCGGAGGTTCCACCGGCTCGCTGGATGCCCTTCTGGGACAACAGGACCTCCTCGTTATTGCCACGCCCATTGCAGGGTTGCGCGCCATGTTGCAGCGCATGCAGGGGGTGCGTGTGCCGGTGGCATGGCTTTGCAAGGGCTTCGAGGCCCCGGTGCGGGATTCGGCATCATCCTTGAAGCCTTTTGGGCTCCTGGCCCATGAAATACGGGCGCAGACAGCTATTGATTTAAGAGCGGGTGCACTGAGTGGCCCCAGCTTCGCGCAGGAAGTGGCGCGCGGCCAGCCGACCGCGCTGGTGGCCGCCAGCGAACACGCCGAAGTGCGCGAAGCGCTGGTCGCAGCTTTTCACGGTCCCACGCTGCGGGTCTATGCCAATGACGACATCGTCGGGGTCGAGGTCGGCGGCGCCGTCAAGAACGTGCTCGCGATCGCCACCGGCCTGTGCGACGGCCTGAACCTGGGGCTCAATGCCCGCGCCGCACTGATCACCCGCGGCCTGGCCGAAATGACGCGGCTGGGCCTGGCGCTGGGTGCCCGGCCAGAGACCTTTACCGGCCTGTCGGGTCTGGGTGACCTGGTGCTCACCGCCACCGGCGACCTGAGCCGCAACCGCAAGGTCGGCTTGCTGCTGGCGCAGGGCCAGAGCCTGGAGCAGGCCGTGCAATCACTGGGCCATGTGGCCGAAGGCGTTTATTGCGCCCGCACTGTGGTGCAGCGTGCACAGGGGCTCGGTGTCGAGATGCCGATCTCCGAAGCGGTGGTCGCCTTGCTGGATGGCCAGGTGAAACCGGCTGAGGCGGTGGCGGCGCTGATGGGGCGGGATCCGGCGGCTGAGTTGCGTTAGGGGCTGCTGCAGCCCTGCCCGAGCCCAGTTGATGGTGTTTTGTGGCTCCAGCCCTTGTCTATCAAGCGTCGGCAGCTACTGAATTCATAGCAATTGCTCTGCGATTTGTCATCCCGGACTTGATCCGGGATCC
>CAZIYA010000546.1:0-2039 GCA_964543355.1 uncultured Polaromonas sp.
GAACGTGCGCAGCAGCTGGCCGGCACGATGAGCGGCGACGAGCAGCAGATGGTGGCGGTGGCGCGCGCCATGATGAGTGCGCCGCGCCTCCTGATGCTGGACGAACCCTCGCTCGGCCTGGCGCCGCGCATGGTGGACGAACTGCTGGCGATCACGCGCCGCATCGCCGACGCCGGCACCACGGTGCTGATGGTCGAGCAGAACGTGAAGAAGGCACTGGCCGTGGCCGACCGCGGTTATGTGCTTGAGCGCGGCACGCTGGTGGCCAGCGGGCCGGCCGCGCTGCTGGCCCGCTCGACCGTCATTCGCGAGGCCTATCTCGGTGCCGGTGCTGCCGCCACCACCACCACAGCCACAAGTGCTGCGAAAACCACCGTTCAGGCTCAGCCTGAACGGGTCCTGTAATTCTCAAGGAGTATTCCCATGTCTGACATGTCCATGCTGATCAATGGCCTCAAGGTCACCGCTGAAAAAGGCGCCACCTTTGAGCGTCGCAACCCGCTTGACGGCAGCGTCGCCACACGCGCGCCCGCGGCCTCGCCGGCCGATGCGGTGATGGCGGTGGAAGCCGCCGCTGAAGCCTTCAAGACCTGGAGCGAAACCGGCCCGAGCGCGCGCCGGGCCCTGCTGCTCAAGGCCGCCGATGCGCTGGAGGCGAAGACGCCGCAATTCATCGAAGCCGTGGCTGCCGAGACCGGCGCCTCGGGCATGTGGGCTGGCTTCAACGTGATGCTGGCCGCCGGCATGATCCGCGAGGCGGCCGCGCTGACCACGCAGATCAGCGGCGAAGTGATTCCGTCCGACGTGCCTGGCAGCCTGGCTATGGGTGTGCGCCAGCCGGCAGGTGTGGTGCTCGGCATTGCGCCGTGGAACGCGCCCATCATTCTCGGGGTGCGCGCGATTGCGACGCCGCTGGCCTGCGGCAATACCGTGATCTTCAAGGGTTCGGAGAACTGTCCGCGCACGCATCAGCTGATCGTGGAAGCTTTCGCTGACGCTGGTTTTCCGCCTGGCGTCGTCAACTACATCACCAACGCCCCGGCCGATGCAGGAATCGTGGTTGAGGCCATGGTGGCGCACCCGGCGGTGCGGCGTGTCAACTTCACCGGCTCCACCAAGGTCGGCAAGATCATCGCGATGACCTGCGCCAAATACTTGAAGCCCGTGGTGCTGGAGCTGGGTGGCAAGGCGCCGCTGGTGATCCTGGACGACGCCAATATCGACGACGCGGTCAACGCCGCTGCCTTCGGCTGCTTTGCCAACAGCGGCCAGATCTGCATGTCGACCGAGCGCATCATCGTGGACCAGAAAATTGCTGACGCGTTTGTGAAGAAGTTTGCGGCCAAGGCAGCCGCCTTGCCGGTGGGCGACCCGCGCAAGCCCGAGCCGGTGGTGCTGGGTTCGGTGATCGGCATGGGCACCGTGGAGCACTGCAACGCGCTGATCGACGACGCACTGGCCAAGGGCGCCAAGCTGGTGTGCGGCGGCAAGGCCGAAAACACCCTGATGCCGGCCACGGTGCTGGACCACGTGACACCGGCCATGCGCATTTACCACGAGGAAACTTTTGGCCCGGTCAAATGTGTGGTGCGCGTCAGCGGTGTCGAGGAAGCTGTGGCCTGTGCGAATGACAATGCCTACGGCCTGTCGGCGGCGGTGTTCGGCGGTGACATGGCGCGTGCCTTCAATGTGGCGAGGCGTATTGATTCCGGCATCTGCCACGTCAACGGCCCGACAGTGCACGACGAGGCGCAGATGCCGTTTGGCGGCGTCAAGGGCAGTGGCATCGGGCGCTTCGGCGGCAAGGCGGGGGTGGCCGAGTTCACCGAGCTGCGCTGGATCACGATCCAGACGACGCCGCGGCACTACCCGTTCTGAGGGTCATCCCGGACTTGATCCATGATTGCTGACTACCTGCATTGTTCGGGCTGTTGTGGTTTGCCAGCAAGCCGGGTCTCGGCCCGGCGGCCGACCTTCGTTCTTTTGAGTCGCCAAAAGAACGAAGGCAAAGAAAAGGCGACCCGATGGTCTGGGTCCCT
>CAZIYA010000547.1:0-2036 GCA_964543355.1 uncultured Polaromonas sp.
TATTTCGATTTGCAGGCACGCGGCTCGCTCATTGTTCCCGATGAGGACAGCGCCACGGACCTGTTTGAGCTTACGCAAAGTCTCACCGAGAAGCATGGGCTTTCGGCTTACGAAGTTTCAAACCATGCGCGCGAAGGCCAGGAGTCGCGGCATAACCTGCTCTACTGGCGCTACGGTGAATATGTGGGCGTCGGCCCCGGCGCCCATGCGCGCATTGCCGAAGGGGAAAACCGCCGCGCCATTGTCATGGAAAAATATCCAGAGACCTGGCGCAAGCAGGTCAGCGAAAATGGCCATGGCATTGTTGAGGACAACATCGTGCTGCCAGCCGACCAGGCTTCGGAATATCTTATCATGGGGTTGCGCGTCAGCGACGGCATTGATCTCACGCGCTATAAAAAACTGCGTGGCCAGTCCATGGACCCCAACAAGATCGCCGGACTGAAATCACTGGGCCTGGTCAAACGCGAAGGCCCCCGCCTGATGGCCACGACGCAGGGGCGGCGTCTGCTCAACGCGTTGATCACCGAGTTGGCGAACTAGAAGACCCGGTCATTTCCTACCATAGGCGGCGAGAAATATGCGCACGGCTTCCGCCGCATGACGGCGAAGTTCGGCCTGCTTCGGAATGGCGGCGTCTCCCAGCAGCATGGCCCGGTTCAAGGGGTCTGCCATAATCAGCCAGTTGAAATGGGAAGCGGCAGCCCAGGGATCTTCGATCACCAGCAGGCGGCGATCAGCGAGATGCTCGAACAGGGCTGAAAGGGCTGCCACCGCGCGCATAGGTCCGCGCTCGTAAAGCACCTTTGCCAAATCAGGGAATCGGCTGACCTCGCCAATCACCAGGCGGCGCAACTGCATGACGTGTGGCGTCAGCACCGCCGTGAGCTGGCGATAGGCATAGTTGCGGAGATACTCGGCCACATCGCCGCCGTCATCCAGCTCGGCCACCGCATTGCGCACGATGTTGCCTGTATCGTCAGTCATGCTGCCCACAACCGCGATGAACAGAGCTTCCTTGCTGGCGAAATGCTTGTAGACGGTCTGCTTCGAAACCTCGGAGAGGGCTGCGATCTCGTCCATGTTGGTGCCGAGGTAGCCGCCTTTCAGGAAGATTTCCGTGGCGGCATCGAGTATGGCTTTGCGCTTGAGCGCCGAACGGGGCGAGTCACCCGCACCTGCCATTTTTTTTGTTGCAGCCGATTTCGCCATGAGACCGTCAATTCCCGAGAAAACCCAAAATCCCTGACTCATTAGTACTGGACAGTCCAGTTTAATGCAAATACAGTACTGGACGGTCTAGTTCACAAATTTCCAGGAGACACTGCCATGGCTCGCCCCACCACCTCGTCCACGCTGAAAGTGCCGGGTGCCAGCATTTATTATGAGATCCAGGGCTCCGGGCCTACCCTGCTGGTTATCCCCGGCGGCCCGCAGGACGCCGGCGTTTTTGCCGATGTTACACGGCACCTCGCCAGCCGCTACACCGTTATTGCCTATGACCCCCGCGGAAATTCGCGCAGTACCTTCGACGGCGCGCCCGAAGACCTGCAGCTTGCTGTGCAGGCCGATGATGCGGCGGTGCTGATCGAAGCGCTTGGCGGTGGAGCGGCCTATGTGTTCGGCACCAGCGGTGGGGCGCAGATCGGACTCAACCTCGCGGCGCGTTATCCGGATCGGGTGCGTGCGCTGGTGGCGCACGAACCGCCGAGCATGATGCTGCTGCCCGACCCGTCGGAGGAAATAGCTTCTGCGCTGGGTCTCTACGACACCTATCAGCGCGAAGGTGTCGACGCCGCGATGCAAAAATTCTTTTCCAGCAACGGGCTGGCGGATGGGCCAGGGCAGGACGACGCGCCACCGGAGTTCACCATGTCCCCAGAGGCGGCCGAGACGTTTGCACGGGTCAGCGGAAATTTCGAGTATTGGCTTGCCCATGGCCTCATGCCCTTGTCCATCTATTGTCCCGACGTCGCGGTGTTGCGCGCCGGCAAGCCCCGCATCATGGTGGGCATCGGCGAAGGGTCTGCCGGGCA
>CAZIYA010000548.1:0-2017 GCA_964543355.1 uncultured Polaromonas sp.
GAACCCAGATGTCGGCCTGGATGTACTCCATGATGTGGCCGATGTGGAAATTGCCATTGGCGTAGGGCAGGGCGGTGGTGACGAAAAGACGGCGCTGGGACATGGTGGTGCTTTGGTGAGCTGTTTGAGCTTGCTGAGGCTAACCGGCGATTTTAAGTCGTACGGCCTTGCTGCGCCCGCAGCGCCACACGGGCCCGCATCTTGCGATGAGCCGCGGGCGCTGCCGCCGGCCTGTCACTGCATTCGGGCAACCCTGCCATTTGCAGGGGTGTTGATCAAAATCACGGCTGGGTTGCTGTCATCCAGACACACTGCAAAAAACGGGGCTTGCTGACACGGATAACACGTGCGGGCAAGCTGAGCCCTGTCGCCATGGAAGGAGTAGGAATGAAACCCAAGGCCACTATCCCGGCAGACGCCCGGTACCCCCAGAAGGAGGCCGACGAGGACGCGCCCGAGGGACTGTCCGAAGCCACCGTCCCCGTTGAGGAAGCGGGCCGGATCGTGGCCCGACCGGACGGCTACCACTGGCTGGCGCAGGACGGCAAACAGGAGTTCGGCCCGTTCGAGACGCTGGAGCAGGCGCAACAGGACATGGATGCTGCCGACGGCGGCGAGCAGGATCCGACCATCAGCCTGCAGGAGGCTGAACGCGAGATCGGCATCGGCGAATGGCTGGATCCCGAGACCGGCGAGCCCGCCGAAGGTCCGTCGCCGCCCCACCCGGAAGGCGAATGACCGTGGGGCCGGCCGCGGGGCGGCAGATCGACGTCTGCAACGGCGATGCCGACGGCCTGTGCGCCGTGCTGCAGTGGCGGCTGCAGACGCCGGCATCGGCCACGCTGGTCACGGGGCTCAAGCGCGATATCGCGCTGCTGGACCGGGTGCAGGCCGGGCCGGGCGATGAGGTGCTGGTGTGCGACGTGTCGCTGCAGCGCAACCGGGCGGCCTTGTTGCGCCTGCTCGCCGGGGGCGCGCGGGTGCGCTACTTCGATCACCATGCGCCGCCCGATGTGCCGGACCATCCGAACCTGGAAACCCATATTGACCTCGACAGCCAGACCTGTACCAGCCTGCTGATCGACCGCTACCTCGGCGGCGCCCACCGGTCGTGGGCGCTGGTGGGGGCTTATGGCGACAACCTGACCGGCGTGGCCGACGCGTTCGCCGCGCAGACGGACATGACAAACCAGAACCGTGACCGCTTGCGCATGCTCGGCGAGGCCATCAATTACAACGCCTACGGCGAGGAAGAGAGCGATGTTTTCATGGCGCCGGCGCGCCTGTACGAGACGTTGCTCCGCTACCGCGATCCGCTCGACCTGCTGCAGCACGAGTCGATAGCGCAGCAGCTCGATGCCTTGCGCCGCGAGGACCTGCGCCGGGCGGCGGACCTGCCGCCGCACTGGCAGAACAACCATGCCAGTGCAACCCTGCTGCCGGATGCCCGCTGGAGCCGGCGTGTGATCGGTTGCCTGGCCAATGAACTCGCCCGCGCCGGGCCGGAGAAGGCGCATGCCGTGTTGAAGGCCATGCGCGGCGGTGGCTATGCCGTCAGCGTGCGTGCGCCGCTGTCCGCCGCGGGTGGTGCGCGGGAACTGTGCTGCCGTTTTGGTGGCGCCGGCCGGGCCGGTGCGGCCGGCATCGACCGCCTGCCGGCGCAGGACCTGGACGACTTCCTGGAGGCTTTTAGCGCGACCCGCTGGGGCGTATCTGCCCGGGAGGCTGGGGTGGATCGGGCCAGCGACACCCCGTGATTCGCGCTCAGGGGCGGGTCTTCCTGTAGGTGCCCACGAGTTCGGCGCTGGCCAGCACATGGCCCTGCATGGCGCGCTCGACAGCTGCCTTGGTCGGTTGATGGAGCGCGGGCAGTGTCGTATCCAGGGCATAGAGCTTGAAGAAGTAGCGGTGCCGGCCAATCGGCGGGCAAGGTCCGCCGTAGCCCGTGCGGTGCCAGTCGTTCAGGCCGGCGCGCGCGCCGGCCGGCGGGGGCTGCCCGCCTGCTGGCAGACCGGTG
>CAZIYA010000549.1:0-2014 GCA_964543355.1 uncultured Polaromonas sp.
CGATTGCGCTGGAAAAAATGGCCTGGCTCGAGTCGATTGCGCTGGGTGCCGGCATTGCGACCGTGGTCGCCGTCATCATGGGCGCGGCGGTGCTGCATTTGCGCGGCACCTATTTTGCGGTGCTGACCTTCGGCATGACCGAGCTGATCCGCCATGCGGTGACCTACTTTGAAAAGAAGGTCACCGGCACGGTGGGCCGGGTGCTGACCGTGGTGCCCGACCGCGACACGATTTACCTGACGGTGCTGGCACTCGCCGTGCTCGCGGTGCTGGTGTCCATCATCGTGCGGCGCAGCCGCTTCGGCCTGGCGCTGATGGGCATAGGCGCGGACGAGCAGCGCGCGCAGACCCTGGGCGTGAACACGCGGCTGATCAAGGTGGCCGGTTTTGCCATGACGGCGGCGTTTGCCGGCGCTGTGGGCGCGGCCATGGCCGTGCGCTGGACCTACATCGACCCGCACACGGTGTTCAACCCCTTCATTGGTTTCCAGACCGTGCTGATTGCGCTGATCGGTGGCGCGGTCACGCTGTGGGGTCCGCTGATCGCTGCGATTGTGTTCAGCGTGCTGGCTGAGACCCTGCGTCTGCAGGCGCCGCAGGTCTACATGATGTCGCTGGGCCTGCTGCTGATCCTGAGCGTGCTTTACCTGCCCGGTGGCCTGGCCTCGCTGCGCTGGGCGACCTTCAGCGGCTGGTGGCGTGACAGCCGTGGCTGGATGCGGAACCTGGGCAGCAAGGAGCGCAAGAATGGCTGAGCCCCTGCTGCAGGCGCGTGACATCACGGTGCGTTTCGGCGGCCTGACGGCGGTCGATGCCGTGAGCGCCGACTTTCATGCCGGTGAGCTGGTCGGCATCATTGGCCCGAACGGTGCCGGCAAGACCACTTTTTTCAATGCGATTTCCGGCGTGATTGCACCGACCTCGGGGCGGCTGCTGGTGTCCGGGCGCGACCTGGCGGGGCAAGGCCCGCACCGTTATGCGGCGGCCGGTGTGGCGCGTACTTTCCAGACGCCACGCGTGTTCCCCGACATGGCGGTGGCAGCCAACATCGACTTCGGGCTGAAATTTGCAGGGCGAAAACGCAAAGGCTCCTGGCACCTGCGCGACGAGGACAGCATTCTCGAACTGATCGGCCTGCAAGGGCAGGCGGCATTGCCCGCGGGCGCCATCACGCCTTCGCAGCAGCGCCTGCTCGAGGTCGGCATGGCGCTGGCCACGCGGCCGCGCATGTTGCTGCTCGACGAGGTGGCGGCCGGCCTGACCGAAGCCGAGATTGAGAACATGGCGCAGCTGATACGCCGCATGCGTGACGAACTGGACCTGACCGTGGTGTGGATCGAACATGCCGTGACGACCTTGCTGCGCCACGTGGAGCGCGTGATCGTGCTGCACCAGGGCCGCAAGATTGCCGACGACACGCCGGCCGAGGTGGTGCGCAATGCCGAAGTGATTGAAGCCTATCTGGGTGATGAGATGGGGGCTGTATGAAGCGAAGGGCGAGGGCTCCGCGTAGCGGGATCGACCAGCGTAATGCGGCCCGTTGCCGACACTGCGGCAGGGCATTGACCACGACACTTGGGGAGGCAACTGGACCATGATGTGGTATGCCCCGACGCCCTTTGCGCTTGGTACGTCCAGCCATGCACACCTGAAAGTCCAGAGCCTGAGCGCAGGTTACGGCGCTTTCCTGGTGCTGCGCGATCTGACGCTGGAGATCAAACCCGGCCTGACCGTCATCCTCGGCCCCAATGGTGCCGGCAAGACCACCTTGCTCAAGGCGCTGTCCGGCCTGATTCCGCGTGGTGGCGAGGTGCTGCTCAATGATGAAGCGCTGCCCAAAAAAACCAGTGACATCGTCAAAGGTGGCATGGCGCTGGTACCGGAAGGCCGGCAGTTGTTCCCCCAGATGACGGTGACTGAAAACCTGGAGCTCGGCGGCTGGCTGGTCGGCAAGGCCGAACGCGCGCGGCGACTCGAGCAGGCCTTCAACGATTTCCCGAAATTGCGCGAACGT
>CAZIYA010000550.1:0-2006 GCA_964543355.1 uncultured Polaromonas sp.
CCCTCGTTCTCGATCAACCGCCCGGGCGAGAACCACGGCCCGCGTTTTGCCGGCCTGCCCATGGGCCATGAATTCACCTCGCTGATCCTGGCACTGCTGCAGATCGGCGGTTACCCACCCAAGGTCGAGCAGGCCGTGCTCGAGCAGATCCGTGCGCTCGACCGTGACCTCGACTTCGAGGTCTATGTCTCGCTGACCTGCCACAACTGCCCCGACGTGGTCCAGGCGCTGAACCTGATGGCGGTGCAGAACCCGCGCATCAAGACTACCATGATCGAAGGCGGCACCTTCCAGGACGAGATCAAGGAGCGCGAGATCATGGGCGTGCCCACAGTCTTCCTCAACGGCACCATGTTCGGCAACGGCCGCATGAGCCTGGAAGAAATCCTCGCCAAGATCGACACCAGCGGCACCGAACGCGAAGCCAAAAAAATCAGTGCCAAGGACCCGTTTGATGTGCTGATCGTCGGCGGCGGCCCGGCCGGCGCGGCCGCCGCCGTGTACGCGGCACGCAAGGGCATACGCACCGGCGTGGCCTCCGAACGTTTCGGCGGCCAGGTGCTGGACACCCTGGGCATCGAGAACTTCATCTCGATCAAGGAAACCGAAGGCCCGAAATTTGCGCATGCGCTGGAAGAACACGTACGCAACTACGACGTGGACATCATGAACCTGCAGCGTGCCAAGGCGCTGGTGCCCGGCAAGGACCTGATCGAAGTGCAACTGGAAAGCGGCGCCTCGCTGAAAAGCAAGTCGGTGATCATCTCGACCGGCGCGCGCTGGCGCAACATCAACGTGCCCGGCGAGCAGGAGTTCAAGAACAAGGGCGTGGCTTACTGCCCTCACTGCGACGGACCGCTGTTCAAGGGCAAACGTGTCGCTGTCATCGGCGGCGGCAACTCGGGCGTCGAGGCGGCGATTGACCTGGCTGGCATCGTCGGCCATGTGACGCTGATCGAGTTCGACACGACGCTGCGCGCCGATGCCGTGCTGCAGCGCAAGCTCAAGAGCCTGAAAAACGTCGATGTGTTCACCAACGCGCAGACCACCGAAATCACCGGCGACCAGAAAGTCACCGGCCTGGTCTACAAGGACCGCGCCAGCGGCGAGCTCAAGACCGTACCGCTCGAAGGTGTGTTCATCCAGATCGGCCTGGTGCCCAACACCGACTGGCTCAAGGGTGTGGTCGAGCTGTCCAAACACGGCGAGATCATCGTGGACGCGCGCGGCCAGACCTCGGTGCCCGGTGTGTTTGCAGCGGGCGACGCGACGACGGTGCCCTTCAAGCAGATCATCATTGCAGCCGGTGACGGCGCCAAGGCGGCGCTCGGCGCGTTTGACTATCTGATCCGCAGTCCGGCCATGGCGCACTGAACGGGCACACGCCCTGCCCCCCCAAAGGCCCGCCCCCGGCGGGCTTTCTTGTTTTCGCGCCGCGGTCGCAATACGAACGGTTATCACACTCACACGCAAGCAGACCGCGCGCGCATGGGAATGCTTGAGCTGAAGCCGCTGCCGGGAGACAATGCAGCATCAACAACACAACAAACAAGAGGAATGCCATGAAAGGCGACGCACAAGTCATCACCCATCTGCAGGCCCAGCTCAAGAACGAGCTGACCGCCATCAACCAGTACTTCGTGCACTACCGCATGTACAAACACTGGGGCCTGGACAAACTGGCCAAGAAGGAATACGAAGAGTCGATCGGCGAGATGAAACACGCCGACAAACTCATGGACCGCATCTTCATGCTCGACGGCCTGCCGAATCTGCAGGACCTCGGCAAGCTGATGATCGGCGAAGACGTGCCGGAAGCCCTGGCCTGTGACCTGAAGGCCGAAACCGGCGCCCAGGCCACCATCAAGGACGGCATCGCGCATTGCGAAAGTGTGCGTGACTACGTCTCGCGCGATTTGCTGCAGGGCATCCTGGACGACACCGAAGAACACATCGATTTCCTGGAAACCCAGATCGAGCTGCTCGGCAAAGTGGGCGTGCAGAAC
>CAZIYA010000551.1:0-1995 GCA_964543355.1 uncultured Polaromonas sp.
TTGGCCTGTAGCGCCCGCTCCATCAGCGCAGGCCGCTCTGTTTTTTGTAGCATGCCAGCGAGAAAACCGGGTGTCAATTCCTGCTGCTGCACCAGCCAGCCGCCGCCCTGGTCCACGAGGAAAGCAGCGTTGCTGGTCTGGTGGTCATCGACTGCCGCTGGAAACGGTACAAACAGCGCCGCGGCGCCCACAGCCGCAATTTCGGTCACCGTACTGGCACCGGCACGGCAAACCACCAGATCAGCCTCGGCGAAGGCACGGGCCGTGTCGTTGATGAAAGGCGTGAGTTCGGCCTGCACGCCGGCCGCACGGTAGTTCTCGCGCAGTTCCTCGATTTGCCGGGCGCCGCTCTGGTGCACCACGCTGGGCCGCTGCCCCTCGGGGATCAACGCCAGCGCCTGCGGCACGATGCGGTTCAGCGCCTGCGCACCCAGGCTGCCGCCTACCACCAGCAACTTCAAGGGACCGCTGCGCCCGGCAAACCGGACGGCAGGTTCGGCCTGCTGGGTGAAGGCCGGGCGCAGGGGGTTGCCGATCCATCTCGCGTTTTTCAGCACATCCGGGAAAGCGGTGAACACCCGGTCGGCCACACGCGCCAGCACCTTGTTGACGAGTCCGGCCACCGAATTCTGCTCGTGCAACACCAGCGGCTTGCCCAGCAGCACACTCATCATGCCGGCTGGAAAGGCGATGTAGCCGCCCAGACCGACCACCACGTCGGGCTGGATCCGGCGCACCACGGCAATGCTTTGCCAGAAGGCCTTGAGCAGGCGCAACGGCAGGAAGGCCAGCGTGGTCACTCCCTTGCCGCGCACACCTGAAAATTCAATGCTCTCGAAAGGAAAACCGCGCGGCGGCACAAGCTGGCTTTCCATGCTCGGGTGGTCGGCTGAGCCCTTGCCGCCCAGCCAGTGAACCCGCCAGCCGCGTTCGCGCAACGCTTCTGCCACGGCCAGGCCGGGGAAGATATGGCCACCGGTGCCGCCGGCCATGATGAGCGCTGTACGGGTGGTGCTCATGGTCGCCCTCCCCGCATTAACGGCGCTGGCGCGCCGCAGCGCTGCGCGCTGAACCGATTTTGGCGAAACAGGCTTTTCATGCGCGGCCTCCGCGCATCAAAAGCCTGTTTTCATAGTCAATCCGCAGCACCACGGCCAGCGAAATCAGGTTCATTAAAATTGCCGATCCACCGAAACTCATGAGCGGCAAGGTCAGCCCCTTGGTCGGCAGGGCACCCAGATTCACACCCATGTTGATGAAGGCCTGGAAGCCTATCCAGATGCCGACACCCTGGGCCACGAGGCCCGCGAACACGCGGTCCAGCGCAATCGACTGGCGGCCGATGTGCATGATGCGGCGTGTCATCCACATGAAGGCGCCAATCACGCAGAGCACACCCAGCAGGCCGAACTCTTCGCCGATCACCGCCAGCAGGAAATCGGTGTGCGCTTCGGGCAGCCAGTGCAGCTTCTCGATGCTGCCGCCCAGGCCGACGCCGAAAATTTCTCCACGCCCGAAGGCGATCAGTGAATGCGACAGCTGGTAGCCCTTTCCCATCGAGTACTTGTCACTCCACGGGTCCAGGTAGGCAAAAATGCGCTCGCGCCGCCAGTCGCTGAGCATGACCATCAATGCAAAGGCAATCACCACCACGGTGGCGATGACAAAAAACATGCGGGCGTTGACCCCGCCCAGGAACAGAATGCCCATCGCGATCACCGAGATGACCATGAACGCGCCCATGTCGGGCTCGGCCAACAGCAGCAGGCCCACGATGCCGATGGCCACGGCCATGGGCATGACGGCGCGGAAAAAGCGCTCCTTGACTTCCATCTTGCGCACCATGTAGTCGGCGGCGTACAGCAGCACGGCAAACTTTGCGAGTTCCGAGGGCTGGAAGTTCATGAAACCCAGCGAGATCCAGCGGCGCGCGCCGTTGACGCCCTTGCCGATGAAGGGGATCAGCACGAGCATCAGCAGCACCAGCGATGCCAC
>CAZIYA010000552.1:0-1982 GCA_964543355.1 uncultured Polaromonas sp.
TTCATGCCTACTTTGTTCGACCCCGTCCAGGTCGGCGACCTGCACCTTGCCAACCGCATCGTCATGGCGCCGCTCACACGCAACCGCGCGCCCGACGCCATTCCCACGGCGCTGATGGCGGAGTACTACAGCCAGCGTGCCAGCGCCGGCCTGCTGGTCACCGAGGCCACTGCCATCAGTCACCAGGGCCAGGGCTACTCGGACGTTCCGGGCCTGTATGGCACCGAGCAGCTCGACGGCTGGAAGCGCGTCACACGGGCCGTGCACCAGGCGGGCGGCAAGATTGTGGTCCAGCTCTGGCACGTGGGCCGTGTCTCGCACAACGAGTTGCAGCCCGGCGGCGGCAAGCCGGTGGCGCCTTCGGCCATCACGGCCAAAACCAAAACCGTGCTGATCAAGGAGGGTGTGCCAACCTTTGTCGAAACCTCCGAGCCGCGCGCGCTGGACGCCAGCGAGCTGCCGGGCATCGTGCACACCTACCAGGCCGCGGCGCGCAATGCGGTGGAAACGGCGGGCTTCGACGGTGTCGAAATCCACGGCGCCAACGGTTACCTGCTCGACCAGTTCCTCAAGAGCGGCTCCAACCAGCGCACCGACGACTACGGCGGCAGCATTGAAAACCGCGCCCGCCTGCTGCTCGAGGTGGTGCGCGCCGTCACCGCCGCCATCGGGGGCGGCCGCACCGGCCTTCGCCTGTCGCCCGTGACACCGGCCAATGACGCGTTCGACGCCGATCCGCAGCCGTTGTTTGATTACGTGGTCCGGCAACTGGCCAGCCTGAACCTGGCCTACCTCCACATCATCGAAGGCGCCACCGGCGGCCCACGCGAACTGCCGGATCGTCCGTTTGACTACGCGGCGTTGAAGGCGGCTTACCGCACGGCTGGCGGCAAGGGTGCGTGGATGGTCAACAACGGTTACGACCAGGCCCTGGCCGGGCAAGCCGTCCACGAAGGCGCCGACCTGGTCGCCTTCGGCAAGCCCTATATCGCCAACCCCGACCTGGTGCGCCGCCTGCGCGAGAGCGCGCCGCTGAACACGCCCGACAAGGCCACTTTTTACGGCGGTGGGGCCAAAGGTTACACCGACTACCCGATGTTGTCGCTATCGAATGTATAGCTGACTGCGCATATAGGGTAAGGGCTCAGGCCATTTTTTGACCTGAACCCGCGCGCCCAACCAAGTATGGGGCGGGACGGCCTCAGGTTTGCCCCACACCGATAGGCGCGGGCGCAGTCAGCACGATGCGTGTGAACAGCCGGTCGTAACACGGGTCGCGCACACCACCGGCCAGGGGGTCGCGTTCATGCTGGAAGGCCGCATCGAGCTGGGTCCAGTCGTCCGCGGTCAGTGCTTTTTGCGCCGCCGGCAACAGCTGCGTTTCTTCGGTGCGCATGTGGTCCAGATAAAAACTCACATAGGCCTGCGCCGCCTCGGCAAAAGCGGCGTGCCGCGACTCGCCAATCAGCTCCCAGGCCAGGAGCAGGTGCTGCAGTTCGCGCACCTTCCCCTCGCCCATCATGTGGTCGGACTCCAACCGCCGGATCACGGGCATCAGCTCGGGCGCAGCACGTGCTATCCGCGGAAACAGCAGGTCCGACTCCTTGGGGTGGTGCAGCCGCTCGGGAAATTCGTCGATGTAAAACAGCATCGCCCGCAGCACATCAAAAAAGCGCTCGGGCGCGTCGCCCGGACCGCGCTCCAGCATCATCGACAGCGAGCGCAGCACGGCCGACACGGCAGCGTGTTCGTCACGGATGATTTGAAGGGTCGAATATGGCATGGTTGCAGCTTCACACAGGCGCCGGGACTGCGTGTTGATCCAGGTCAAGGCCTGCGCTGGCCCTGCAGCCGCCAGCGCTTGAGCAGCAATGCATTGGAGATCACGCTCACGCTGGACAGTGCCATGGCCGCGCCGGCCACCACCGGGCTGAGGAAGCCCAGCGCCGCCAGCGGGATGCCGGCCACGTTGTAGGCAAAGG
>CAZIYA010000553.1:0-1980 GCA_964543355.1 uncultured Polaromonas sp.
CGTTCGTCCTGAGCTTGTCGAAGGATGACCCTTGGGGCCGCTGCGCCTGCTGCGAGCTCAGGCCTTGCCGACCAGGCGTCTGAGCCCCAGCCACTGCTGCGACCAGAAACCGCGACCGTAATCGCGCGATTGCTCGACCTGGTCGCGCACACCCGTCGGGTCATAACGCTGCTCGAAATTGGCTGTTCCAAAAACCACGTCCCACCAGGGCAGCAACACACCAAAGTTGCGTCCGTTGGCCGTATGGGCTCCAGCCGGCTCATGGCCGATGCCGATGCTGTGATGCAGGCGGTGAAAACGCGGGCTGACCCACAGGCGCTCGCCTACCCGCCCGAACCACAGCCGCAGGTTGGCATGCTGGATACTTTCGCTGAGCTGGGTCAGGGCCACGATCACAATGAACTGGCCGGGCCCCACACCGATCAGCTGGGCAGCGAGGACGAGCAGGCTGTCCACCACGATGTCGTCGAGCAGGTGGTTGCGGTTGTCGCTCCACATCGTCATCTGGCGCTGTGCATGATGCAGCGAATGCAGCCGCCACCAGGGCTCCCACTGGTGCTGGCCACGGTGAATCCAGTAACCCAGGAAGTCAAACACCACCAGGTAGATCAGGAAGCTGGTCACGGCGCCGTCTGTCACGCCGGGCCAGAGCTGGTCCAGGTGGAAAGTTCCGTAGCCCGCGGTGCGCAGTGCGCCGAAGCCTTCGTCAAACAGTGGGTCCAGCGTGAAAAACAGCGCAATACGGAACACGCCGAGCCGGTGAATCACGGTGTAAAGCATGTCGGTGCGCACGGTGGCACGGTCAAGCATCGGTTCCACCGGCCGCCAGCGTTGCAGCGGCCCGACCACAGCCAGCAGAAGGATGATCTGGATGACACCGACCAGAAACCAGGCCGTGGCCTCATACCCGTCTTCAAGCAGGTTGCCCATGCCCAGGGCAAACAGGGCCGGCTGCACAACGGCCTCGAACAGTAGCTGCTGTACCAGCGAAAACCCGTTGCTGGCGAAAGCGATCAACCCGTCCATGAACACTATTTTGCGGGGACGCCAGCGACCGGCTGCGCGGCGTCAATCCAGGCTTTGTACCGCGGGTGCTCGCGCAGCGTCTCAAAACAGAAACCGCGCGCCTTCAGCCCGACGATCAGGGGCTCCAGCACCGCCGGCGCCCAGGGGTCCTGGCGCGACCAGATGCCCAGGTGCGCGAGCAGGATGTCGCCGGCCTGGATCTCCTTGAGTGCCTTGTTGAGGAGGACATCGTTCGGGTAACGGTCGCTGGGCAGCTCGTCGCCCAGAAACCCGGCGGGCGACCAGCCGACATGTTCATAGCCGCAGGCCTTGGCAGCCGCCAGAAGCCTGGGAGACGTCTTGCCGCCGGGTGCCCGGAACAGCGGCAAGGGCTTCTTGCCGGTGAAGTCCTGCAGGCGTTCCGCGGCGAAGGCGATTTGCTGGCAATACTTTGAGGCATCCCAGGTGAACTCACGCCCCGCCAGGGCACCGGCTGACGGGCGTATGCGAAAACGCGGCTCGATGCCGCGCAGGTCACCGCGCCAGTAAGCGTGGTCATAGGTGTGCGAAGCAAACTCGTGGCCTTCGGCTGCACGGGCTTTCCACCAGGGCGCCCAGTCGCTGCCCAGGCTGCCGTTGCCGGTCTTGGTACGCTCATTGGCTGCAAAAAAAGTCACCTTCACCTGCTGCCTGTTCAGCACCTCGGCGATCAGCGGCGCGACTTCCATGTGGCCGGTATCCAGGGTCAGGTAAACCGGCTTCCCGGGTTTGCCTTGAGTATCAAAACAGCCCTCAGCCCATACCGGTTGTGCGCCAGAAGCTATCAAAACAATAGCAAAAAGCCTCCGCAATGAACCAAAATTCAAGCCGGGGCCGCGGAACCGGCTCTGCCGGGCCGCAGGCGCAGTGGCCCCCCGGGGGGGCAGGGAGCTACACGCAGTGAGCGACCGTGGGGGCCCTACCCACCGTGGGGGC
>CAZIYA010000554.1:0-1980 GCA_964543355.1 uncultured Polaromonas sp.
GTGATCCTGGTTTACTGGCAAAAGCTCCGCAGCACGCTGGTGGCGCTGCCCACGGAAAAACAGGCGCAGCAGTTTGCGCTCAATGTCCTGGTGGCTTTTGTGCCCGCCGTGTTGCTGGGCCTGCTGTTCGGCAAGGCCATCAAGGCCAACCTCTTCACGCCGGTGGTGGTGGCCAGCACCTTCATCATCGGCGGCTTCATCATCCTGTGGGCCGAACGGCGCCAGCAGGCCAACCCGGCCACGGCGCGCATCCATGAGGTGGAGGCCATGACAGTGATGGACGCGCTCAAGGTCGGCCTGGTGCAGTGCCTGGCCATGATCCCCGGCACCAGCCGCAGCGGTGCCACCATCATCGGCGGCATGTTGATGGGCCTGTCGCGCAAGGCGGCGACCGACTTTTCCTTTTACCTCGCGATCCCGACGCTGATTGGTGCAGGCGCCTACAGCCTGTACAAGGACCGCGCGCTGCTGTCGGTGGCGGACCTGCCGATGTTCGGCGTCGGCCTGCTGTTTTCATTCATCAGCGCCTGGCTGTGCATCCGCTGGCTGTTGCGTTACATCGCCACCCACAGCTTTGTGCCTTTTGCCTGGTACCGCATCGTCTTTGGCGTGGTGGTGCTGGTGACGGCACAGATGGGCTGGGTCACCTGGGCGGGGTGAGTCTGCCGGCCAGACGGGCCTACGGGCCGGCCTGATCCGGCGCCATCAGGTTGCGCAGGGCGGCTTCAATGGCCGCCGCGGTAGCCACCGGTTTTTCCATCGGAAACAGGTGGCTGCCGTCGAGCATCATGATGCGGCCTTTGGTGACCTTCTCGGTCATGGCCATGCCGACCTGTTTCATCTCCGCTGACTGGCGTCCGCCGATGAAGGCGACCGGGCATTTGAGCGGATGGCGCTTGAGCAAACCCTCGAGGTTGTGGGGCAGCGTGTTGTAGATCGCAGTTTCCACGTCGCGGTCGAAGCTGAGCATGCGCTGGTTGTCGCCTTCGCCCTGGGCGTCGTGCGTGCCGTGTTCGATGTAGTCGCGCAGCACCTGCTCGTCCCAGCGCGCGAACGCTTTCTTGCTGCGGAAATGCGCCAGCACTTCGTCCAGCCCCAGCCACTGGTGCCTGCGCTTGCGGCTGATGGCGCCCGGCGAGATCGATCCGACCAGTTGCGCACGTTTGGCCACGCTCAGCGCGGCGGCGCGCCAGCCGCCCAGAATGGGCGAGTCGACCAGCAGCACGCCACGCACCGGCTGGCCGCCAAGCACGGGATTGCGCGCGGCGCACATCAGGCTCAGGAAGCCGCCCAGCGAATGACCCACCAGAAAGGCTGCCTGCCCGGTTTTTTCAACCTGCTCGCTGGTGAAATCAGCCAGCTGTTGCACCAGGTGCGGCCAGTTGCTGGTGACCGGGTAACGCGGATCGTGGCCGAATTTCTCTATCGCCTTGACCTGGAAGCCACGCGCCCTCAGGCTCTGGAACAGCACGCCGTAGGTGCTTGCGGGAAAGCTGTTGCCGTGTGAGAAAACGATGAGGGGTTTGGTCGGGGCGGGCACGGAATCTTTAATGTGGGTGTGTCTTGACGGCTGGCTCCGCAATTCATGGATCCCGGATCGCGTCCGCGATGACAGGCGGGGCTGAACCAGGCTGTCTTTGTTGCCTCTTAAATCAGCTTTTCCTCAGGCGAGGTGATTTTTTTCAGGGGCTGGTTGCGCGTGAGCGGCGTGAGCAGCGGTACCTGGGTTTCACCGCCGCTCCACATCGGGTCCTCGATGCTGTCGAAGACTTCGCGCAGCTTTTTGCCCCAGTTGTTGTGCAGCATGCGGAAGTAGGGGTTCTCATGGTCGATGCAGACCACCTTGTCGCTTTGCAGCGAGTTGACTTCGTAGACCACCATGTCCAGCGGCAGGCCGACGGACAGGTTGGATTTGAGCGTCGAGTCCATCGAGACCAGCGCGCATTTGGCGGCCTCGTCGAGCGGCGTTTCGGGCGTGAT
>CAZIYA010000555.1:0-1962 GCA_964543355.1 uncultured Polaromonas sp.
TGGCGGGCGCCATGCGGCGCCGGCTGGTTGTCCAGCAAAGCTTCAGGCTTTTTTGTCTTCACCAATCAGCAGCTTGGCATCTGACAGATACATGTGGGGCGGCACTTCAAGGTTGTCGGGCGCGGGCTTGTTTTTGTAAACACGGCCGGCAATGTCAAAGGTCGAGCCGTGGCAGGCGCACAGAAAGCCGCCCGCCCAATCGTCAGGCAGCGACGGCTGGGGGCCACTTGCGAACTTGTCGCTGGGCGAGCAGCCCAGGTGTGTGCAAATGCCGACAGCCACAAAATATTCGGGCTTGATCGAGCGGTTTTCGTTGCGGGCGTACTCGGGGGTGAGCTCGCCCGGCTTGCGCTCGGACTTGGGGTCTGCGAGCTGCGGGTCCAGCTTGGACAGGCCGGCCAGTTGCTCGGGCGTGCGCCGGACAATCCAGACCGGTTTACCACGCCATTCCACCGTGAGCTTTTCGCCCGGTTTCATGGCTGAAATATCGACTTCTACGGAGGCGCCGGCGGCCTTGGCCCGCTCGGAAGGCTGGAAGGTGCTGACAAACGGCACGGCGACAGCGGCCACACCGGCGCCGCCAACGGCGCAGGTTGTCACGATCCAGTTTCTTTTATCTTTGTCAATGGGGGCGCCGGGCGGCACGTTGAGGCTAGCGTGGGTCATGGATGTCCTACAAGAACAGGGCTTGAAAAACTTGAAAGGGGGGCTGTTGGGGTCAACCCGGGATTGTAACGGAGCGCGAAGTGCTTTTTCAAGCTGCGGGGGGACCCCTCCGGCAGCGAGGCAAGGCGGCGAGCCGGCCAGCGCGCGTCCATAATTCCTGCTGCAAGTTCGCGCAAGGGCCGCAGCCCTGGCCCGGTTGATCCACCCACAACAGAGGAGCACTCCATGGGAATGATGCAGGAATTCAGGGAATTTGCCGTCAAGGGCAACGTTATCGACCTGGCGGTGGGTGTGATCATCGGCGCAGCGTTCGGCAAGATTGTGGACGCCGTGGTCAGCGACCTGATCATGCCGGTGGTCGGCTTGGTCTTCGGCAAGCTCGATTTCTCCAGCCTCTACATCCTGCTCGGTTCGGTGCCGGCGGGCACCGACATGTCGCTGGACGCCTTGCGCAAAGCCGGTGTGCCGGTGTTTGCCTACGGCCACTTCCTGACGGTGTCGCTCAACTTTTTAATTCTGGCGTTCATCATTTTCATCATGGTCAAGCAGATCAACCGGCTCAAGCGCCAGCAGGCTGCACCAGCGCCAGTGGCCACGCCGGAAGACATCGTGTTGCTGCGCGAGATTCGAGACAGCCTGAGGAAGTAGTTCACCCCGTCGGGCGCTCACTGCGTGTAGCTCCTTCCCCCTTTCAGGGGCGGCGCCTGCTCGCCGGCAAAGCCGGACGCGCGGCCCCCGCTTGCGAAAACATGGCAGTCGCTATTGATTTAGTAGCTGCTTACGTCCGCCAAGCAATGGCCGGAGGCCTTTTTTTCACCTAATCTGGCGATTCAGGCGGCCAGCTGGCGCGCCATGCGGATGGCCGCCATCAGGCTGGACGCGTCTGCCTTGCCGCTACCAGCAATGTCAAACGCTGTGCCGTGGTCCGGGCTGGTACGCACCAGCGGCAAGCCCAGCGTGACATTGACGCCCTGCTCTACCCCCAGGTATTTGACCGGGATCAAACCCTGGTCGTGATACATGGCCACCACCACATCAAACTCACCCGCCTGCCCGGCTTTGGCCCTGGCCCGCATGAACACGGTATCGGGCGCAAAGGGACCGCTCACATCCATACCCTCTTCGCGAGCCCTGGCGATCGCCGGCGCAATGATGTCCACCTCTTCCCTGCCGAACAGGCCGCCCTCGCCGGCGTGCGGGTTCAGCCCGGCCACCGCAATGCGCGGCCTGCCGTCCGAGGCGCTGCGCACTGCCTGGTGCGTGATGCGCAGGGTCTGCAGCACGTTGTCGAAGGTC
>CAZIYA010000556.1:0-1943 GCA_964543355.1 uncultured Polaromonas sp.
GAAGTAGGCCGCGAGTTGCCGGCCGCGTTCAATCACCGCGGCGGTGTAGATCGATGCGCCGCCGGACAACACCGGCGCGATCGCCGGCCGCCAGCCCAGCAGGGCAGCCGCCAGGCCGAACACGCCGGCCAACATGGCTCCGGTGCGGGACCAGCGGCCCAGGCCTCGGGGCCACGGGGCGTTTTCCGGTGGGCGAGCCAACGGAGCCGGGGCGGCCAGGGCCGGCGATGACGGCGTCACCTTGTCCGGCGCCGGTTGCAATGCAGCACGCACCACTTCCGCAGTGAAAGGCGGCTGGCGAAACCGCACGCCGGTCGCATCGAATATCGCATTCGCAATGGCGGCTGTGCCCGGCACCGACGACGACTCCCCCGCGCCCAGTGGCGGCTCACCCGGGCGCGCCATGGTCACGACCTCGATCACCGGCACATCCCTGAAGTTCAGGATGGGGTAGCTGCCCCACTCCAGGCTGGCCACGGTGTTCGTTGTCGGGTTCAGGGCGACCTGCTCGGTCAGGGCCCGGCTGGTGGTCTGCACCACGTTGCCATGGATCTGGTGCTGCACACCGGCGGGGTTGATCAGCGTGCCGGCGTCATGGCCGACCACCACGCGCCGGACCTGCACTTCGCCGGTCTTGCGGTTGACCTCGACGTCGGCCACCCAGGCGGCCCAGGCCGCGCCGTAACCCGGCCATTTGCTGTGCACGTAACGCGCGTAAGCGACGCCCTGTCCATGCACGATGTCGGACGCCCCGTTTTTTCCTTCAGCCTGTTGCGGCTGCGTGCGGACTTTCCAGCCCGCACGATCGGCGGTGGCGCGCAGCAGCTCGGCCGCGCGCGGCTCGCTCAGGTAACGCAGGCGAAACTCGACCGGGTCCACGCCGGCCGCGGTGGCCAGCTCGTCGATGTAGGACTCGTGCGCAAAGGAATTGGGCAGTGCCGATACCCCGCGCAGCCAGGAGGCGCGCAGCATGGGTGGCATGTCGTTGACCGACACGCGCAGGTTCTCGTAGTCGTAGGGCGGGCGCGCGCTGCGGTCGCCCATCTCGTAGGCACGCGCCACCGGCTCGACGGTGCGCGTGAGCAGCAGCGCGAGCGTGGGTGCGCCGTTGGACGGGTAGGAGGTCTGGAAGTCGTAGGCGGCGACCGAGCCGTCGGCATTCAGCCCGCCGTTGACCTGCATGAGCTGGGCCGCACCCTTGGGCTCCCAGGCATGCTCCTGCTCGCGTGTCAGCTGTACCCGCACCGGCGCGCCGACCGCGCGAGAGAGCAGGGCCGCATCGGCCGCTACATCGTCGGCACAGTTGCGGCCGTAACAGCCGGCCGCCTCCATGCGGATCACGTCGATGTCCATGTCCGCCAGCCCCATGAGGCGCGACAGGTCGGCGCGCAGCACGTGCGGGTTCTGGCTGCCGGCCCACACCGTCAGGCGGTGTTCCGCCGCCGGGCCGCTCCCAAGGGGCTCTTTAGCCTGCCAGTCCGCCAGTGCACAGGAGGGACCAATGGATCCGTGCATCTGGTAGGGCCAGACATAGTTGCGCGGCATGCGCTCTGCAGCGCCCGCCATCGCGGCATCCACATCGCCTTCGTCAATCAGCTTGCGCTGCGTGGCCGGGTTGGCGCGGATGGCCGTCTCCAGATCGTCAAGGTTGGTCAGGCCCGGCCAGGGCTTCCACTGGACGCGCAGCTCACGCAGTGCCTGCTCGGCGTGTTCCTCGCGCTCGGCGACGATGCCGATGAAATCGCGGATGACCACCACCGCACGAATGCCCGGGATATGCGCAATCGAGGACTCGTCCACAGCTTCCAGCGTGTTGCCGATGAAGTCGCCGTGGTCGGCCCCGGCATACGGCGGCCGCACAACACGGCCGTGCAGCATGCCCGGCACACGCATGTCGTGCACAAAGGTCAGTGCGCCGGTGGCCTTGGCCGGTATGTCGACCC
>CAZIYA010000557.1:0-1942 GCA_964543355.1 uncultured Polaromonas sp.
CACCGCGCCGGGCGGCGTGGCGCCGAACCGGCAAGGCGCCACGCTGGACTGGCGCGGCCTGCTGCTGGGCGGCGCGGGTACCTTGTGCCTGCTCAATGGCATGGTGGCCCTGCACGGCGGTTCGTCGCTGGAAGCGGCACTGCTGCTGGGCGGCGCCGCGCTGGCGCTGGCGGTTTTTGTGGTGTGGCAGCGGCGCATGGCCGCCACCGGCCGGGAGCCGCTGATGAACCTGGCGCTGTTTGGTTACCGGCCCTTTGCCATGGGTAGCATCGTGGCCTTCATCTATGGCACGGCGCTGTTCGGCTCCACCTACCTGCTGCCGGTCTACATGCAGCTGGGGCTGGGCCTGTCAGCCTCGTATGTGGGCTCCATCCTGCTGCCGGCCGGGTTTGTACTGGCCATCACCATCGCGCTGGTGGGCCGGCTGGCTGACCGCCATCCCACCTATCTTCTGGTGAGCATCGGACTGGCCCTGCTGGCGCTGTCGTTTGCACTGATGCTGACCGTGACGCTGACCAGCGCCATCTGGGTGCTGGTGCTCTGGGCCATCCTGGGCCGCATCGGGCTGGGTTTCATTCTTCCCTCGCTCAACCTGGGCTCGCTGCGTGCACTGGACAGCAGCCTGATTTCACAAGGTTCGAGCGCCATCAACTTCGTGCGCATGCTGGGAGGCGCCATCGGCGTGAGCCTGTGCGGCATCGTGCTGGAATGGCGGCTTGCGGCGCATGGCGACTCGCTGACACAGGCTGCGAGCAGCCCGGCACGGCTGGCGGCCTTCAATGAATCCTTCATGATGTTGGCCGCGCTCTGCGCCTTGGCACTGGTGGCGGCGTGGGGGATCCGCCCCCACGCTCGGCACGCCGTGTCCTCGCTGCCCCCCGAGGGGGCCGGGGCCGCCTTGGGACGGCCCGGCGGCGGCCCGCGCGATGTTCCTCCACCTCCATCCGCGGACTGACCACCATGTGCCAGCTTCTTGGTATGAATTGCAATACGCCCACCGACGTGACCTTCAGTTTCAGCGGTTTTGCGCAGCGCGGCGGCAACACCGGGGAGCACACCGACGGCTGGGGCATCGCCTTTTTTGAAGGCGGCAACGACAGCACCGGCAGCGGCAGCGACAAGGGCCTGCGTCATTTTGTCGACCACCAGTCAGCCTGCGAGTCACCCGTGGCCGAACTGATACGCCGCTACCCCATCAAGAGCCGCAACGTGATTGCCCACATCCGCAAGGCGACACAGGGCCGGGTGGCACTGGAAAATTGCCATCCCTTTGTGCGTGAACTGTGGGGACGCTACTGGGTGTTCGCCCACAACGGCGACCTGAAAGATTTTTCGCCGCGCCTGCACGGCAGCTTCCGCCCCGTGGGATCAACCGACAGCGAACGCGCATTCTGCTGGATCATGCAGGAACTCGCCAAGTCGCACGCCGGCGTGCCTTCGGTGGAGGAGCTGACTCTGACCCTGCGCGAACTGGCAGTGCAGATCGCGGCGCATGGCACGTTCAACTTTTTGCTGGGCAACGGCCTGGCGCTCTGGGCGCATGCATCGACCCAGCTGTATTACGTGGAACGCAAACACCCGTTTGCCCACGCCACGCTCAGCGACGAAGACCTGAGCGTGAACTTCGCCGAGTACACCCAACCGACCGACCGCGTTGCGGTGGTGGTGACAGCGCCGCTGACCACGAACGAAAACTGGGTGGCCTTTGCGCCGGGTGAGCTCAAGGTTTTTGCCGGCGGTGCGCTGCACCCCTGACTTGCTACGAAAACAGGAGCTGTTTGCGCCCGTCGGATAAGGGCTACTGCCTCATTTTTATGCTCATACAGCGGCTTCAAGCGCGTCGACAAACATGGCGGCCACGTCGAAGCCGGTCTGGTCGAAAATTTCCTGGAAGCAGGTCGGGCTGGTGACATTGATCTCGGTCACACAGTCACCGATCACG
>CAZIYA010000558.1:0-1940 GCA_964543355.1 uncultured Polaromonas sp.
CTTGGTGCAATTGCTGCGGCGGCTGAGCGCGCAGCCGGCCAACAAAGTGGTGGTCATCAGCGGGCGAGACCACGTCACCCTGGAAAGCTGGCTGCGGGCGTTAGGCGCGGTGCTGGTGGCCGAGCACGGCGCCTGGGTACTGCTGCCCGGTGATGCGGCCGGCTGGCAGCGCACGAGCGCCGACCACACCGCCGATTGGAAAGACCGCCTGCGGCCAGTGCTGGAGACCTTTGTGGACCGCACCCCCGGCGCGCTGCTGGAGGAAAAGGCCTTGGGCCTGGCCTGGCACTATCGGGCCGCCGACCCCGAGCTAGGGTCGCAGCGTGCCAAGGAGCTGGCCGACACCCTGGCCAGCCTGCTGGCGAATACCGGCTTACAGGTGCAGCGGGGGAGCAAGGTGCTGGAGGTGAAACAAAGCAGCGTAGGCAAGGGCCAGGCCGCCCTGGCCTGGCTCAACGCCGAGCCGCCGCCGGACTTTGTGCTGGCCATCGGCGACGACGACACCGACGAACTTCTGTTTGAGGCCCTGCCCGAAACGGCCTGGTCGGTGCGGGTGGGCCACAGCCCGCGCTCGCGCGCCCGCTTTTACGTGGACCGGCCCAGCGCGGTGCAGGCGCTGCTGGAGAAATTGGCCGATGAGGACGCAGGGCCTATCGCGGGTGCACCTCGCTCCCACGTTTGAAGAGGCGCCGTGGACGGCCGAGGAAGCGGCTTGCACGACTGATGCAAACCCGCTCCCACGTCTGAACATTCACCTCTGACACCCGTGGGAGCGGCCTTGCAGACGCGATGCCTTATGGCAGACAAGGGCGGCAGCCAATGAGCCAACCAAAACCCCACATTGCCATTGTGCACTACAGCGCGCCGCCGGTGGTGGGCGGCGTGGAGGCCGTGATGGCAGAGCACGCGCGCCTGTTTATGCAGGCGGGCTACTCCACCACCCTGGTGGTGGGGCGCGGCGGCGACAGCGGCCTGCCGCCGGGCGTGGGCGTGCGCCTGATCCCCGAGATCGACTCAGAGCATCCCGCCAACCGCGCGCTGATGGAGGCCCTGGACCGCGGCGAGGCGCCGGAGGGTTTTGGCGCGCTGCAAGACCTGATCGCCGAGCGGCTGGCCGAGGCCCTGGCCGATGTGGACGTGGTCATCGTCCACAATGTGCTGACCATGCACTTCAACCTGCCGCTGACGGCGGCCCTGCACCAACTGCTGGACCAGGGTCGCCTGCCGCGCTGCGTGGCCTGGAACCACGACGCCTCGTGGGAAGACCCGCTCCAAAAGCCCCACGTCCACCCCGGCTGGCCGTGGGACCTGCTGCGCCGGATGCGGCGCGACATCGACTACGTAGTCATCACCCGCAGCCGGCAGGTGGCCTTTGCCGAGATGTTCCACTGCTCGCAGAACCGCCTGCGCGTCATCCCCAACGGCGTGCACGTCCGCTTCTGGTGGAACCTCTCGCCCGAGGGCGATGGGCTGATCATGGACCTGGGTCTGCTGGACGGCGACCTGTTTGTGCTGCAGCCCGTGCGGATTACGCAGCTCAAGAACATTGCCTATTCGCTGCAGGTGGTGGCGGCGCTGAGGGAGCGAGGCCTGTCGCCGCGCTTTGTGGTCACCGGACCGCCCGATCCGCACGACCCGCAGGGCCTGCGGCTGCTGGATGACCTGCGCGAGCTGCGGCTACGCCTCGGCCTAGAAAAGGAAGCTTTTTTTCTGACCGAGCTGGGGCCAGACCCCAACGTGCCGCGCGTGCTGCCCTTCACCGTCGTGCGCGATTTGTACGAGGCCTGCGATGTGATCTTTGTGCCGAGCCTGGCGGAGGGCTTTGGCATCCCGCTGATCGAGGCCGGCCTGCTGGGGCGGCCGGTGTTCTGCGCCGACATCCCGCCCTTCCGCGAGATCGGGCGCGACGCCGTGCACCGCTTTAGCCTGGACGACGAGCC
>CAZIYA010000559.1:0-1939 GCA_964543355.1 uncultured Polaromonas sp.
CATCGGCCTGCTGTTGTAAAGCTCACTGGCAATTAAGCAGCGAGTGCGAAACGTTCGTCGTTTGCAGTTAGTTTGTTTGAATCAGTTTTACGAGCACACTCAGCTCGACATGCACCACACCGCGTCCGAACCCACGTCGAAACCAATGCAGCCCCAAGCGGACTAGTTTAAGCCATTCGCAGCAAATTCAAGAGTGCCCCTGGCGAAACAATGGTGGCGTCGGCCTTCCAGCCCTGTGTGTCGGCCATCGCGCCAAGATAGCCGTAAGCGGCAGCCACGGTCGGCATGCCTGCGGCGCGCCCCGCAACAATGTCGCGTTCGTCATCCCCGACATAAACACACCGGCCAGGACGCAACCCGAGCTGCCGGGCAGCCTCCAGCAACGGGGCCGGATGCGGCTTGGAATGCGGCGTTGTGTCGCCGCTCACAATCGTTCGGGCCGTGCTGAACAATGGCATCTGACGGGTCAGCGGCAGGGTGAAACGCTCCGACTTGTTGGTAACCACACCCCATTTAAGCCCGGCGCTGTCGATTTGCGCAATCAGCTCGGCCACACCCTCGAAGGCGTAGGTACGCGCGGTCATGCAGGCCTCGTAGTTCGCGAAAAACTCGTCTTTCAAGACGCCGTAGTCGGCATGGTCCGGTGCGAGGCCAAAAGCCACACCTATCATGCCGCGCGCACCGGCGCCGGCCATGGGCCGGTAATCCGCCAGCGGGAGCGATACCAGTCCGCGATCAGTGCGCATCTTGTCGGCTGCGGCGCCGAGATCAGGGGCGCTGTCGATCAGCGTGCCATCCAGGTCAAACAGCACTGCCTCAATATCGTTGAACATCGACCAAATTGCCTCAGGGTTTCTGTGTGGCCAGCATGTAGTTGACACTGGTGTCGGCACTGAGCCAGTAATGGCGGGTCAAGGGGTTGTACTCCATCCCCCTGGTCTGCTGTAGATCCAGCCCGGCACTCCGGCAATAAGAAGCCAGTTCACTGGGTTTGATGAATTTGGCGTATTCATGGGTTCCGCGGGGCAGCAGGTTCAACATATATTCCGCACCGACGATGGCAAACAGGAAAGCCTTGGCATTGCGGTTGATTGTCGAGAAAAACACCTGGCCGCCCGGCTTGAGCAGCGTCGCGCAAGCACGCACGACAGACGACGGGTCCGGCACATGTTCCAGCATTTCCATGCATGTGACCATATCAAAACTGCCGGGCTGCTCGGCGGCCAGTGCTTCTGCGCTGATTTCCCGGTATTCGACGCCTTGAGTATTGGCCTCCAGCGCATGAAGCTGGGCAACCTTGAGCGCCTTGGTCGCCAGGTCAATGCCCAGAACCTGCGCACCCTGGCGGGCCATGGCGTCAGCCAGAATGCCTCCGCCGCAACCGATATCGAGGACCCGCTTGCTTTTGAGCGGTACCAGCCCTTCAATCCAGCCCAGTCTGAGGGGATTGATCTGGTGCAAGGGACGAAACTCACTCTCGGTATCCCACCAGCGATGGGCAAGATCGGAAAATTTGGCCAGTTCGGCCGGGTCTGCGTTTTCAGTGGTGTACATGCTGCGATTATCGCCGGGGCATAAAAAAACCGCGCCGTAGCGCGGTTTTTTAAGCGATCCGTGAAAGATTACTTGTTGGCACGGGTACCAACCACTTCGATTTCCACGCGACGGTTCTTCGCGCGGCCTTCGCTGGTCTTGTTGTCAGCAACTGGCTGTTTCTCGCCCTTGCCTTCAGTGTAGACACGGTTTTTCTCGATGCCCTTGGACACCAGATAAGCCTTCACAGCCTCAGAGCGGCGAACCGACAACTTCTGGTTGTAAGTGTCGCTACCGACTGCATCGGTGTGACCGACAGCAATGATGACTTCGAGGTTGATGCCTTTGATCTTGCCAACCAGATCGTCGAGCTTGGCTTTGCCTTCGGGCTTGAGCACAGACTTGT
>CAZIYA010000560.1:0-1923 GCA_964543355.1 uncultured Polaromonas sp.
CCAGCACGCGGGCTTCGCCCTGCAGGCGCAGCAGCAGCAGGCGGTAGCTGAGCACGGCGCAGAGAATCAGCACATAACTGCGCACGTCCTTGAGGTACTCGTAAGCCAACACGGTTGCCCAGTTGCCGATGTGGTAGCTGGCTCCAACAAACGCATAGGCCGCCTTGCGCAGCGTCATCATCACCAGCACATGCACGGCGCAAAACACCAAGGTGCCGGCCAGGTGCCAGGGCAGGTGGCGGCCCAGCGTGTCCCAGCGCAGCGGAAACCGCCGTTCAAAAGCAATCAAAACAGGGATCAGCAGGCCCACGGTCAGGGTGCTCGACAGCTCCCAGACCAGGGGCTGGACAAAAGGCGCCGTCCGCAGGTCGATCCAGGCCGTGATGCTGTTGAACAACATATGGATAGACAGCACGGTCACCCAGAAGCCGATTTCGGCCTGGCGCCGGTAGGGCCGGTAGCGTTCCAGCCAGGCTTTTATGGGATCTTCGGGGTCTGACATGCCGCCAGTCTAGGGGAAGCACTGCGGTTTTTTGTCCCGGGCAGCCACCGCTCGTCACAAACTGCGCGCAGCTGGTCCCATGAGGGTGCCCAAAGAAGTCTCGCGCGCAAAAAATGGCCGCCACTTGTGTTTCGTTCGGGAGACAACCATGAACCGCCGTCACGACATCGATGCCCTGCGCGTCCTGGCCTTTGGCCTGGTCATTCTTTACCACGTGGCCATGTATTACGTGGCCGACTGGCCCTGGCACCTGAAGAGCCCGCATGCGGCCGAGTGGCTGCAGCCGCCCATGCGGGCGCTCAATTTATGGCGCATGGACCTGGTCTTCCTGATTTCGGGCCTGGCCCTGGGTTTCCTGCAACGGAGCCAGGGCGCGGGCGCCCTGTTCCTGCAGCGAAGCTGGCGGCTGCTGTTGCCGCTGGTGTTCGGCATGGCGGTGGTCGTGCCCTTCCAGGCTTACGCCCAGGGCGTGGCCAATGGCAGCATTGCCCCCGGTTTCGGCGCCTTCCTGCTGCGTTACGTCGCCGGTGGGCCCTGGCCGAAAAATGCGTTTGACGGCTCGGACTTCGGTGTCACCTGGAACCACCTGTGGTACCTGCCCTACCTGTGGCTTTACACCAGCGTGCTGGTCCTGCTGCTGCCCGCATTGCAATTGGCTGCCGGCCAGCGCTTGCGCCGGGCATTTACCGGGCTACGCGGCACGGCCTTGCTGGTGCTGCCGGCGCTGCCGCTGATGGTTTGGTCGTTGACCCTGTGGCCGCATTTCCCGCCCACGCATGACCTGATCGGCGATGGTTGGCTGCATGCGGTGTATTTCACCCTGTTTCTTTATGGCTGGTGGATAGGCACGGACGAAGGCTGGTGGGCCGCGGTAGCGCGCTTGCGCTGGCCGGCCCTGGGTGCGGCGCTGGTGCTGCTGGCGGTGTACATGGGCCTGCGTGCACTGCCCCCGGATATGGCTGTACCGCGCCAGCTGTTGCGCCTGGTCGCCGATGGTTACCTGTGGACGGTCCTGCTGGCCATCCTGGGCTGGGGCCATGTGAAACTGAACCGACCGTGGCGCTGGCTGTCCTGGGCCAACGAGTCGGTCTATCCCTGGTATGTGCTGCACCAGACGGTGATCATCGTGGCCATCTGGTGGCTGGCACCGCTGAAGCTGGGGCCGGCCATGGAGCCGGCGCTGCTGGTGCTGCTGACGGTGGCGGGGTGCTGGTCCATCACCGCCCTGGTGCGCCGCAGCGCCTGGCTGCGGCCGCTGTTCGGGCTCGGTCCCCGCCGGGTGGCAGCGAAGCTCATGCCGCCAGGGCAGCCTCCACGTCTTTCGCCAGATCCGCCGGCTTGTCCGTCGGCGCATAACGCTTGAGAACCTGGCCATCCTTGCCGATCAGGAACTTGGTGAAATTCCACTTGATGGCCTTGCT
>CAZIYA010000561.1:0-1922 GCA_964543355.1 uncultured Polaromonas sp.
GTCTGTACGTACATCGGCGAATGCAGGGTCAGCGCATTCGATTTTGCGCTGTTGTTCTGCTCGGGTGCGACCACCTCCACGTCGGCAATGTCCTTCAGGGCCTCGTACAGGGCGATGATGCCGGAGGCCTGGTAGCCGTCGTCGTTGCAGATCAGGATTTTCATGAACCGATTTTAGGGCCTCAGGTCTCACGGGTGACAAGCCGCCACGTTTGCGAGCGCAACCTGCCTATGATGGAAGCTGCACTTGAATGACAACGGAGACCTTTTATGCATGCCTGGCTTTGTGAAAACCCCACCGGCGTTGACGCCCTGACCTGGAAAGAATTGCCCACGCCCGAACCCAGGGCCGGCGAGGTGCTGATCGAAATCAAGGCGGCCAGCCTGAATTTTCCCGACCTGCTGATCGTGCAGAACAAATACCAGATCAAGCCGCCGCTGCCTTTTGTGCCCGGCTCCGAATACGCGGGTGTGGTGCAGGCCGTCGGTGAAGGCGTGAAACACCTGAAGGTCGGCCAGAACGTGGCGTGCCTGTCGGGAACCGGCGGCTTTGCGACCCACACCATCGCACCCGCGGCCCTGTGCATGCCCCTGCCTGACGGTTTTCCGTATGTGGACGCGGCAGCCTTCATCATGATTTACGCCACCTCGCACCATGCGCTGGTGGACCGTGCCCAGCTCAAGGCCGGCGAGACGGTGCTGGTGCTCGGAGCCGCCGGCGGGGTGGGCACCTCCGCCATCCAGATTGCCAAGGCCATGGGCGCCAAAGTGATTGCCGCGGCCTCCACCGACGAAAAATGTGCGCTGTGCAAATCCATAGGTGCCGATGCCACCATCAACTACAGCACGGAAAACCTGCGTGAGGCCATCAAGACGCTGACCGACGGCAAGGGCCCCGATGTGATTTACGACCCCGTGGGCGGCGACTTTGCCGAGCCAGCCTTCCGCTCCATCGCCTGGCGCGGGCGCTACCTGGTGGTGGGCTTTGCGTCCGGCCCGATTCCCTCACTGCCGCTGAACCTGACCCTGCTCAAGGGCGCGTCCATCGTCGGCGTATTCTGGGGCGGCTTCGCCAAGAACGAGCCCAAAGCCAGCGCCGCGGCCATGGCCGAACTGGCGCAATGGTACGCACAGGGCAAGATCAAGCCGGTGATCGACCGGACCATGCCCATGGCTGAACTCAAGGCCGCTTATGCCCACATGGGCTCGCGTGGCGTCAAAGGCAAGCTGGTCATGGTCAACCAGGGCGCCTGAACACCCCTGACGCGTGTACTTTCGCACAACAATTTGCTACAACACATTCAGTTACATGCGCACTTTGGCGGTACATTGGAGTTTCCTTCATTAATTGGGGAAAAAAATGGGCATGCCAACCATGCTGGTGGTGGAAGACAATCCGGACCACCTCGAACTGACCTTGACCACGCTGGAACAAAACGGGGACTCCCACCACATCGTGGTCGCCCGTGACGGCATGGAAGCACTGGACTACCTGTTCTGCCAGGGCGTTCACAGCGGCCGCAATCCGGACGAGCAGCCCGAGCTGGTCCTGCTGGACCTCGGACTCCCCAAAATAAACGGCCTGGAAGTTTTGCGCCGCATGCGCGAAGACCCCCGGACATTTTTTGTACCGGTGGTCATGCTGACCTCCGCCAGCGAGCAGTCCGAAGCGATCCTGGCCTTGAAAGGCGGGCTCAACAGCTATGTCAGCAAGCCACTCGATTTCCGCGACTTCCAGGCCAGGCTGGAAGATGTCAGGGAATACTGGCGCACCTCCAACCTCGCGCCGCTGAGCTCCTGAGTCGCACGCACTTGCGGCTCAGCCAAAGAAAAAGCCCCTGTTGCAGGGGCTTTTTTCTTTGGAACACTGGGGTGGCTGATGGGGCTCGAACCCACGACAACAGGAATCACAATCCTGGACTC
>CAZIYA010000562.1:0-1913 GCA_964543355.1 uncultured Polaromonas sp.
TGTCCAGATTACTCGGCGCGATCTCTCGTATCCGTAGACCTCCGTCAGGATGTCTCCGAACACATAGCTGACCGGTTGCAGGTCCTTGGTGAACAGCGGCTTGTTGATCACGCCGCGCTCCACCTGCACCAGCTCGGACAAGGGCACCATGCGGCCGTTCGCGGCTTTCATGGGCAGGGCCAGCAGGGCGTCGAGCCCCACCTGGCTGTCCAGCGGCAGCTGCAGGCGAACCGGCACCGGGTTCTTGGACTGGCCGTCGTGCATGTAGGCGGCATCCGCGCCCGAGAGTGCGCCCTGCACCGTCTGGGCAATCGCCGCCACTGGAATGCCCAGTGACTCCGCCCGCTGGCGCCGCACCGTGAGATGGGCGCGCGGGGCATCTTCCTTGAGCGAGGTGTCGATGCCCACGATGTCGGGCGTGGCCGCAAAGGCAGCGGCGATACGCCGGGCGAGCGCCTGGCGGCCGGCCTCGTCCGGGCCGTAGACCTCGGCCACCAGCGGGCTCATGACCGGCGGGCCGGGCGGCACTTCCACCACCTTGACCCGGGCCTGATGGCGCGCGCCGATCTTTTCCAGCTCCGGGCGCAGGCGCTGGGCGATCGCGTGACTCTTGTCGCTGCGGTGTGCCTTGTCCACCAGGTTGACCTGCAGATCGCCCTGCTCGGCCTCGGCACGCAGGTAATACTGGCGCACCAGACCGTTGAAGGTGATCGGGCTGGCGGTGCCGGCATAACCCTGCAGGTCGCGCACCTCGGGTTGCTGCGCCAGGAAAGCGCCCAGCTCGTGCAGGGCTGCCGCAGTGTTTTCCAGCGGTGTGCCGGCCGGCATGTCCACCACCACCTGGAACTCGCTCTTGTTGTCAAAGGGCAGCATCTTGAGCACCACCCACTGCACCATGGTCAGGCCGACCGACAGCAGCAAGGCGACCAGGATGCCGGCCAGCAGCAACCAGCGCTTGCGCGCGCTGTCGAGCAGGGGGGTGAGGATGCGCGTGAAAAAGCGCTGCAGCTTGGGACCCAGCCCGCCGGGTTTCGCGGTGCCTTCATGACCGTGCCCCGCGCCGTGCGCTTTCATGAGCTTGAGCGCCAGCCAGGGCGTGACCGTGAAGGCAATGGCCAGCGAAATTGCCATGCCGAGGCTGGAGTTGATCGGGATCGGGCTCATGTAGGGGCCCATCAGGCCGCTCACAAAAGCCATGGGCAGCAGCGCGGCAATCACCGTGAGGGTGGCCAGGATGGTCGGCCCGCCGACTTCGTCGACTGCACCGGGAATGATGTCGGCGAGCGACTTCTCCGGGTAGAGCTGCTGGTGGCGGTGGATGTTCTCCACCACCACAATTGCGTCGTCCACCAGGATGCCGATGGAAAAAATCAGCGCAAACAGTGACACGCGGTTCAGCGTGAAGCCCCAGGCCCAGCTGGCAAACAGCGTGGCCATCAGCGTCAGGATCACGGCCGCGCCGACGATCACGGCCTCCCGGCGTCCCAGCGCAAAACCCACCAGCAAAATCACCGAGCCGGTGGCAAAGGCCAGCTTCTGGATCAGCTTGTTGGCTTTTTCCGCCGCGGTCTCGCCATAGTCACGCGTGACGGTGGTCTGGATGTTGGCCGGAATCACCGTGTTGCGCAGTTCCTCCAGACGGGCATTGGCGGCACGCGCCACATCCACGGCGTTTTCGCCGGGCTTCTTGGTCACGGTCAGCGTCACTGCCGGATAGACCTGACCCGCAGCCGGTGGCGGCGCGGCCGTCGGGCCGGCATCCGTCACGGCGGCGCCTGGCGTGAACCACACATAACGCTGCGGCAGCTGGGCGCCGGCCTCGATGCGGGCCACCTCGCTCAGATAAACCGGCTTGCCGTTGCTGACACCGACGACCAGGGAGCCGATCTCCTCGGCGGAGGAGAGGAACTCGC
>CAZIYA010000563.1:0-1905 GCA_964543355.1 uncultured Polaromonas sp.
GTGGTCACCTCGACCGCTGTGCAGGCCGACAACCCCGAGGTGCTGGCAGCGCGCGAAAAACGCATTCCGGTGGTGCCGCGCGCGCTGATGCTGGCCGAGCTGATGCGCCTGAAGCAGGGCATTGCGATTGCCGGCACCCACGGCAAGACCACCACGACCAGCCTGGTCGCCAGCGTGCTGGCCGAGGGCGGCCTGGACCCGACCTTTGTGATCGGCGGGCGCCTGAACAGCGCCGGTGCCAATGCCAAGCTGGGTTCGGGCGACTACATCGTGGTTGAAGCCGATGAGTCGGATGCGTCCTTCCTCAACCTGTTGCCGGTCATGGCGGTGGTCACCAACATCGATGCCGACCACATGGAAACCTACGGCCACGACTTCGGCAATCTCAAAAAAGCCTTTGTCGATTTCCTGCACCGCATGCCGTTTTACGGCACGGCCATCCTGTGCACCGACGACGCGGCGGTGCGCGACATCCTGCCGCAGGTGTCCTGCCCGATCACCAGCTACGGTTTTGGCGAGGAAGCCCAGGTGCGCGCGATCAACGTGACGGCTATCGGAAGCCAGATGTCTTTCACCGTGCAGCGGCGCAACGGCGTGACCTTGCCCGACCTGCCGGTGGTGCTCAACCTGCCCGGCGAGCACAACGTGCTCAATGCCCTGTCGGCGATTGCCGTTGCGGTGGAACTCAATATTCCCGACGCGGCCGTGCAGAAGGCGCTGGCCGAGTTCAAGGGCGTGGGCCGGCGCTTCCAGCATTACGGCGATGTGCCGGCGCCTGCCGGTGGCAGCTTCACGGTGATCGACGACTATGGCCACCATCCGGTCGAGATGGCCGCCACGCTCGCGGCGGCGCGCGGTGCCTACCCGGGCCGGCGCCTGGTGCTGGCCTTCCAGCCGCACCGCTTCACCCGCACGCGTGACTGCTTCGAAGACTTTGTGAAAGTCATCGCCCAGGCCGACAGTGTGTTGCTGTCCGAGGTCTACGCCGCCGGCGAGGCGCCGATTGTGGCGGCCGACGGCCGGTCGCTGGCGCGCGCGCTGCGGGTTGCCGGCAAGGTCGAGCCGGTGTTCGTGGATGACATCGAGGCCATGCCGCAGGCGATTGCCGACAACGCCCTGGATGGCGACGTGGTGCTGTGCATGGGGGCCGGCACGATAGGCGGTGTGCCTGCCAGGGTGGTTGATTTGCTACAAAAATCAGAGCGCACTGCGCAGGAAGGACGAGGGCTGTGAGCCTGAAAGACTCTCAATGGGGCAAAGTGGCCGTGTTGCTGGGTGGCCAGTCTGCGGAGCGCGAAGTCTCGCTGATGTCCGGCCGCGGTGTACTGGAGGCGCTGCGGTCGCGTGGCGTCGATGCCCATGCCTTCGACCCCGCGGAGCGGGACCTCGGTGAACTCAGGCGCGAGAAATTCGACCGCTGTTTCATTGCCCTGCATGGCCGGTTTGGTGAAGACGGTACGGTGCAAGGCGCGCTGGAGCTGATGGGCATTCCCTACACCGGGTCTGGCGTGATGGCCTCCAGCATCGCCATTGACAAGGTCATGACCAAACGCGTCTGGCTGGCCGAGGGCCTGTCAACCCCGAAATACACCCTGCTGCGCCGCGGTGCCTATGAGCGCGGGCAGGTGATTGCGGTGCCCGACGACCTGGGTTTGCCGTTGATCGTCAAGCCGGCGCGTGAGGGCTCATCCATCGGCGTGGTCAAGGTGTCCGGTTATTCCGGCATGGTTGACGCGGTCGAGCAGGCCGCGCAAATGGATGCCGACGTGTTGTGCGAGCAGTTCATCAGTGGCGACGAGGTGACTTGCCCGGTACTGGGAACCGGGGATGACGCGCGAGCCCTGCCGGTGATCCGCATTGTTGCGCCCGAGGGCAACTACGACTACCAGAACAAATACTTCACCG
>CAZIYA010000564.1:0-1894 GCA_964543355.1 uncultured Polaromonas sp.
GCCGCTGTATCTGCTGCCCGACATGGATTTTGGTCCCGACGATTCCGTGTTCGTGCCGTTTTACGGTTTACCGACAGCGACCGTGCCTTCGCTTTCCCGCTTCGCCCGTCTGGGCCGCGCCAAGGTGGTGCCGCTGGTGCCGCGCCTCACATCCTGGGGCTACGAGGTGGAGGTTCTGCCGGCCTGGACAGACTTCCCGTCAGAGGATCCGGTGGCGGATACCGCCTTCATGAATGCCCAATTGCAGGCCTACATCGACACCATGCCGGCGCAGTACTACTGGGTGCACAAACGGTTCAAGACCCGGCCGGAAGACGAGCCCTCGCTCTACTAGGTCGAACAGCCCAGTTTCTCAAGTGTTTTCGGGCACCAGCCCTTATGGGGCAAGCGCAAGCAGCTATAAAAACAGTAGCTAACGGGTCTGGCCCAGAAAGGCCTGCAGATAGCCGGCCACCCGTTCGGGCTGCTCATGCACGATCCAGTGCGAGGCGCCCGGCACCTGCTGCAGCTGCATGTCCGGCACGTAGTCGGCCAGACCCTCGATCAGCGCCGGCGGTAGCGCGATGTCGTCAAGCGCCCAGATCACCAGCGTGGGCAGCAGGACCATCAAGCGCTCGCGCGCCAGCGTGACCGCGGTGGCGGCCGGATCGTGGTGCGGTGGCCCGGGCCGGGGCGGGCGCAGCGGCGACGCGCGGTACAGGTTGCAGCCGCCCGTGAGCCCGGCGCGCCAGACTTCGCGGTACTGGTCCCTGACGCTGTCCGTGAGCCAGGCCGGCGGTTGGTCGCTGCCGTTGGTCAGGAATTGCCACAGGCGGCGGAAGTCATCCCTGGCCAGCAGCGCCTCGGCGTCCGGACGGATCAGGAAGTTCATGTAGGCGCTGGCGGCCTGCTGGGCCGGCGAGTGCTGCAGCTCGCGCAAAAACGTGCCGGGATGGGGCGAGTTGATGATGGCGAGTTTTTTCATCAGCTGCGGCATCGCAGCAGCCAGGTTCCAGGCGATGGCGCCGCCCCAGTCGTGGGCCACCAGGCATTCAAGCTGGGGCTGGTCGGCCGGACAGACTGCCGCCACCAGCGCGGCGATGTCCTGCATCAGGTGTTTGGGACGGTAGGCGTCCACCTCCGGCGGTGCGCTCGACGTCCCGAAACCGCGCAGGTTGGGCGCAATGCAGAAGTAAGCACCGTTTTCCGGCCTGGCAAAGTGCGCCAGCAGGGTGTCCCAGACAAAAGCCCCTTCCGGAAAGCCGTGCAGGAACATCAGGACGGGCCGCCCCGGTTCACCCGCCATGCGGCAGGACAGGCTGATGCCATGGGGCAGGGGAATCAGGCGGGTTTCAATCATCATGCTATGCATTCAGTAGCTGCCTGCGCCCGTATTTTCTGGGCTGCAGGCAGTTTTTTCATGAAAAATGCACAAGCGGCAGATCCTGCCCTGCCGGCCGGGCCGGACTCAGGCGTCGCCGGGCTCTTCTTCCGGCGGCGGGGCTGTCACCGCCTTGGCTGCCTTGTCAGGCTTGACCGGCGGATGGGCCCACTGCCACAGGTGCTGGGCCACTTCTTCCACGCCTTGCCGCTTGAGCGCAGAAAACAGTTTGACATCGCCGCCGCCGGCCTGCAGTCGCACAATGGACAGCGCCTTGGCTGCCTCGGTCTTGTTGAGCTTGTCGGATTTGGTCAGCAGCACCAGAAACTTCAGGCCTTCCTCGACCCGCGGGCGGATCACGTCCAGCAAAATTTCGTCAAGCTCGGTCAGCCCCAGACGCGGGTCGCACAGCAGCACCACGCCCTTGAGGTTGTCGCGTGTCTGCAGGTAGTTGCCCATCACCTGCTGCCAGCGATATTTGGCGGCCTTGGGCACGGCGGCGTAGCCATAACCCGGCAAATCGGCCAGCACCGC
>CAZIYA010000565.1:0-1892 GCA_964543355.1 uncultured Polaromonas sp.
CTCGAGTTCTCCAGCGGCCCCGCGGTGATCGACCGCTACGATCGTTCGCGCAACGTGAATTTCGAGATCGAGCTGTCCGGGCAGCCCCTGGGGGACGTGACCGAAGCCGCGCAAAGGCTGCCGAGCCTCAACGCCCTGCCGCCGGGTGTGCGCCAGACGACCGTCGGAGATGCCGAGGTCATGGGCGAGCTCTTCGCAAGCTTCGGCCTGGCCATGCTCACCGGCGTGCTGTGCATCTACATCGTGCTGGTGCTGCTGTTCAAGGACTTCCTGCACCCGGTGACGATTCTGGCTGCCTTGCCGCTGGCGCTGGGCGGGGCCTTTGTGGGCTTGCTGATCGCGCAGAAGAGCTTCTCGATGCCTTCGCTGATCGGCCTGATCATGCTGATGGGCATTGCCACCAAAAACTCCATCCTGCTGGTCGAGTACGCCATCGTCGCGCGGCGCGACCACGGCATGACCCGGATGGAGGCACTGCTGGACGCCTGCCACAAGCGGGCCCGGCCCATCATCATGACCACCCTGGCCATGGGCGCCGGGATGATGCCGATTGCCATCGGCTTCGGCGCGGCCGACCCGAGTTTTCGCTCGCCAATGTCGATTGCGGTGATCGGTGGCCTGATCACCTCCACCGTGCTGAGCCTGCTGGTGGTGCCGGCGGTGTTCACCTACATCGACGACATCGAGCACGGCTTCCGGCGGCTGGCGGCGCGGCTACGTGGCCGGCGTTACGAGCCGCTGGAACGCCAGCCGATTGCCTCCAGCGCCAAGCCGGCGGAGTTGCCAGCGCCGTAAACAGGGCGCCAACGACGTTGCGGCCGCAGCTTGCAAGTCAAATTGGCACTTTGCCCTTATCTGGCGGGCGCAAGCAGCTATTGATTTAATAGCCTTTGAAGACGGGAAACTGAGCTTCAGGCAGGGCGCCGGATCTTTTTGACCAGCGCTGTTGTCGAGTAACCATCGACAAACGGGATGGCCAGCGCCTTGCCGCCGTAACTTTTGACCACGGCGGTTTCGGCGAGCTTGTCCATGTCGTAGTCGCCTCCCTTGACGAGAATGTCCGGCTTGAGTTCGGTGATGAGCTCCAGCGGCGTGTCTTCGTCAAACCAGGTGACCAGGCTCACCGATTCGAGTGCAGCCATCAGCACCGCGCGGTCTTCCTCATTGTTCAGGGGCCGGTCCGGGCCCTTGCCGAGGCGCCGCGCCGAGGCATCGGTGTTGAGTGCCACCACCAGACTGCCGCCCAGGGCTCGCGCGTTGGCCAGGTAAGTGGCGTGGCCGCGATGCAGCACATCGAACACGCCATTGGTGAACACCACGGGTTGCGGGAGCGCGGCCACGCGCTGTGCCGCTTCGGCGCGCGCGACAATTTTTTTCGTGAAAGGCGGTGGGGAAGTGGGCGACGCGCTTTGCATCACCCGACTTTACCGGAAGGCCGTGGCCCCCCTCTCGACCAGCAAGCCGCCATCGGACATCAAGCGCCGGTGACCGCCGGTGGCGGAGCGACTGAGGCCGCGATTTCCCGGCTCAGCTCCTTCCGGTAGCGGTTGAGTTCCTGCACGGTCTTGAAGCTCTGGTTCATCAGCAGGCTCATGTTGTGCAGGATGCGCTCGACCACCTTGCCTTCCCAGACGGCATCGAAGTTGATCTGCTTGTCCAGCCAGTGCTCCAGCCATTCGGGGTTGGGCAGGCGCGACTGGATGGTGTCGCGCGGAAACAGGCTTTTGTTCACATGCAGGTTGGTCGGATGCAGGGCCTGCGCAGTGCGGCGGGCACTGGCCATGAGCACACCGACCTTGGTAAAAGCGGCCTTGGCGTCATTGCCGAAATTGTTGATGGCGCGCTTCATGTAGCGCAGGTAGGCCCCGCCGTGGCGCGCCTCGCGCCCGGCG
>CAZIYA010000566.1:0-1889 GCA_964543355.1 uncultured Polaromonas sp.
GTCGAGGGTTCCGCGCTCGGCCTTCACCGCCGCGTAGAGTCGGTCGAGGTCGGCCAGATCGGAGACCGAGCCCTTCACCGCGCGGGCATTGGGCCCGAGGTCGGCCACAGCGGCGTCGAGCGCTTCCTGCCGGCGGCCGAAGATGAAGACGAAGGCGCCTTCCTCGATAAAGCGCTTTGCAGCGGCGAGGCCAATGCCGGTAGCGCCACCGGTGATCACGGCGGTCTTGCCATTCAGTCTGTTCATGTCATATGTCCTTCGTTGAAGTTGTAAGCACGCGGAGATTCGCTTGCTTGAGGACACATGCAGTTCTGCTAACCTGAAGACAAGTATGCACTTTTAGGTAAGTATCAAAAAAAAATGACGACGCCTTCTCAAACCTGCGATCCCGGCTGCGGGCTCAACGCCACGCTCCGCATCATCTCGGGCAAGTGGAAACCACTGGTCCTGTTTTTCCTGCGCGACGGCCCGAAGCGCTACGGCGAGCTCAAGCGCTTGATCCAGGGTGTCAGCGACAAGGTGCTGATTCAGCAATTGAAGGATCTGGAGGCCGATCACGTGCTGGCGCGGAACGACTACCACGAGGTGCCGCCGCGCGTGGACTACGCGCTGACCCCGCTCGGCCGCAGCCTGGCTGACGCGATCGTCCCGCTGTGCACATGGGGAACCGAGAACATGACGGAAATGGCAAGCATCTTCGCCGAACGCGACACTCTGCCCTAGCAGGATGCTGAAGAGCTGCTGAGTCGGACGACCTTCCGCATTCGTGGGAGGGCGGCAGATCGAATTCTTCCGATCAGACTGTCAGGATGCGCGGTCTGGGCCCTCTGGCTCATGTTTTGTAGCGATCTCTTCGGGCATCCATGATCCGTAATCCCCTCGCTCACTTGCGGGCGAGCGCAACTGCATCAGTCCCCGCCGGATACCCGTCATAGCCGGATCATTCGCAGCGCGCCACACGGCTTCGGCCACATCGGCTGCGGTAGTCACGGCCGCCGGCTGGCCCAGCGTCGTAAAAATGGCCTGGGCAAACGAGGTGTAGGCCTCGGGAATCCGGCCTTGCATGCACTGTTCCCCATTGGCCGTGAACTGTGTGCCCGGCCCGTAACCCGGCTCGACCAGTTTCATGCGGTCCTTGAAGGGCGCAAGCTCAAGAGCGAGCGATTCGGCGAACCCTTCGATGGCCGTCTTGCTCGCGGTGTAGGCAGCGGCCAGTGGCATGATGGCAGCAGTTCTTCGCTAACCTGGAGCAGATCCTGGCGCGGTTGGATTGAAACCTGCCGGCACCATTCAAAGCCAAACCCTGGAGTGAACGCAATGGCTAAAAGTACGTCAGAGACGCCGGCGAAGGCCGAAAAAAAGGTCACCGCCAAACCGCGCAAGACAGCGCCGCAGGTGCCGCCCCCCAAGGCTGCAAAGCCGGTGCTTCTTTCAGGCGGCAACCCCCAGATCGCGAAGGGCTTCGGCGACGCCCCGGTGCAGGCCTACATCGCGGCCATGCCGGGCTGGAAAAGCGAAGTCGGGCGCCGCCTCGACGCGCTCATCGTGCGCACCGTCCCTGGCGTGCGCAAGGCCGTCAAATGGAACTTGCCGCTGTACGGTGTCGGGGACGAGGGCTGGTTCCTCAGCATTCATGTCTTCACGAAGTACGTCAAGGTGGCATTCTTTCGCGGCACGTCGCTGCGGCTTGTGCCGCCGGGCGAGTCCAGGCAAAAGGAAGTGCGCTACCTCGACATCCACGAGGACGACCCGTTCGACGAAGCGCAGTTGGCCGACTGGGTGAAGCAGGCCAGCCAGTTGCCCGGCGAACGGATGTGAGCGGATGCACCAACAACCATGAGAAAAAGGAGCAACAAGCATGAACAAGAGCAAGAGCAAGAGCAAGAGCA
>CAZIYA010000567.1:0-1882 GCA_964543355.1 uncultured Polaromonas sp.
AGCTCGTGGGTGAGCCCGAACTCCTTGACCAGGCGCTGCAGGCCTTGGGCTTCCTCGAGCGGGTTCAGGTCTTCGCGCTGGATGTTTTCGATCAGCGCCATGGCCGCGGCCGACTCGTCGGGCACGTCGCGCACCAGCACCGGCACGCTGTCCAGGCCGGCGAGTCTGGCCGCGCGAAAACGCCGCTCGCCGGCAATGATTTCGTACTTGCCGTCGTTGGCGCCGGAGGTCAGCCGCCGCACCAGAATCGGCTGCATGATGCCCTGCACCTTGATGGACTCGGCCAGTTCGTAAAGCGCACCCTCGTCCATGCGCGTGCGCGGCTGGTACTGGCCGGCGACCAGGTCGGCCAGCCGCAGCGAGGCCGGCTGGCCCGGGCTGGTGGCGCTGCTGTTGGCGTTGTCTTCCGCCGCTGATTCACTCACTTTGGGACCCAGCAGGGCTTCAAGTCCGCGGCCCAGGCCTTTGGGTTTTTTGGTGACCATGATGTCGTGTCTTTCTCTGGTTCAGATGGGGAGGCGAAGCGTCACAGACGCATCAGCTCAAGAAGGTGTTCGTGGGCCTCGGGCCAGTCGCCCAGACCGCTGTCGGCATTGAGATGGCCGCGCGGACCCGCGTCAATGCCTCGGGCACCCCAGGCGGCGGCGAATTGCGCCGCCCGCGCCGGTGCGCAAAACGGGTCGTTGCTGCTGGCAAACACCACCGCCGGAAAAGGCAGCGGCTGCAGGGGTACCGGCGCCCAGCTGCTCAGCATGGGCCGGATGTCCTCGCGCTCTACATCGGGTGGTGCGACCAGCAGCGCGCCCTTGACACGCTGCGTGTTTTTCGAATGGGCGGCCCAGGCCGCCGTGTGTATGCAGCCCAGGCTGTGCGCCACCAGCACGGCGGGCTCGTCGCAGGTCAGCAGCACCTCTTCGAGCCGCGCAATCCAGTCACCGCGTAGCGGGTGCATCCAGTCGTGCTGCTCGACGCGCTGGTAGCCGTGCGCCCGCTCCCAGCGGCTTTGCCAGTGGTCGGGGCCGCTGTTCTGCCAGCCGGGGAGGATCAGGACGTTCGAAGGCTTCATGCCGGAAAAGGAATTTTGCTACGCATTTGATAGCTATCGGCGCCCGTAAGACAAGGGCCAGGAGCCTGTTTGGCTATACATCCAGCCATCACATGGCCTTGATGCGCTGGACCATCTCCTCGGCAAAGCTCACAAAGGCCTGCGCGCCCCGGGACGACGGGTCGAACACCACGCCGGGCAGGCCGTAACTCGGCGCTTCGGCCAGCCGCACATTGCGCGGAATCACGGTGTTGAACACCTTGTCGCCGAAATGCTCTTTCAGCTGGTCGCTGACCTGCTGCTGCAGGGTGATCCGCGGATCAAACATCACGCGCAGCAGGCCGATGATGGCCAGGTCCTTGTTGAGGTTGGCGTGCACCTGCTTGATGGTGTTGACCAGATCCGTCAGGCCTTCGAGCGCAAAGTACTCGCACTGCATGGGCACAATCACGCCGTGCGCGCAGCACAGGCCGTTGAGCGTCAGCATGGAGAGCGAGGGCGGGCAGTCGATCAGCACGAAGTCGTAGTGCTCGCCGACGTCCGTCAGCGCCAGCTTGAGCCGCTTTTCGCGGCGCTCGACATCGACCAGTTCGACTTCGGCGCCGGCGAGCTCGCGATTGGCACCCAGCACGTCGTAGCCGCATTTCTCGCTGTGCACCCTGGCTTCCAGCACCGAGGCGGATTCAAGCAGCACGTCGTACACCGTGAGTTCGAGCTTGCGTTTGTCCACGCCCGAGCCCATGGTGGCATTGCCCTGCGGGTCCAGGTCGATCATCAGCACGCGCTGGCCGACCTTGGCCAGGCCGGCGGCCAGATTGACCGTGGTGGTGGTTTTGC
>CAZIYA010000568.1:0-1861 GCA_964543355.1 uncultured Polaromonas sp.
TGCTCGACTACGGTTTTCCCGAGCACGAGTATTACCACCCGCAGCGCAGCATGGACACGGTCATGTGCCACCGCGGCCACCTGGCGGATGCCGATGCACTGCAGGACGTGGGCGAAAAAGACATCACGGCCCACGTCAACTTCAGCGGCATCGCGCTGGTCGGGCAGGAGGCGGGTTTCCAGGTGCTGGGCTACACCAGCCAGGCGCGCTTCCTGCTGAACTGCGGCCTGCTCGACGGCATGGAAGATGTGCCACTGGCCGAGCGGGCCATGGTGCAAAAACTTGTCAATGAGCATGAGATGGGTGAGCTGTTCAAGGTCATCGCCTTTGCTGTTGACTCGAAGGCCTGTCCGTGGAGTGGGTGGCAGGCGCTTGGGTTTGGGCAGGGGGACAGGAGCCATACTCTGTAGCTGTTGCGCTGCTGCGAGCTGTTCTAACTGAGCCTGTCGAAGCTGCCTTTGGATTCCACGGGCAGCCCAAATCATCCAGAGAATGGACTTCCTCTTCCGCGCGCCCGGGAGGCGCAGCAGGCCCTAAACTAGCCCCATGATTCGCTGGATGCTGGTGATTTTCCTGGCGCTGATGTTGATCAGCTGGTTCACGCCCCTGCTGCACAAGCTGGGCTTTGGCAAGCTGCCGGGTGATTTCCGTTTCAGGCTGTTTGGCCGCGAGTGGTTCATCCCGCTGACGACCACCATCTTCCTGAGCCTGGTGGCCAGCCTGATCAGCCAGTTGATTTGAACAGGTCATCCATGAACTCTCCCACCCCGACATCGCCAAGCACTTCCCCCGGCCCGGACATTCGCTTGCCCGCGGGTGCCGCGCCTGTGGCCTGTGTCGACGTGGGCGGCACCAAGGTGGCGGTCAGCGTGGTGGACCAGCGTGGTGTCCAGGGCCGGCGGGTGGAGCCGACGGTCAAAGAGGGCGCCCCGGATGCCCTGGCGCAGCAGGTGCTGCGCATGATCCATGCGAGCTGCGTTGCTGCGCAGATCCGGCCCGGGGACATTGCCGCGGTCGGCGTGGCGTCCTGTGGCCCGTTTGTGCTGAACCAGGGTTGTGTCGAGCTGGCAACGCCCAATATCTGCGGCGGCCTGGCCGGCGCGGCGCGCGGTTTGCCCAACAACTGGACCACGGCCGTGCTGGAAGCGCCGCTGCGCGCGGCCTTCGCTTCCGTGCGCGTCGAAAACGACGGCATGGCTGCACTGGAGGCCGAGCGCCGCTGGGGCGCGCTGCAGGGCGTGGACCACTGCGCCTACCTGACCTGGAGCACGGGCATCGGTGTCGGCCTGTGTGTGGACGGCCGGGTGCTGCGTGGCAAGAACGGCAACGCGGGCCATGCCGGCCACATGTTTGTCAGCGACAACAGCGATGCCTTGTGCGGCTGCGGCAACATCGGTGATGTCGAGGCGCTGGTGGCGGGCAATGCCCTGCCGCGGCGCTTTTCCAAGCTGGGTTACGCTGATGCCGCTTCTATTTTAATAGCTGCTCAAGCAGGAGAGACGGGGGCTGTGGCTATTATTGATGATGCATGTCGGGTCATGGGCCGGGCTTTGTACAACCTCGTGGTGACACTGGATCTGCAGCGTATCAGCCTGGGCGGCAGTGTGTTCTGGCATCACCGCGACTACCTGTTGCCGCGCCTGCAGGCGCAGATCACCGGCAAGCTGCCGGCACTGACCGGGACGCTTGTGCTGGTTCCGGCCGGCTTGCAGGAGCGGGTCGGCGACTACGCAGCGCTGGCGCTGGTGGTCTGATTCCATTTCCAGATCATCCGTGCACTTTGTCGGCTTCGCCAGGAGTCTGCGCGGCAGAAGGCGTCGAAGTGAAAAGTGGCCCCGGCGAGCACAGTTTTTACCGGGTT
>CAZIYA010000569.1:0-1841 GCA_964543355.1 uncultured Polaromonas sp.
GCCCCTCGACCAGCTCGACGCCCATCTGCTGGGCCAGGAAGGCGTGTTCGAAATAGGCCGAGTTGTACATGCCGGGCGTGAGCACCACCACCGTCGGTTCGGCGCGGTGCGCCGGCGAGTTGTCGCGCAGGGTTTCGAGCAGCAGGTCGGGATAGTGGGCGACCGGTGCCACCCGGTTCTCGCTGAACAGGTCGGGGAAAAGCCGCATCATCATCTTGCGGTCTTCGAGCATGTAACTCACGCCGCTGGGCACGCGCAGGTTGTCTTCCAGCACGTAGTACTCGCCCTCGCCCTGCGCGTTGGGGGCGCGCACGATGTCGATGCCGCTGATATGCGAATAGATATTGCCGGGCACCTCGACGCCCATCATCTCGGGGCGGAACTGCGCGTTCTGGAAAATCTGCTCGGACGGGATCACGCCGGCCTTGATGATTTCCTGGTCATGGTAGACATCGTGGATGAAGCGGTTCAGTGCAGTCACGCGCTGGATCAGCCCGCTTTCCATGCTGGCCCACTCATGGGCGGGAATGATGCGCGGGATCAGGTCAAACGGAATCAGGCGTTCGGTGCCGCCGGTTTCGGAGTTACCGTCGTCCTTGTCGCCATACACGGCGAAGGTGATGCCGACGCGGCGGAAGATCATTTCGGCTTCTGCGCGCCTGGCCTGCATGACCTGATCTGGCTGCCTGGCCAGCCAGCGCTGGTAGGCCTGGTAGTGCTCGCGGACGCTGGACGCCGTTGCATTCATTTCATCAAACATGGGGCGGCTCATCAGCTTGGTCTCCAGCAGGTTTACGAATGGATTGTTATGGCACTAGCTTAGCAAGTAATGCGCCAGCCGTTCACAGATGGGCAATTATTTATGCGGGATGTCCGGCATTCAGGGCACGGCTTTCGAAGCGACTTCAGTCGGATGCTGCCAGTAACGCAATGCGGTCTGCCGCTGGCAGCGGACCTCGGCCGGGTGCTCGCTGGACCAGTTGGCAGCGCCGCATACCGGAGAAGTCACCACGGCGATCCCGCGTTCGCGGTAACGCTCCAGCACCGGCGCCGCCGGGTGACCAAAACGGTTGCGGTAGCCGTTTTGCGCCAGCGCCAGCGTGGGTTTCACGGCGTCCAGAAACGCCGCGCTGGATGATGTCTTGCTGCCGTGGTGCGGCACCAGCAGCACATCGGCCTGCAGTGCCGCCCCCGCGGCCACCAGGCGTTGCTCCTGTGCCAGCTCGATGTCGCCGGCCAGCAGGGCGCTGCTTTTGCCGTTGGAGATGCGCAGCACGCAACTCATCGCATTGGGTTTGGCTGGCGCCTCGTAGTCCGCCGCCGCAGGATGCAACACGTCAAAACTGACGCCCTCCCACACCCAGCGCTGCCCCGCCGCACAGCGGCGCGAAGGCCGCAGGGCCTGCAGCGCATGACCGTCCTCAATTGAGCTCAGCAAAGCCGCCTGCGGCTGCATGGCCAGCACGGCCGGCGCGCCGCCGATATGGTCGCCGTCGCGGTGGCTCAGCATCAGGATGTCCACACGTTCCCCTAGGGCGCGCAGCAGGGGCACCAGCACCCGGTGCCCGGCATCGCTTTCGCGCGAAAAGCGCGGGCCGGTGTCGTACACCAGCGTGTGGCCGGCGGTGCGGACAATCAGCGCATTGCCCTGCCCCACATCGGCCGCAATCAACTCGAATTCGCCGGCCGGCGGACGCAGCGGCTGCCACAGCAGCACCGGCAGCATCAGCGGCACGCCCAGTACGCGCCAGTGCCAGGGCAGGCGCATGGCCAGCAGCAAACCACCGGCCACACCGGCAACCGCACACCACAGCGGCGCCGCCGCCACGCTGATGCTCGCC
>CAZIYA010000570.1:0-1840 GCA_964543355.1 uncultured Polaromonas sp.
TCTCGTCAAACGTCATCTGGCCCAAGCAGCCAGCGGTGACCCACTCCTTGCTGAGGCCTACCTTTTTGGCGACTGATTCCCAAGTGATGCCTTTGCTCACTTTGACGGTGATGATTTTTTCGGTGATGTCGTTGCGGTTCATGGTTTGTTCTCCGTGTTGTAAATAAATAAGTGATGGGTTAAACGGCTACGGGGCGTGGCCAGTGGAATTTGCGGTCGGCCTCTTTGATGGGCACGTCGTTGATGCTGGCCTCGCGGCGGCGCATCAGGCCCAGCTCGTCAAACTCCCACTGTTCGTTGCCATGGGAGCGGAACCAGAAGCCGGCGTCGTCGTGCCATTCGTATTCGAAGCGGACCGAGATGCGGTTGCCGGTAAAAGCCCAGAGTTCTTTCTTGAGCCGGTAGTCCAGCTCTTTGGCCCACTTGCGTTTGAGGAACTCGCGGATCATGGGCCGGCCTGAGAAGAAATCTGCGCGGTTGCGCCAGACCGAGTCTTCGGTGTAGGCCAGTGCCACGCGGTCGGGGTCGCAGCTGTTCCAGGCGTCTTCGGCCTTCTGCACCTTTTCTTTGGCTGTTTCCAGCGTGAAGGGCGGCAGCGGCGGCCGGGCTTGGGAGGGTGTGTTCATGCGACTGCTTTCAAGGTGACGGAGGGCGGCGCGTCGGCGAGTGCGCCGCGACCGGGTTCAACGGTGGGTGGGTGCGCCGGCGCCTTGCCGTGCGACAAATCCTTGGAGCGCGCCACCAGAAAGTCCACCAGGTGGTTGCGCAGCGGGTAGTACTGCGGGTCATGGTGCACGGTGGCGCGCTGGCGGTCGCGCGGCATGGTGTTGCGCACAATTTCGGCCACACGCGCCTGCGGGCCGTTGCTCATCAGCAATATCTTGTCGGCCAGCAGCACGGCTTCGTCCACGTCGTGCGTGATCATGAAAACGGTTTGCTGCGTTTCACGCACGATGGCCAGCAGCTCGTCCTGGATGGTGCCGCGTGTCAGCGCATCCAGTGCACCGAAGGGCTCGTCGAGCAGCAGCATCTTGGGTTCGATGGCAAAGGCGCGCGCAATGCCAACGCGCTGCTTCATGCCGCCCGACAGCGCCGATGGCTTTTTGTCGATGGCTCCCGACAGACCAACCAGTGCCACGTATTTCTGCACATGCTCGTTCACCTCTTCCGAGTCCCAGTCCGGCCACTTGGAACGCACGGCAAAGGCGATGTTCTTGCGCACGCTGAGCCAGGGCATGAGCGCATGGCCCTGGAAGACGACGCCACGCTCCAGGCTGGGGCCGGCCACTTCCCGGCCGTCCATGAAGACATGACCGGCACTGGCGCTTTCCAGCCCAGCCAGTACGTTGAGAATGGTGGTCTTGCCGCAGCCCGAGTGGCCGATGATGCAGACAAACTCGCCGCGGGCGATGCTGAAGTTGACTTCATCAAACACCGGCTCTGTGGTGCCGGGGTAAGCCTTGGCCAGGCCTTCGACCTGCAGGAAGGGCCGGCCCGGTGCGGCGCTGGAAGGGGTGGCCTCATTCAGCATAGGTCACCCACTTCTGCAGCTGTGCAAACATCAGGTCCAGCAGCATGCCCATCACGCCGATGACGACGATGGCAAAAATCACGTTGGTCAGCGAGAGGTTGTTCCATTCGTTCCAGACAAAGTAGCCAATGCCGGTGCCGCCCACCAGCATTTCGGCGGCCACAATCACCAGCCAGGCGATGCCCATGGAGATGCGCATGCCGGTCAGGATGGTCGGCGCGGCGGCTGGCAGGATGACCAGGAAGGCCTTGCGCAGCGGCTTGACTTCCAGCGTCTTGGCGACGTTGAGCCATTCACGCTTGACGGCCG
>CAZIYA010000571.1:0-1839 GCA_964543355.1 uncultured Polaromonas sp.
ATCAATGCCGAGTTCGGCCAGGCCGACGTGGCCATCATCCTGGGCGCCAATGACGTGGTGAACCCCGCCGCCCATGTGAAGGGCAGCGCCATTTACGGCATGCCGATTCTGGAGGCCTACAAGGCCAAGACCGTGATCGTCAACAAACGCTCCATGGCGGCCGGTTACGCCGGGCTGGATAACGAGCTCTTCTACATGGACAAGACCATGATGGTCTTCGGCGATGCCAAAAAAGTGATCGAGGACATGGGCAAGGCCATAGAGTGAGCTGCCGGGGATAACACTTTCGGGTTGCCGAAAAACATGAATTAGGGGGCTTCCCCTTCCGATTTCCCTGTTTCCTAGGGGAAAACGCAATAGCCCCGCAGAGGGTGCGCCACGAAAATCCGTGGCAGTTGTTCAATCGTCATCTGGAGAAGACAAACATGAATGCATCCACCCTCGACCGTCCCTGGCTCAGCGCCTATCCCCCGGGCGTGCCAGCCGACATCGACGCGTCGCAGTACGCCTCGCTGGTGGCACTCATGGAAGAGAGCTTTTCCAAAAATGCATCGACCGTGGCCTACAGCTTCATGGGCAAGGACATCACCTTCGGCCAGACGGACAGCCTGTCGCAGGCTTTCGCCGCCTACCTGCAGGGGCTGGGCCTGGCCAAGGGCGACCGCGTGGCCATCATGATGCCCAACGTGCCGCAATACCCGGTCACGGTCGCAGCCATCCTGCGCGCCGGTTATGTCGTGGTGAATGTCAACCCGCTGTACACCCCGCGCGAACTCGAGCACCAGCTCAAGGACTCCGGTGCCAAGGCCATCGTCATCATCGAGAACTTCGCCAACACGCTGGAGCAGTGCATTGCCAACACACCGGTCAAGCATGTGGTGCTCACCGCCATGGGTGACCAGCTCGGCATGCTCAAGGGCGCCCTGGTCAACTACGTGGTGCGCAACGTCAAGAAGATGGTGCCGCCCTTCAACCTGCCTTCCGCGGTGCGCTTCAATGATGCGGTGGCCCAGGGCACACGCGGCACGCTCAAGCGGCCTGATATCAAGCCCGACGATGTGGCCGTGCTGCAGTACACCGGCGGCACCACCGGCGTTTCCAAGGGCGCCGTGTTGCTGCACCGCAACGTGATCGCCAATGTGCTGCAGTCCGAAGCCTGGAACGGCCCGGCCATGTCCAGCATGACATCCGGCGTCCAGCCCACCTATGTCTGCGCGCTGCCGCTGTACCACATCTTCGCTTTCACGGTGAACATGATGCTGGGCATGCGCACCGGCGGCAAGAACATCCTGATCCCGAACCCGCGCGACCTGCCGGCCGTGCTCAAGGAGCTGTCCAAACACAAGGTGCACAGCTTTCCGGCCGTCAACACGCTGTTCAACGGCCTGGCCAACCACCCTGACTTCAACACCGTGGATTGGTCGCACCTGAAGGTCTCGCTGGGCGGCGGCATGGCGGTGCAGAGCGCCGTTGCCAAGCTGTGGCTCGAAAAAACCGGCTGCCCGATCTGCGAAGGTTATGGCCTGTCGGAGACCTCGCCGTCGGCCAGCTGCAACCCGACCAACAGCAAAGCCTTTACCGGCACCATCGGTGTGCCGATTCCCGGGACCTGGTTCAAGCTGCTCGACGACGACGGCAACGAAGTGCCGGCTGGCCAGCCGGGTGAGATCGCCATCAAGGGCCCGCAGGTGATGGCCGGCTACTGGCAGCGCCCTGACGAGACCGCCAAGGTCATGACCCCGGACGGCTACTTCAAGTCCGGCGACATCGGCGTGGTGGACGAGCGCGGCTTCTTCGCGATCGTGGACCGCAAGAAGGACATGATTCTCGTCAGCGGCT
>CAZIYA010000572.1:0-1826 GCA_964543355.1 uncultured Polaromonas sp.
GCCGCGTGATCTCGGGCACAAAGTCGCGCAGTGCGAGCTCTTCCTCGAGCAGGCTGCGCAGCGTCGCTGGCAGGCCATCGAGGCTGTCCAGCCAGACCAGTTCATGGCCTTCGCTGCCCACAAGCGAAATACCTTCATCGGGTGCGGCAATCGGAAAAGCGCGCACCGGTACCACGCCCAGGTGCTGCTCGCCCTTGCCGTCGGTCAGCAGCAGCCGGCCCGAGGCGTGGCGCTCCAGCTGGAAAGCGGAACCGGTCAAGGTTTGAGGGGAAGTCATGCGTGGTCCTTCAGACATTGCCGGTGCGCTGGGCGGCGTGGGCCGCCTGCGAGGTGGCCAGCGCAATGCGGCCTTCTTCTGCGTCCTGGTTGCCTTCGCTATCCACCTGGCGGGCCTGGGCTTCATAAAGCCGCCAGTAGGCGCCCTGTTTCGCCATCAATTCGTCGTGCGGCCCGACTTCGACCACCTGGCCGCGGTCCATCACCACCAGGCGGTCGGCCTTGCGCAGGGTGGACAGGCGGTGGGCAATGGCAATGGTTGTGCGGCCCTGCACCAGGTTGTCGAGGGCTTTCTGGATCTCCTGCTCGGTTTCCGTGTCCACCGAGGAGGTGGCCTCGTCGAGGATCAGGATGCGTGGGTCGATCAGCAGCGCGCGCGCAATCGAGATGCGCTGGCGTTCACCGCCTGACAGGCCCTGGCCGCGCTCGCCGACCAGCGAGTCGTAGCCTTGCGGCAGGCGCAGGATGAACTCATGGGCATGGGCGGCGCGGGCCGCAGCCACAATCTCGGCGCGGCTGGCGCCCGGCTTGCCATAGGCGATGTTTTCGGCAATCGTGCCGAAGAACAAAAACGGCTCCTGCAGCACCAGGCCGATGTTGCGCCGGTAGTCCGCCACGGTGAAACGCCGGATGTCGGTGCCGTCCACGCTGATGCTGCCATCGGTTGCGTCGTAAAAGCGGCAGATCAGGTTGACCAGTGTGCTTTTGCCGGAGCCGCTGTGGCCCACCAGGCCGATCATCTCGCCGGGCTTGATCGACAGGTCCAACCCGCGTATCACCGCGCGGTTGCCGTAACGAAAGCCCAGGCTGCTCATCTCGATGCGGCCCTGCAGCGGCGCCATGGGCACCGGACTGGCCGGTTCGGGCACGTTGGAGACATGGTCGAGGATGTCAAAAATCCGCTTGGCGCCGGACGCCGCCTTTTGCGTGACCGAAACAATGCGGCTCATGGAATCGAGCCGGGTATAGAAGCGCCCGATGTAGGCAATAAACGCCGTGAGCACACCCACAGTGATCTGCTGCTTCGACACCAGCCAGATGCCGAAGGCCCAGACCACCAGCAGGCCTATTTCAGTCAGCAGCGAGACCGTCGGCGTGAACAGCGACCAGACCTTGTTGAGCTTGTCGTTGACCATCAGGTTGTGCTTGTTGGCGTCGCGAAAACGCTGGGCTTCGCGCTTTTCCTGGGCAAAGGCCTTGACGACACGGATGCCGGGAATCGTGTCGGCCAGTACGTTGGTCACTTCGGACCAGACCCGGTCGATTTTTTCGAAACCGGTACGCAGGCGCTCACGCACCGCGTGGATCATCCAGGCGATGAATGGCAACGGCAGCAGGGTCACCAGCGCCAGCCAGGGGTTGATGGAAAACAGGATGACCGCGGTCATCAGGATCATCAGCACGTCGGTCGCAAAGTCCAGCGCATGCAAGGACAGGAAAACATTGATGCGATCGGTTTCCGAACCGATGCGCGCCATCAGGTCGCCGGTGCGGCGGCCGCCGAAATATTCCAGGGACAGCCGCAGCAGGTGTTCGTAGGTATTGGTGCG
>CAZIYA010000573.1:0-1825 GCA_964543355.1 uncultured Polaromonas sp.
CAGCCAGTGCGTGACGGAGTCGCGAAACTCGCCACCATCACCGTCAGCGCCACCGCCAGGCTCAGCGAGGCCACCACGCCGCTGACGGCCACCGCCGCGCTGCCGCGCACACGGCGTGCCCTTTCCACCGCCAGCAGCGGCAGGAGGCGGCGGGACACGTGCGGCGCGATGCGGTCATAGAGCAGGGCAATCAGCCAGGGCAACGCGCTGATGCCGCCGACCAGCAGCAAGCCGACCGACAGGTAGGCACCGAGCGGGATGCCCAAAACCGGCGGGCTCAGCGCCAGCAGCCCGCCTGCAGCCATCAGCAGCAGGCTGAACCGGTAGGGTGTGCCGCCGGCCGGCGGTGCGCCCAGGCCCTTGAGGGCTTGTGCGGGCGGCAGCTTTTGGGCGACGCGCGCCGGCCACCAGCCGCCCACCAGCGCCGCAGCGATGCCGAGCAGGCCGTAAACCGCGGCGGCCACCGGGTTCCATTGCAGCGCGGGCGCCATGCCGGAGAAATAACCGCCACCCAGGTCGCCGCCCAGCACGCGCAAGGCCAGTGCGGCCAGCGCCGTGCCCAGTGTTATGCCGGCGACGCTGCCGACGGTGCCCAGCAGCGCCGACTCCCACAGCACCAGGCGCAGGCGTTCGCGACCGGTCAGCCCCAGCACGCCGAGCAGCGCAAACTGCTGCGCGCGTTTGGCCACGCTCAGCGAGAGCACCGAAAACACCAGAAAGGCCCCGGTGAACAGCGCCACCAGCGCCAGCACGGTGAGGTTGACGCGGTAGGCGCGCGAGAGGTTGCTCACGCGCTGCGCGTCGTCGCCCGGCTCGGTGGCCGTGATGCCGGCTGGCAATTGCAGCGCGCTGACAAAGGCGGCACGATCGGTGCCGGCCTGCAGGCGAACGTCGATGCGCGAGAGCTGGCCGCTGCGGTCGAACAGTTCCTGCGCCGCGCCGATATCCATCACCGCCAGTGCCGCACCACCGGCCGCGACACTGCCCGCCACCCGGGCAGGAAGCAGGTTCAGGCCGCTTTGCAGGCGGACCTGCCCCTCCGGCAGGCTTTGGCGTGCTGCCGCGTTGAGGAAGAGGGCGCCGGGCGAAAGCAGTGCCAGCCGCTCGGCCCCGGCCGATGGCACGGGCATCAATGCCGGCGCCAGCGCCGCCACCACCAGCACATCGACCCCCACCACGCGCAGCGCCACACGTTTTCCGTTGGCAGCCACGGCATAGGTGCTGAGTTCCAGCACCGGGCTGGCCAGTGCCACTTGCGGGTGCGTGGCCACGCGTGCATACATCGCTTCGTCGAACACCCCGCGCATCGCGCGCAGCTCCAGGTCGGGCTGGCCGTTGACCGAACGCACGGCCTGCGAAAACTCGCTGAGTGCAGACGCATTGATTAGCTGCACCGAAAACGCCAGAGCTACACCCAGCATCACCGCCACCACGGCCGCGGCGTTGCGCCACTTGTGGTGCAGCAGCTCCTGCCAGGAGAAGGTAGAGAGGAGGGCGAGCATGGGTTGATTGTGCCTTTCGGTATGCCAGCGGTGATTAAGCTATGGTCTTTCCCAGCCATTGAATGAAAGCCCACTCGCCATGCAGCTCCCTACCTACGACGATGTTGTTGCCGCCGCCGCGCGGCTTGAAGGCCATGCGCATCACACACCGGTGCTGCGTTCTGCAACGGCCGATGCGCGCTGGGGTGCGCAGTTTTTCTTCAAGTGCGAGAACTTCCAGCGCATGGGGGCGTTCAAGTTCCGCGGGGCCTTCAATGCCCTGTCGAAGTTTGACGCCGCGCAGCGCCGGGCCGGCGCCATTGCCTTCTCGTCGGGCAACCACG
>CAZIYA010000574.1:0-1809 GCA_964543355.1 uncultured Polaromonas sp.
CTCGGGGGGCAGCGCAGTACACGCAGTGACAAGCGTGGGGGCTCAATACACAGGGCGGTTTGCACCCTCGCCAACGGGCCCGCTGCATGCCGGCTCGCTGGTCGCAGCACTGGCCAGTTGGCTGGACGCACGCGCCCACCAGGGCCGCTGGCTGGTGCGCATCGAAGACATCGACACACCGCGCTGCGTGCCCGGCGCAGATACCCTCATCCTTCAGCAACTCGCAGCCTGCGGATTGCTGCCGGACGAGCCGCCGCTTTACCAGTCGCAACGCAGCGCCCACTACCAGGCAGCGCTGGACCAACTCGTCACCGCCCATCTGGCCTACCCCTGCGCCTGCACACGGCAGGACATCGAGCGGGCGCTGGCCGGACGTGGACGGGCGCGGCCGCGCCATGGCGAGCTGGTGTACCCCGGCACCTGTCGCCTGGGCCTTCAGGGCCGCCCTGCGCGCGCCTGGCGCTTCTTCACCGGAAATACTGAACAAAATCGGCCTCCAGCCCTTATGGATCGGGCGCAAGCAGCTCCTGATTCAATAGCAAGTCAGCTGCTTCACTGGCAGGATCGCCGTCTCGGGCCGCAGCAACAGGACGTCGAGGAATCCGTCGGCGACTTCGTGCTCAAGCGTGCCGACGGCCTCTGGGCCTACCAACTGGCCGTGGTTGTTGACGACGGCGCACAGGGCATCACCGATATCGTCCGCGGCGAAGACCTGGCCGACAACACAGCGCGGCAGATATTGCTGCAGCGCGCGCTGGGACTGCCCCTGCCGCGTTACCTGCACACGCCACTGGTGCTGGGTGCCAACGGGGAAAAACTCTCCAAACAAAACGGTGCCACGCCGCTGGACACCAGCCAGCCACTGCAGGCCCTGGATCAGGCCAGACAGGTTCTCGGGCTTCCCGCGGGCATCGCTGCGCCAACGCCCGCTGACTGGCTGCAGCAAGCTGTGGCCCTCTGGAGCCAGGCGACTAAAATTGACCGGTGATTCAACCCCCTACCACTCCGCCGTCCGCCCCGCCAGAAGGCGCTTTGCCTGACGCCAGCCATCTGCGCACCATCCGCAGTTTTGTTCTGCGTACCGGACGCACCACCGCCGGCCAGGCCAGGGCTTTTGCCGATGCGGGGCCGAAGTTCCTCCTGCCTTATTCGGCAGCGCCGCTGGATATCGAAGCCGCTTTCGGACGCGCCGCACCAACGATCCTGGAGATCGGCTTCGGCATGGGCGAAGCCACTGCACAGATTGCAGCTTTGCTGCCTGAAAAAAACTTCCTCTGTTGCGAGGTGCACACACCCGGCGTCGGCGCGCTGCTCAAACGCATCACCGAACAGGGGCTGGACAACATCCGCATCCTGCAGCACGACGCTGTGCAGGTGCTGGACCACATGCTGCAGCCCGGCAGCCTCGACGGTGTACACATCTTTTTCCCCGATCCCTGGCACAAGAAAAAGCATAACAAGCGCCGATTGATCCAGGGGCCACTGGTATCCAAACTGGTTTCCCGTCTCAAGCCCGGGGGTTACCTGCACTGTGCCACTGACTGGCAACCTTATGCCGAGCAGATTCTTGAGGTGCTCAAAGCAGAACCTTTGCTGAAAAATACGGCGAACAGTGCCGATGGTTATGCGCCCAAACCGGACTACAGGCCGCTCACCAAGTTTGAAAGCCGCGGCATCAAGCTCGGGCATGGGGTCTGGGACGTGGTGTTCACGCGTGTCCAAGCCGCCTGAAACTGTAGAAGCCCAGGCCCGTACGGCCGCCGGGGCTCTCTCTTCACCAGCAGGGGTCGCGGATCTGGCTTTGCCAGT
>CAZIYA010000575.1:0-1808 GCA_964543355.1 uncultured Polaromonas sp.
CCGAACTCAAGGAAGCCGGCTATGGCTTCGACATGGCCTGGTTCGAACCACATTTCGAGTTCCGCTTCCCCATGATCGGCCAGGTGAAGGCCAACAGCATCGAGCTGACCCTGCGCAGCGCGCTCGAGCCCTGGCATGTGATGGGCGAGGAAGGCTCGGCCGGCGGCACCGTGCGTTATGTCGATTCCTCGCTCGAACGCGTGGAAGTGCATGTGACTGGCCTCAACGACAACCGTTATGTGGTCACCGCCAACGGGCGCGCCCTGCCGCTGCAAAGCACGGGCACCGTTGGTGAATATGTCGCCGGCGTGCGTTACAAGGCCTGGAACCCGCCTTCGGCCCTGCACCCGTCGATCGGTGTGCATGCACCGCTGACCTTCGACATCGTGGACACCTGGATGGAACGTTCGCTGGGCGGCTGCCAGTACCACGTGGCGCACCCGGGCGGTCTCAGTTACGACACCCTGCCCGTCAATTCCTACGAGGCCGAAAGCCGGCGGCTCAACCGTTTCTTCCAGATGGGCCACACACCCGGAAAAATCCGCGTTCAGCCCGCACAGCCAAGCCGCGAGTTTCCGTTCACGCTGGACCTGCGCTGATTTTGTCTTGCGGCCGCAACAATTGCGGTTCGGAGCCGTGCCATCGTGCACTGAAGACCGGGGCAATGGCATCCTGCGCGGCTCGCCGCGCAGGCATGAAGGCATACTTGGGCCACCGTGGAATACAACGACTCACTTTTTGCAGCGGCAGCGCTGGAAGCGCCCGGCGTTCTGGCGCGGGCCTTGGCCTTGCCGGCTGCGGCCGGCCATTTTGACGAGTTGCACGGCCGGACGCTGGACAAGGCACCGCCCGTCACCGGCCTGAGCCAGAGCCAGCAATCGCTGCAGCTGGCCGGAACTGCTGCAACACCGGCCCCCGTCCCCGATACAAGTCCCGCCGACCCCGCACCTGCCAGTCTGGCGCCTGCATGGACCCGCTTCTTCAATTTCCTCGGTGGCGACGGCTTTGACGACCTGAACCACCGCACCGCCAACCTGCAGCGCCAGATCCGCGACAACGGCGTGACCTACAACGTCTACGCGGACGCCAACGGCCCCCAGCGGCCCTGGTCGCTGGACCTGTTTCCGCTGATCCTGTCGGCGCAGGACTGGGCACAGATTGCCACCGGCGTGCGCCAGCGCGCCCGGCTGCTGGAACACATCATGGCCGACGTCTATGGCCCGCAGCAGTTGCTGGCGCTGGGCCTGCTGCCCGCAGCGCTGGTGCAAGGCCACCCCGGCTACCTGCGCGCCATGCACGGCGTGTTGCCGGCCGGCGGCACCTTTTTGCACATCACCGCCTTTGACCTGGCGCGCGGCCCGGATGGGCGCTGGTGGGTGGTGTCGCAGCGAACGCAGGCACCCTCCGGCCTGGGTTACCTGCTGGAGAACCGGCTGGCCATTTCGCGCCTGTTCCCGGAGGCCTTCCGCGAACTGAAGGTGGAACGCCTGGCCGCCTCCTACAAGGCATTAGTGGATGGCATGAAGGCAGCCAGCCCGGCAGGCACGTACGGGGAGGAAAGCCGCATTGTGCTGCTCACACCCGGCCCCTACAACGAGACCTATTTCGAACACGCCTACCTGGCGCGTTACCTGGGCCTGACCCTGGTCGAAGGCAGCGACCTGCTGGTGCGCGACGACAAGCTTTACCTCAAGACCCTGCAGGGGCTGGAGCCCGTACATGGCCTGCTCAAGCGCCTGGACGACGAGTTTCTGGACCCGCTGGAACTGCGCTCCGACTCCACGCTGGGCGTGCCCGGCCTGCTGCAG
>CAZIYA010000576.1:0-1804 GCA_964543355.1 uncultured Polaromonas sp.
GGCGGTTGGCTCACGGAGTTTTCATGGTCACACGCGTTTCGGCCCAGGCAGCGGGCAAAAAAGTCGCGAAGAACGTTCAGAAAAACGTCACCCGCGCCGTCTCGGGCACGCTAGGCCTGTCGGGCGAGCGCATGAGCAAGGTGGACACCGCCTGGCTGCGCATGGACACCCCTTCCAACCTGATGATGATTGTCGGCGTGTGGCAATTGACGCCCGGCGTCAGCCACGCGGCGGTCTGTGAGCGCATCGAGAACAGCCTGCTCAAATACGCCCGCTTCCGCCAGCGCGTGATGGAAGACGCCGCCGGCGCCACCTGGGTGGAAGACCGCTACTTCGACCTGCAGAACCATGTCGTTGCCGAGAAGCTGCCGAAGGTGGCCAGGGGCAAAGAGCAGGAAGCATTGCAGGACCGCGTTGCGCACCTCGCCATGCAGCCGCTGGACCGCAAGCGCCCGCTCTGGCAGATCCACCTGGTCGAGGACTACACCGGGCCGGACGGCGTGAAGGGCAGCGCCATGATTGTGCGCATCCACCACTGCATCGCCGACGGCATTGCGCTGATTTCGGTGACCATGTCGCTGGTTGATGGCGGCGCCGCGCCCCCCGAACGCAAGAAGAAGGAAGCCAGCGGCGGCGGTGCCGAAGACTGGATCGCCGAGACCCTGCTCAAACCCTTCACCGACCTCACGGTCAAGGCCCTGGGCGCCGCCGGCGAAGGCGCCGCGCGTTCGCTGAACCTGCTGAGCGACCCGCAAAAAGGCATGGCCGGTTCGCTGGACATGGCCAAGGTGATGCTGCAGGTGCTCAAGGACAGCGCCGCGCTGGCCCTGATGCCGGACGACTCCAAAACCCGGCTCAAGGGCAAGCCGGGCCTGGCCAAAAAGGTCGCCTGGTGCCAGCCGATTCCGCTCGATGAAGTCAAGGCGGTCGGCAAGGCGCTGAACTGCTCGATCAACGACGTGTTGCTCAGTTGCGTGGCCGGGGCCATTGGCGAATACCTCAAGTCGCACGGCGACGACGTCAAGGGCCAGGAAATCCGCGCCATGGTGCCGGTGAACCTGCGGCCCATGGAGCAAGCCTACAAACTGGGCAACCGTTTTGGCCTGGTGCCACTGGTGCTGCCCATCGGCGTCGACAACCCGGTCGAACGCGTTTACGAGGTGCGGCGCCGCATGGCAGCCCTCAAGGGCAGCTACCAGCCGCTGCTGGCCTTCAGCCTGCTGGCGGTTGCCGGGCTGCTGATCAAGCCGGCGCAGGACGCGATGCTCAACCTGTTCTCCAAGAAGACCACGGCCGTCATGACCAACGTGCCGGGCCCGCGCGAAAAGCTCAAGTTTTGCGGCGCGACGCTGGAACAAAGCATGTTCTGGGTACCGCAGTCGGGTGATGTCGGCCTCGGGGTTTCCATCCTGAGCTACGGCGGCGGCGTGCAGTTCGGCGTGATCACCGACAGCACGCTGTGCCCGGAGCCGCAGCGCATCATCGACGAATTCGTGCCGGAGTTCGCCAAGCTCTCCATCGTGACCTTGATGTTGCCCTGGGGCGAGTGACACTGGGATTTATAAGACTTTTAGGCCTCCAGCCCTTTGGATACGGGCGCAGAAAGCTATTGAATTTATAGCAATAGCCACCTGACTTGTCTGCTCGGGCCGCTTGTCGAGACCGGCTCTTCGATTGCTCTGCTGTGGTGTGCCTGCAAGCCGGGACTCGCCCCGGCGGGCGACTTACTTTTCTTTGCCTCGCCAAAGAAACCTAAGGAAAAGAAAGGCAACCCGATGGTCTGGGTCCCTTCGCTTCGCTCCAG
>CAZIYA010000577.1:0-1802 GCA_964543355.1 uncultured Polaromonas sp.
GCTCAGACGCACATCGACCTCGGTCGAGACGCGGCCTGGAATGATGGAAAGGATTTCGCAGCCAAACCGCACCAGCAGCCGGTCCATGGTTTCATCCAGCGCACAACCGCGGAATTTCGCCACCGTGTCAAGCAGCAGCGGCTGGTAGTCGGGCTTTTGCACGGCCTTGAGGATCAGTGAGGGGTTGGTGGTCGCATCCTGCGGCTTGTAGGCGTCGAGCTGCCTGAAATCGCCGGTGTCGGCCACCACGGTGGTGAACTGTTTGAGGGCTTCGAGTTGGTTCATGGTGAAAGTGTAAGTTGGCCCCGGACATGGCACTGTAAGACCAAAGCCCGATTGAGTTACCATTATGGCAACAATACGTGAAACTTTATTACATGACAGCCTGGAAAGGAAAACATGAGCTTTGATCTGGTCCTGTTTGGCGGTACCGGCGACCTCACGTGGCGCAAATTGATGCCCGCTTTGTTCCAGGCCTTTCGCCACGGCTCATTGCCCAAAGACGGCCGTATTGTGGGCGTGGGCCGCGATGCGATGAGCGATGCCCAGTACCGCGAGTTGATCCGCTCACGTTTTGACAGCGTGGAGCTCGCCAAGCGCCCCACCGGCGACGAATTCGAGCGTTTCGCCGCGCTGCTGCACTACCTGCGCATGGACCTGTCCGGCCCAGCCGACTATGCACAGCTGGCCTCCATGCTCAAGGAGCGCCAGGCCGACACTGTGGTGATGTACTTGGCCACTGCGCCCACGCTGTTCAAGGCCATTTGCGAAAACATGGCGGCCGTCGGGCTCAATGGACCGCAAACCCGCGTGGTGCTGGAAAAACCACTGGGCCATGACCTCGCCTCGAACCGCGCCATCAACGAAGCCGTGCTGCGCGTGCTGCCGGAAAAGCAGATCTTCCGTATCGATCACTATCTTGGCAAGCCGTCGGTGCAAAACCTGTTTGCGCTGCGTTTTGGCAACTCGCTGTTCGAACCGCTGTGGCGCCGCGAAACCATAGCCAACATCCAGATCACGATTGCCGAGGAACTCGGCGTTGAAAAACGCGGTGCGTTTTACGACAGCACCGGCGCGCTGCGCGACATGGTGCAAAACCATGCGCTGCAACTGCTCTGCGCGATCGGGATGGAGCCGCCGATCAATGCGCATGCGGATGCGATACGCGACGAGAAACTCAAGGTGCTGCGTTCACTCAAGGCCTGGACACCCGAAACCCTGAAGCAACACGTGATTCGCGGCCAGTACACCGCAGGCAACATCAACGGCGAGGCCGTACCCGGCTATTTGCAGGAAAGCGGCGTCAACCCGGACAGCCGGACCGAGACGTTCGTCTCCCTGCGCGCGGAGATTGCCAACTGGCGCTGGGCTGGCGTGCCGTTTTACATCCGGACCGGCAAACGCCTGGCCGATCGCGATGCGCACATCGAAGTGAACTTCCGCCCGACACCGCATGCCATTTTCAAGTCACCGCAGGGAGCCGGCAACCGGCTGGTGATCAACCTGCAACCCAAGGACGGGCTGGAGCTGCATCTGCTGGCGCAGGGCCAGGACAACCGGCAAGGCAGCCGTGCGGCCAGCCAGACCCTGGCGCCGGTCCAGCTCGACCTGGACTTCGACAAACGTTTCGGCACCGAACGTGTCGGCGCCTATGAACGCCTGCTGCTGGACGTGATCGACGGCCGGTTGAACCTGTTTGTGCGCAGCGACGAGCAGGAAGAAGCCTGGCGCTGGGTCGAACCAATCATGGAGTTCTGGCGCAACGACATGTCCGGCCCGCGGCCCTACGCCGCGGGCACCTG
>CAZIYA010000578.1:0-1784 GCA_964543355.1 uncultured Polaromonas sp.
GATTCGTGGCAGACCCTGCGCCTGACGGGCAAGGAAGTCGTCGAGGTGCTGCCCGACCCCGAGCTCAGGCCGCAAAGCCGGGCCCGGCTGGTGGTCACGCGCGAAGACGGTTCGCGCGAGGAGCTGGAAGTCATCCTGCGCATCGACACACCGATCGAGGTCGACTACTACCGGCACGGCGGCATTCTTCCTTTTGTGCTCAGGCAACTGCTGGCGTGATGCTCAGGCAGGCCCTGATTGCCGGCGGCGGCATAGGCGGACTGGCGGCGGCGCTGGCGGTGTCGCGCGCCGGCTGGGACGTGCGCCTGTACGAGCGCGCACCGGTGTTCAGCGAGGTGGGTGCCGGCATCCAGCTCGGCCCCAACGTCGTCAAGGTGTTGCATGGCTGGGGCCTGGCCGATGCGCTGGCCGGTGTGGCGGCTTTTCCCGAACGCCTGGAAGTGCGCAGTGCGCTGACAGGCGAAACCCTCGGTGTGCTGCGGCTCGGCGATGTGATGGCGCAGCGTTATGGCGCGCCCTACGCCACGGTGCATCGCGCCGACCTGCATGGCCTGCTGCTGGACGCGGTGCAGCAGGCCGGTGTGACGCTCAAGCTCAACCGGACCTTGAACCGGTTCACGCAGAACCTGGAAGCCGTGACTGTGCAGAGCGGCGACGACCCGCCTGTGGAGGGTGAGGTGCTGGTCGGCGCCGACGGCTTGTGGAGCCCGGTACGCCAGTGGCTGCTGGGCGATGGACCGCCGCGCGTCACCGGCCACGTGGCCTACCGCGCGCTGCTGCCGCAGGCCGACCTGCCCGAAACCCTGCGCTCCGGCCAGGTCACGGCCTGGCTGGGGCCGAAATTACATGTGGTGCAGTACCCGGTGTGCGGCGGCAAGTCGCTCAACGTGGTCGGCATCGTCGAAGGGCGCAGCGGGGATGATCTCGACAACTGGGACCAGGGCACCGATGGTGCCGGCCTGCATGCCGCATTGGTCGGCAGCTGTGCGCCGCTGCAGGACCTGGTGCGAGCGATTCCCGCGTGGCGACTCTGGGCCCTGTGCGACCGCCCGCCCATGCAGGGCGCCTATCAGCATGCGCTCGGCCGTGTCGCGTTGCTCGGCGACGCTGCCCATCCCATGCGGCCCTACCTGGCCCAAGGCGCAGGCATGGCCATCGAAGATGCCGCCGAGCTTGGCCGTGCACTGGCGCAGGCACTGGACCCGGCCTTCGACGTGCCCACCTTGCTCAGCCGCTACGCGCTGAATCGTTGGGAGCGCAATGCGCGGGTGCAACAACGCGCGATCCGCAATGGGCAGATTTTTCATGCGGCCGGGGTGGTGCGCTGGGGCCGGGATCTGTCGATGAAGATGCTGGGTGAGCGCTTGCTGGATATGCCCTGGTTGTATGGCGGCCCCTGATTTGCTATTGAATTTGTAGCCGCTTGCGCTTGTGGCATAAGGGCTATAACCATTTTTCTTATAAATTTTTCGACGTTTGAGGCCTTCAAGTGGGGTGGTGGCGCGGGTTCACTGATGAAATGTGGCTCTGGCCCATACGCCAAGGGCGCGAGCAGCTATTGAATTCATAGCGAAATTTCCCATGACTCGTCATCCCGGACTTGATCCGGGATCCATGTGGGCAAGCTCCAGCCGGTTGGTGTGCCAGCAAGCCGGGGGTTGCCCGGCGGCCGACCTTCTTTCTTTTGCGTCGCTGTACGGACCGGACACACGGTGGACAGATGTGCGCAGACATGGTGGACGGTTTTCATTAGAAGTTATCCGGCTGCCTGAGGTCAATGGTCA
>CAZIYA010000579.1:0-1780 GCA_964543355.1 uncultured Polaromonas sp.
ATGGTCAAGTACCCGCACCAGTTTTCCGGCGGCCAGCGCCAGCGCATCTCGATTGCCCGGGCGCTCGCCACCGAACCGGAATTCCTGGTCTGCGACGAGCCGACCTCGGCACTGGATGTCAGCGTGCAGGCGCAGGTGCTCAACATCATGAAAGACCTGCAGCGCGAGCGCGGACTGACCTACCTGTTCATCTCGCACAACCTGGCGGTGGTGCGCCATGTCAGTGACCAGGTCGGTGTGATGTACCTGGGCCGCCTGGTTGAACTGGCCGACAAGCAGACCCTGTTTGCCGCGCCAAGGCATCCCTATACGCGCATGCTGCTGGACGCCATTCCGAAAATGCACGACATCGGCCGGGACCGCACACCGGTACAGGGCGAAGTGCCCAACCCCTTGAGTCCGCCGACTGGCTGCACCTTCCACCCGCGTTGCCCGCACGTCAATGACCGCTGCCGTGCTGAACGGCCGCAGCTCCTGAGCATCCAGGGCGTGAAGATTGCCTGCCATGCAGTGGAAGAAGGTCGCATTTAGGTGCTATTGTTTATATAGCTGCTGGCGCCCGTCTGGAAAGGGCTGAAGGCTGTTTATATTATAAAAAGGCCTGCGGGCCTTTTTTCATGGCAGGCTCAGGCGTAACGCTTGCTGCGAAGGTTGTTCTTCATTTCCTTGAGCAGGGGCTGCAGCTTGTCCCCGCCAATACGCAGCGCCACCGTGGTCGCCAGAATGTCGATGATCATCAGATGGAGCAGGCGGGACACCATGGGGCTGTAGCGGTCGTAGCCTTCCGGATGGTCTGCGGCCAGGTGGATATGGCCGGCGGCGGCCAGCGGCGAGCCACTGGCGGTGATGACGATGGTGGTGGCGCCCTTTTTGCGGGCGATGTCGCAGGCATCCATCAGGTCGCGTGTCCGCCCCGAGTTGGAGATGATCACCACGCAGTCACCCGGCTTGAGCAGCGAAGCGCTCATGACCTGCAGGTGGCCGTCACTGTAGGCGATGGCGTGCACCCCGAGGCGAAAGAACTTGTGCTGTGCATCCTGCGCGACGATGCCGGAGTTCCCGACGCCGAAAAATTCGATGCGCTGACCGTTCCTGTAGGCAGCAACCAGCGCCAGCGCCGCCCTCTCAATGAGCGCCGGGCTGGCGTCATTGCGGTACTTCAGGAAGGCGGCTACCGTGTTGTCGATCACCTTGACCAGCACGTCGCCGGTCTTGTCATCGGTATCGACGCTGCGGTGGATAAAAGGCACGCCTTCGCTGACGTTGCCGGCCAGCTTGAGCTTGAAGTCAGACAGCCCGTCATAACCGACGCTGCGGCAAAAGCGGATCACCGTCGGCTTGCTGACACGCGCGCGCGCGGCCAGTTCGGTCACCGGCAGGTTGGCAAAGGCACGCGCATCGCTGAGCACCAGGTGCGCAACGCGCTGCTCGGCTGGTGCCAGCGAAGGCAGGCAAGCCTTGATGCGGTCAAGCACTGGATGAGCCCCAAACGTCGCGAACTACGTTCCCGATGGCGTATTCCAAGCAGGGGCCGCGGGTCCGGCTTAGCCGGCCCGCAGGCGCAGCGGCCCCTTTTGTTCGTGCCAGGGGCAGCGCACCGCCGTAGGCACGCGAAGCGACAAGCGTGGGGGTCAAGACTCCTCGCTCCACCAGTGGTTGTCGCGCGCAATCATCGCGCTCGACGCGCTAGGCCCCCAGGTGCCGGCCGTGTAGGGCCGCGGCCCATCCGCATCATGTCGCCAGGCGTCCAGGACAGGCTCGACCCAGCGCCAGGCTTCTT
>CAZIYA010000580.1:0-1775 GCA_964543355.1 uncultured Polaromonas sp.
CCGAGGTACAGGTCGAGGATGTTTTCCGGGGCCGGCTTGAGCACCACCTGGTACTGGTAGTAGTGCTGCAGGCGGTTCGGGTTCTCGCCGTAACGGCCGTCCTTCGGGCGGCGACTGGGCTGCACGTAGGCGGCCTTCCAGGGCTCCGGGCCAAGTGCTCTTAAAAACGTAGCAGTGTGCGACGTCCCGGCGCCGACTTCCATGTCATAGGGCTGCAACAAAGCGCAACCCTGGGCGTCCCAGTAGGACTGCAACTTCAAGATGATTTGCTGAAAGGTCAACATAGATTGGGTGTTCCGCGACGCGTGGCCGCGGGTAAGCGCAGATAAACGCAGGTAAAGGACCGCGCGGGCCTGAACCCGCGAAAACCCTTGATTTTACGGAGCTTTTTACGGTTTACCCTCGGGCACAAGGAAAGTGTCATGACAACCCAACAACTGATCCTGAGCCTGGTGCTGGCGACGATGGTGTTTTCGGTCGCGCTGGAGCTGAGGCTGGACGACTTCAGGCGCGTCGCGCAAACGCCCAAAGCCGTCGTTTGCGGGCTGATCCCGCAGTTCATCCTGCTGCCCGTGGGCACCTGGCTGGCCACCCTGGCGCTGGACCTGCCGCCCAATGTGGAGGCGGCCATGATTCTGGTGGCGGCCTGCCCCGGCGGCAGCCTGAGCAATGTCATCACCCATCTCGGGCGCGGCAACACCGCGCTGTCGGTCAGTGTCTCTGCGGTGGCGAGCCTGATCGCGCTGGTGGCCACGCCCTTCAACTTCAGCTGGATGGTGGCCGCCAACCCGGCCACGGCGAGCTGGCTCAAGCAGCTGGACATCGACCCCTCGGGCATCTGGATCAGCCTGTTTGTGCTGCTGGCCCTGCCGATGGCGCTGGGCCTGCTGTTCTCGCATCGGCTGCCCGCGCTGACAGCGCGCATCCAGAAGCCGCTGGGCAACTTTTCGCTGCTGGCCCTGCTGGCTTTCATCGTGTTGGGCCTCATCAAGGAGCGCCAGCTGCTGACGCTGGGCCTGCTGCCCATGCTGGCCATCGTGATTGCGCACAACGCGAGCGGCCTGTTCTTCGGCTGGGCCACCAGCAAGGCCATGGGCGTGAGCGAACGCGACCGGCGCGCCGTGATGATCGAGGGCGGCATGCAGAACTCGGGGCTGGCGCTGGGCATCATTGCCGTACAGTTCAATTCGGACCTGGGCATGGTCATCATTGCCAGCCTGTGGGGCATGTGGCACATCGTCAGTGGCCTGTTACTGGTCTGGTTCTGGAGGAGAAAAGATGCTCGACTTGCTCATTAAGGGCGGCACCGTCGTTGACGGCAGCGGCGGCGCACCATTCGTGGCCGACGTCGGCGTGCAGGGCGGGCTGATCGTGGACATCGGCCACATCGCAGCCCAAGCGCGTGAAACAGTGGACGCCGGCGGCGCCTGGGTCACACCCGGCTTTGTGGACATTCACACCCATTACGACGGCCAGGCCACCTGGGACGAAACCTTCAGCCCCAGCATCCACCACGGCGTGACGACGCTGGTCATGGGCAACTGCGGCGTCGGCTTTGCACCGCTTCGGCCGGGCAGCGAGGACCGGCTGATCAAGCTGATGGAAGGCGTGGAAGACATCCCCGGCGTGGCGCTGACCGAAGGCGTGAAATTTTCATGGGAGAGTTTTGGCGACTACATGAACGCACTCGACGCCATGCCGCACAGCCTGGATTTCATGGCCATGGTGCCGCACGACCCGCTGCGCATGCTGGTGATGGGCGAACGCGCCGAGGC
>CAZIYA010000581.1:0-1761 GCA_964543355.1 uncultured Polaromonas sp.
GCAGTGAGCGACCGTGGGGGCCTCAATCCTCGAGTCGCACTGCATAGGCTGCCAGACCTTGTTCGTCCAGCATGGCCACCCGGCCAAACTCCAGTGAAACCAGACCCAGTTGCTCCAGCGACTTGAGTGCGCGGTTGACTGTCTGCCGCGACAGCCCGGCCAGATGCCCGAGCTCTTCCTGGGAAAGCACCAATCGGCGCCGGCCCTGCCAGAACACGCGGCTGAGGTACAAGGCAACGCGCTGCTCCGGTGAGCGCAGCCGCTCTGCCTCAATGATGGTCATGGCCTGGCCCAGACGCCGGTTCAGATGAGCCACCAGAAAATGGTTGAAGGGCAGGCAGTGGGCCAGCAATTCGTCGAACTGGGCACGCGGCAGGCACAGCAGCACGGTGTCCCTCAAGGCGATCACGTCATAACGGCGCGGCTCGGTCTTCAGGACCGAGCCCTCGCCAAACCACTCGCCATCGGGTACGCCCAGGAAGGCCGAAACCTTGCCTGCGGGGGAGGTGCTTTGCAGCTTGACCAGCCCCGACAGCACCGCATACCAGCCCTTGACAGGCGAGCCTGCGGCCAGCATGACGTCCCCTTTATGGCCGGACAGCGTCAGGGTGCGTTCCAGAAGACGGGTCTGGGTGTCGGCGGACAGGGCGGCAAACCACGGCTGGCTGCGCAGAAAGCGGTGTTGGGGGAAAACGCTGTCGTCAAAGGGCATGGCTGTGATTGTCCTCGCCCGTGCAGTGTCCGCGCCTTTTTTGCCGGTCCCGGGTTTGTACCTACAAACTGTCGTAGCAACGACAAACCTTGCCCGCCGGACAGCACCGGTCCATAGTTCGCCGTGGTGTCACCGGCGTACGGGCGGCCGAAATTTCCGGGGCCCCGTCTTGCGGGCGTTACCATGCCCTTTCCGGCACAGCCGGATGGGACAGAATTTTTACCGGGCAAAAAAAAGGAGACAAAGCCATGTTGGGTTTGATGCAAAACCAGCCGCTGCTGATTTCATCGCTGATAGATTTTGCCGAGCGCCATCACGGGGATGCAGAAATTGTTTCGCGCCGCGTGGAAGGCGATATTCACCGCTACACCTATCGCGATGTGGCGCGCCGCTCGCGCCAGGTGGCCAAGGCACTGGACGCACTCAAGCTGCAGTTCAGCGACCGTATTGCCACCCTGGCCTGGAACGGCTACCGGCACCTGGAGCTGTATTTCGGCGTCAGCGGGTCCGGCCGTGTATTGCACACACTGAATCCGCGCCTGCACCCGGACCTGGTGTCCTGGATTGCCAACCACGCCGAGGACCAGGTGCTGTTTTTCGACATGTCCTTTTTGCCGCTGGTCCAGGCCTTCCATGCGAAATGCAACACCATCAAGCACTACATCGCGCTGTGTGACGCCGACAAATTGCCGGCCGACAGCGGCATTCCGAACCTGAGCAGCTACGAGGCCTGGATTGCTCCGCATTCGCCCGACTACGCCTGGCCCAGCTTCGACGAAAACTCGGCCTCGAGCATGTGTTACACCAGCGGCACCACCGGCAACCCCAAGGCCGCGCTGTACAGCCACCGCTCGACCATCCTGCATGCCTATGCGGCGGCCTTGCCGGACGTGATGTGCCTGAGCGCACGCGACTCCATCCTGCCCGTGGTCCCCATGTTCCACGTCAACGCCTGGGGCATTCCGTATTCGGCCGCGCTGACCGGCGCCAAGCTGGTGTTTCCCGGTCCGGCGCTGGACGGCAAGTCGATTTATGAGCTGATCGAAGCC
>CAZIYA010000582.1:0-1761 GCA_964543355.1 uncultured Polaromonas sp.
GCCTAAACATATCATGACAGCCACTCACGAAACCTCAGTGAATCATCACCGCGAGATCAACCCATTTTCGGTCTGTTAAGATGTGGCGTTTATATCACGATCCGCGGTCGGTAGGGTGCGAGAATCGATCCCTGATCTGGCAGATCGGCGGTGACGCCAATGCACAGGGCGCCCTGATCCTCAACGTCGAACAGATGGTCGTCATTGCCAGCACGGCGGTCATGTGCCTGGTCCTGTTTGCACTCTTCAAGTACAGCAAGCTGGGCATTGCCATGCAGGCCTCGTCGCAGAACCAGCTCGCTGCCTACTACATGGGCATCCCGGTCAAGCGGCTTAACGGCCTGGTCTGGGGTCTGGCCGCCGCTGTGGCCGCCATTGCCGGCCTGCTGCTTGCGCCCATCACCTTTGTGCATGCCAACATGGGCTTCATTGGCCTGAAGGCTTTTCCCGCAGCAGTGGTCGGCGGCTTCGGCAGCCTGCCCGGTGCCATTGTGGGCGGCCTGATCATCGGCATCGTCGAATCGCTGGCCGGCTTTTATGCGCCAGACGGCATCAAGGATGTCGCCGCCTACGTCGTGGTGCTGATCATGCTCATGGTCAAACCCAACGGGTTGTTCGGCGAAAAACTGCGGAAAAAAGTCTAGCCATGGCAGTGCCGCTTTTCCTCTTTGTCAGCCGCGCCACCTCCGCCTTTTTTCGAATAGCCGAATAGAAATACAAACATGAGATTCATCTTCAAGACCGACTACGGGCAGGACATCAATCTTGCCAAGCACGGTGGGCACATCTTCTGGTACAGCGCGCTGGTGTTGCTGCTGGTCGCCGCGCCCTGGCTCTTTGCCGAGTACTGGCTGGCACAGCTGACCTTCATCCTGATCTATTCAATCGCCGGCCTGGGGCTGATGCTGCTCGCCGGATTCACGGGCCTGTTTTCGCTGGGGCATGCCGCTTTTCTCGGCGTGGGCGCCTACACGCAGGCGGTGATGACCAACGCCGGCGTGCCCTTTCCCATTGCGCTGGCCTGCGCCGCGGGGCTGTCGGCCGCGGTGGGCCTGGTCGTCGGCCTGCCGGCCCTGCGCGTCAAGGGCATCTACCTCGGCATTGCCACCCTGTCCTTCGGCTTCATCGTCGAGGAAGTGTTTGCACGGTGGGAGTCCGTCACCGGCGGAAACTCGGGCATCCACATCAAGGCACCCGACCTGTTCGGCTGGAAACTAAGCAGCGGGGAGGAGTTTTATTTCCTCTGCCTGGTGATTGCCATTGGCGCCACGCTGGCCATCCTCAACCTGCTGCGGTCGCCCACCGGGCGCGCCTTCGTGGCGATTCGCGACTCGGAAATTTCGGCACAAAGCATGGGCATCCACCTGGCGCGCTACAAGACGCTGTCGTTCGCGCTGTCCGCCGCGCTGGCCGGTATTGCCGGGGCGCTCTATGCCCACAAGCTGCAGTTCATCTCGCCCGACCAGTTCAACATCCTGCAGTCGATTGACCTGCTGCTCATGATTGTGGTGGGTGGCCTGGGGTCGGTGCATGGGGCTTTCCTTGGCGCCATCTTCCTGATCTCGATGCCGCAGGCGATTGCGCTGGTCAAGGACTACCTGCCGGACTTCATCGGGCAGGCGCCCGGCCTGCAGGGCCTGGTCTACGGCCTGGTGCTGATTGGTTTTGTCCTGTTTGAACCCCTGGGGCTGTATGGGCGCTGGCTGAAGATCCGCACCTACCTGCAGACATTCCCGTTCTACCGCAAGGGCATGTTCAAGC
>CAZIYA010000583.1:0-1757 GCA_964543355.1 uncultured Polaromonas sp.
GTGGCGCTGTTTTCACCCCGTTCCCTCCGGGTTGCGATCAAAAAGGCCCTGCGCGACGTTGCAAAGCCTTGTCGGGGGGCGGCCCGTAGCCGTCCGGGCCGCGAAGAGACCCGGCGAAGGCCCGCTGATGGCGCTGCTCCGCTGTACAGCTTCGCGCACGGACGCTGCGCAGCGCCACCCCGACGGCGTTTTTCGCCTTGCCCAGAGCCTTTTTGACTCGCAACGCATCTTGCACAAATAGCGTTAACAGGCCCTACAGTGCAGCAACAACTGTGCCGCCACCGACACGGCAATCACCTCGGGCTCCTTGCCCTTTATGCCGGGCAGGCCGATCGGGCAGGTGACCCGCGCCAGCTCTTCCTCGCTGAAGCCGCGCGCCTCCAGCCGATGGCGGAAGCTTGCCCACTTGGTCTTGCTGCCAATCAGGCCGATATAGGGCAGGTCCCCGCGTTCGCGCTGGCGCCTGAGGCATTCGGCCACGATGTCCAGGTCTTCTGCATGGCTGAAGCTCATGATCAGCACGCACGACTGCGCGGCCAGGCCGGGCACCGCCCGCTGAACCGGATCTGACTGCTCACAAGTGACGTGCCCGGGCAACGCGGGCGGGAAGATATTGTCACGGCTGTCTATCCAGGTGAGGTCAAAAGGCAGGCTGGAGAGAACCTGAATCAGCGCATTACCCACATGGCCACCCCCAAAAAGCGCAACAGGCTGTAAATTCATGCCCAGCCTCTCGCGCAGGGCAGCCACATCGTGGGCTCCGACCCGCTCGAAACGCAGATGCACCACGCCACCACAACACTGGCCCAGTGAAGGGCCCAGCACAAAGCGGGCAGATTCATCACCCGCCACGCCTTGCAGGCGCGCGCGTGCCATGGCCATGGCCTGGTATTCCAGATGGCCACCGCCTATGGTGCCTGTGACCGCCTCGGTGAAAACCCCCATCCAGGTCCCCGCCTCGCGCGGCACAGAGCCTTCTGTGGCCGTCACCTGCACCAGCACCGCCGGCTCATGGGCCAGGCGGGCCAGAAACAACTCCTTGAGCTGACTCACGGTAGAAACTCCCCGACGCACGGCTCCTGCCAGGGAGCCTGCGGATCTCATAATTTCGCACAACACGGCCAGTTTCCCTGTTACACGGCCGCCCTTCCAGCAGCTTGCACAATAGCAGCCGCGCCCTTCGGCAACCACATAAGGATATGTATGCCTGAATCCTCACAACGCCGCTTCTGGCTCATGGCCCTGCTTTCCACCGCCGCAGGTGCCCTGGTTTCCGCCTGCAAGACGGCACCCCCGCCAGCAGCAGCACCGGAACCGGTTGCACCTCCGATCGTCAAAGGCCCGGTTGCCGGCCCCAAAGGTTCGGCGCGAAGTTCCGCCGCTGCCACGCCCCGCGCCTACCGCGAAAGCGGCGCCAGCCATCTTTATGGCATGAATGCCGACCGCATCTACAAAGGCAGAATGCCGCCGCTGCTTTACGCTATCGGCGTGCTGAACGTGGAGATCAACCAGGTCGGTAACGTGACCCGGCTCGACTGGATGCGGGCACCACGTCACGCCCCCGAGGTGATTGCCGAGATCGAACGCATGATCAAGGCCGCATCGCCTTTCCCGGCGCCGGTGCGGATTGGCAAGGTGGTCTACACCGACACCTGGCTGTGGCACAAAAGCGGCAAATTCCAGCTGGATACCCTCACTGAAGGGCAGGACTGATTAGCCCCCCACGGTTGCTCACTGCGTGTAGCGCCCTGCCCCCC
>CAZIYA010000584.1:0-1756 GCA_964543355.1 uncultured Polaromonas sp.
GCCGCGGGTCCGGCTTTGCCGGCCCGCAGGCGCAGCGCCCCCTCGGGGGGCAGCGACCCGCGCAACGGCGGAGCGTGGGGGCTTTAACTTCTTCCGATTTCGGGCCAGCGACGGTGCAGGTACAGCCAGGCCACGAGGCCAATGCCCATCATCAGCAGTGACACGGCAGCCAGTGCCACCGTGGAGTGCATGATCAGCGGCGCGATCACGCCGGCCACGATGCCGTTGGCGGTCGAGCCGATGAAGGCCTGCAATGACGACGCCATGCCGCGCCGCTCGGGGTAGAGGTCCAGCACCAGCAGCGTCACCACCGGCACCATCAGGGCCCAGCCGAAGGCAAACACGGCAATCGGAAACAGCGCCCAGGACACGTGGGCCTGGAACAGCAGGTTGGCCGCCAGGTTGAGCACCGCAATCACCAGCATGATCACAAAGCCGTGGCGGATCTGCTGCTTGGGCGCAACCCGGCCTGCCATGCGGCCGCTGAGCCAGGCGCCGGCCATGATGCCGGCAATCGTCAGGACAAAAAACCAGAAAAACTCGGTCGGCGCCAGACCCAGGTGCGAGCCCAGGAATTCAGGCGCTGACAGGACGTAGAGAAACATGCCGTTGAAGGGCACACCGCTGGCGAGCGCCAGCAGGAAAAAGCGCGCGCTGGAGCCGAGCTGCCAGTAGCCGCGCATCAGGTGTTTCACATTGAAGGGCTGGCGCTGCGTGATGTGCAGTGTCTCCGGCAGCAACTTGTAGTTGGCGCCCCAGAGCAGCACGCCGACGCCGGTGAGAAACCAGAAAATCGCATGCCAGTCCAGATGCACAAACAGCCAGCCGCCGATGATGGGTGCAATCGCCGGAGCCACGCCGAAATAGATCGTCACCTGGCTCATCACCTTCTGCGCCTGGGCCGGGGGGAACATGTCGCGGATGACGGCACGCGAGACCACGATGCCGGCACCGGTGGACAAACCCTGCAGCGCCCGGAAAAACACCAGCTGGCCGATGCTTTGCGACAGCGCGCAGCCGGCCGAAGCCACGGTGAACATGGCAATGCCCCACAGCACGACCGGGCGGCGGCCGAAGCTGTCGGCCAGCGCGCCGTGAAACAGGTTCATGAAGGCAAAACCGAACAGGTAGGCCGACAGCGTCTGCTGCATCTCGACGGGCGTGGCGCCCAGGGAGCGCGCTATGCCGGAAAACGCGGGGATGTAGGTGTCGATGGAAAACGGACCCAGCATGCCCAGCAGGGCCAGCAGCACCGCCAGCGCCCAGCGCGGCGCGCGCCACAACTGGCCGGCGTCGGGGTTCATGCCGGAACGTCCCGTGGCTCAGCGGGACACTGAATCACTGAAAGCACTGTGGCGCAGGCGGTTGGGCACCAGGGCGCCGGCGGAGTCGAGGATGGGGTAGGCGATGGAGCAGATGTGCGAGTTGATGCGTTTGAGGTCGCTGATCAGGTCGATGTGCAGCGAACTGGTTTCAATGCTCTGCATGGTGTTGTCGGACAGCCGGCCCAGGTGGGTGTTGGAGTAGGCGCGCTCGAGGTCGCGAAAACGTGCTTTTTCCTCCAGCAGTTTTTTGGCGTCGCGCACGTTGCCATTGAGGAAAACGCTCATGCCCAGGCGCAGGTTGTCGAGCAGGCGCTGGTGCAGCTCGCAGATCTCGGCCATGCCGGCTTCCGAAAAATTGCGGCCGGGCTTGATCTTCTTGTCCTCGATGTCGATCAGCACGCGTTCGATGATGTCGCCGATCTGCTCCATGT
>CAZIYA010000585.1:0-1754 GCA_964543355.1 uncultured Polaromonas sp.
TGAGCAGCTTTGGACAGGCGACAGAGGCGAAGCGTCTCGCGAGCCGCGGCCTGCAAGGCCTCGGGAGCTACACGAAGTGCGCGACCGTGGGGGCCCCACTGGCTCGAATCTTGCACAAAGGGGACCCATGACGCCGTCCCAGTCCCTGCGCCTTGTCATCATCGCCCCAGACCTGCTGGACGGTGTATCCACGGACGTCCATGCCCGGCAGCAAGCCGAGCGCTCGCGCCAGTTGCGCATCGGCCTGCTGGAAAACGGCTACAACGTTGTCGCCGTGCTGCCTGCCGACACCTTCCTGTATGAGCGGCTGGCGCAGCTCCAGCCTGACATGATCATTGTGGACGCCGAAAGCGAGGCCCGCGACTCGCTCGAGCACGTGGTGATGGCCACGCGCGATGCGCGGCGTCCCATTGTGCTGTTTACCAATGACAACGACACCAGCCATGTGAAAGATGCAGTGGCTGCGGGTGTGTCCGCTTACATCGTGGCCGGCCTTTCGCCCGAACGCATACGCCCCATCCTCGACGTGGCGATGGCACGCTTTGAACATGAGCAGGGCCTGCGCCAGGAACTGGCCGACGCCAGGACCGAGCTGCAGGACCGCAAGGTGATAGACCGCGCCAAAGGGCTCTTGATGCAGCGCCAGAACCTCAATGAACGGGACGCTTATGAGAAGCTGCGCAAAGCGGCGATGGACAAGGGACTGCGCCTGGGCGAAGTGGCGCAACGCATCCTGGACGCAGCCGACCTGCTCGGCTGAGCCCCCGGCCGGCCGGGACCCGCACAACGCCGAAATGGTGCGGCGCACAAATACAGTGCAGCCTCCTGAACGCACTCTTCCTTGCCCGGCCTTTCACTCCGTCGCTATTAATTAAGTAGCATGTTGCACCCGCAACATAAGGGCTGCAAGCACTTTTCATCAACAACCTCTCTTCTGAAAAATTCAATGCCACCAGCTGGCACAGCTTTTGCTGAAAGGTAGGCACCAGGTATTCCGCTTCAACGGCGAAGAGGAATATCTCCAGGAACAAAGGCGTTCGCACCCAGCATTCACATCTCTTGTGTTTGCCCGGGTCGAGCGCCTTTTTTGTTTTTCGCTTTGTTTTTTTTGTTTTCACTTCTGGAGTCCCGACCATGACCGAACTGCTGAAATCTTCACTGACGCGCCGCACCGTTTTGCAGGCTGCCGCCGTCGGCGCCACCGGCATCAGCCCGGCCTTGCGTGCCGTTGTTTATGCGCAAGGCTCCGACGCCCCTGAAAAGAAGGAAGTGAAGATCGGTTTCATCCCGCTGACCGATTGCGCCTCTGTGGTGATGGCCTCGGTGCTGGGCATCGACAAGAAGTACGGCGTCAAGATCATCCCTACCAAGGAGGCCAGTTGGGCCGGCGTACGCGACAAGCTGGTCAATGGCGAACTGGACTTTGCACATGTGCTGTACGGCCTGATCTACGGCGTGCACATGGGCACGGCCGGTCCAAAGAAGGACATGGCCGTGCTGATGAGCCTGAACAACAACGGCCAGGCCATCACGCTGTCCAAGAAAATCGCCGACAAGGGCGCGGTGGACGCCGCTTCGCTGGCCAAACTCATGGCCACAGACAAGCGCGAATACACCTTTGCGCAAACCTTTCCCACCGGCACCCACGCGATGTGGCTGTATTACTGGCTGGCCAGTGCCGGCATCAACCCCTTCAAGGACGCCCGGGCCATCGTGGTGCCGGCGCTCCGTGCCGAGATCGCAGCGATCGGGGC
>CAZIYA010000586.1:0-1751 GCA_964543355.1 uncultured Polaromonas sp.
TAGACACGCTCAATGTGCGCAAGGGCGACAAGGTGCGCATCCGCATGGGCAACCTCACCATGACCAACCACCCGATCCACCTGCACGGCCATGAGTTTGTGGTGACCGGCACCGACGGCGGCCCCACGCCGAAATCGACACGCTGGCACGAAGTCACCACCGACGTCGCGGTAGGCCAGATGCGGCAGATCGAGTTTCTGGCCGACGAGGAAGGTGACTGGGCCTTCCACTGCCACAAGAGCCACCACACCATGAATGCGATGGGCCACGATGTGCCGACCATGATAGGCGTGGACCACCGCGGCCTGATCAAGAAGCTGCAGAAGGCCGTGCCCGACTACATGGTCATGGGCGAACGCGGCATGGCTGACATGGGCGAGATGGAAATGGAAATCCCCGAGAACACCGCACCCATGATGACCGGCACCGGCCCCTTCGGCCCGGTCGAAATGGGCGGCATGTTCAGCATGCTCAAGGTGCGCAAAAACCAGAAACCCGGCGACTACAAGGACCCCGGCTGGTACAAGCACCCGGCCGGCACAGTCGCCTATGAATGGACCGGCGCACTGCCGGACCCGGCCCGGCCGCGCGCCGGCAGCAAGGCCATGCCGGCGGCCTCATCAGGCCCCGTGACACAGGTCCAGATCCGCAAACCTTCCGGCCATGCCGGTCACTGATTCAAAGGACACCCATGACCACCCGACTTACTCTCAAATTGATAGCTGCCAGCGCTTTACTGATGGGGGCTGGAGGCACATTTGGCCAACATGTTCACGCGCCCGCGCACAATGCCGGCCCCTATGCAGGCCAGCAGACACGCGAGATCAAGGCCCTCTCGTCGGTCCAGACCGCCGACCTGCTGGCCGGCAAGGGCATGGAGCTGGCCAAGGCCGCGGAACTCAACGGCTACCCCGGACCCATGCACACGCTGGAGCTGGCCGCGCAACTCGAACTGAGCACCGAGCAGAAGCAGGCCAGCGAAGCGCTGATGAACCGTCACAAGGCGGAGGCCCGGGACCTGGGCGCGCAACTGGTGCAGGCCGAACGTGCGCTGGACCAGGCTTTTGCGTCGCGCCAGATCGATGCAACCCGGCTGGCGGCCCATACCGAACGCATTGCCCAGTTGCAGGCCCTGCTGCGCAAGTCGCACCTGGAAACACACCTGCAGCAAACCGCCCTGTTGAAGCCGGAGCAGATCTCCCGCTACGCGCAGTTACGCGGCTATGGGGGGTATGTCGATACCGCCGTGCCAGCCGCCGCCTCCATCCACAAACATTGACCTGAAAGAGAGCCTCATGAAAAAATACCATCGTACTGTCACGGCGGTTCTGCTGGCGGGCGCCACCACTCTGAGCCTTGCGCACGGAGACGATCCCAAAACGCACAAGGCAGCTGCAGTCACCAAGGAGCAGAAGGAATGGGGCATCGCAGGCGACGCCAAATCCGTCACCCGCACCGTGACCCTGACCATGGACGACAACATGCGTTTCACGCCCGACAAGCTGAGCTTCAAGCAGGGTGAGACCGTGCGTTTTGTCATCCGCAACAAAGGCAAGCTGCTGCACGAACTGGTCATCGGCACAAAAAAGGAGCTCGATGAACACGCCGCCATGATGTTGAAGTTTCCCGCCATGGAGCACGACGAGCCTTACATGGCCCACGTGGGTGCAGGCAAGCGCGGCGGCCTCATCTGGACTTTCAACCGCCCCGGCGAGTTCGACTTTGCCTGCTTGATCGCCGGCCACTACCAG
>CAZIYA010000587.1:0-1748 GCA_964543355.1 uncultured Polaromonas sp.
GGGCACCACCACCCGTCAGATCGTCGAAGGTGATGTGGCGACCAAGATCCGCCAGTACCTGCCCACGGGGAGGGTCGGTCATTTCCAGATCGCCGGCGTGCCGGAAAGGCACGAACCCGACATCGGGGAAGTCAATTACCCCTACCTGTTCAGCGTGATCGACGAGGTGTCACAGGCCTGCGGCTGGGACGGCTGGCTGGGCTGCGAGTACCGCCCGAAAAAAGGCGGTCAGCCGGGCGGCACCTCAGCCGGTCTGGGCTGGCTGCCGCGCTGAACGCGCCAGGATCCGGCTGGCCTAGAAGCGGATTCCAGCGGGATTGCTTGGCGGGGGAACCACCGGGGTGGAGGGGGCGGCCGACCCCGGTGCCCGACCCGCAGTGGTGGCGGGCGCAGCCGCCGGGGCGACTGTGACCAGGGGCGTGGCAGCCGTCTGGATGTAACTGGACGGAAGCACCGATGATTTCGGATAACCCGCCGCATCAAGAAACTGCGTCCATTCCGCGTCGGAAAAACCCTTGAGCTGCTGGCTGCCGATGGTCAGGAAGGGCAGGGAGCTGTCGCCGCTCAGGCGCTGCAGGGCCTCTGTGTCTTGGTTGGTTGTTACGGTTTTTTCCGCAAAGGGAATGCCGCGCGTGGTCAGCATGGAGCGGCCCGAAGCGCAAGGGGCGCAGTTCGCACCTGTGTAAAGGGTTACCGGGTACTGGCCGACGACCTTGCGCAGCTCAAAAGGCAGTGAGGCGGTGGCGATGCCACCCGCGCCCCCGGCATTGGCGGCCGTGACTTTGGCCTTGCTTGCCGCCGGCGGCGGCTGGTCGGAGAAAGTCACCTTGCCATCCGGCCCGACGATGCGGTACACCTGCTGGGCTTGGGAAAGGGAAGGAAAAGTACCAGAAACCAGCACCGCTGCTGCGCTGACTGCTGCAAATTTAATAGCGTTCGATAGGGTCATACCAGCTCCGTTTGGGGTCTCTCACGCCATGCCCTGGTGGCGCAGCAACGCATCGATCGAGGGTTCGCGGCCCCGAAAGGCCTTGAAGGATTCCATCGCCGGGCGGCTGCCACCCGCTTCCAGGATGGCCTGGCGATATTTTCTGCCAGTTTCTACCGTAACGGTGCTGGGCAGGGCTTCGGCATCGGTGTTTATACCTGCAGGTGTGGCGCTTTGTGCACTCTCCTCGAAGGCGGCATAGGCGTCGGCCGAGAGCACCTCGGCCCATTTGTAGCTGTAATAACCGGCCGCGTAACCACCAGAGAAAATGTGACTGAATGTATGCGCGGTGCGGCTGTAGGACGGCGGCATGATCACCGCATACTCCTGGCGAACTTCGGCCAGCAGCGCCATGACATCGCTCCCCGGCTGCCACTGGGTATGCAGCAGCATGTCGAACAGCGAAAACTCGATCTGCCTCAGGGTCTGCATGCCGCTCTGGAAGTTTTTGGCTGCCAGCATCTTGTCGAACAGGGCGCGCGGCAGGGGTTCGCCGGTGTCCACATGGGCGGTCATGTGTTTGAGCACGTCCCATTCCCAGCAGAAGTTTTCCATGAACTGGCTGGGCAGCTCGACCGCGTCCCATTCGACGCCGCTGATGCCCGAGACATCGCGCTCGTTCACCTGCGTCAGCATGTGGTGCAGGCCGTGGCCGAACTCGTGGAACAGGGTGGTCACGTCGTCGTGTGTCAGCAAGGCCGGCTTGCCGTCCACGCCGTCTGCAAAGTTGCAGACCAGGTGCGCCACCGGCGTCTGCAGC
>CAZIYA010000588.1:0-1744 GCA_964543355.1 uncultured Polaromonas sp.
AAAGGAGAAACCAGATGATATCGGTGATTTTTGAAGTCTGGCCCGACCCGGCCCACCGCGAGGGCTACCTGAACTGGGCGGCCGAACTGAAGAGCGAGCTGGTGAAGATGGACGGCTTCATCTCCATCGAGCGCTTCCAGAGCCTCACGGAGCCCGACAAGCTGCTGTCGCTGCAGTTCTGGCGCGACGACGCCTGCCTGACGGCCTGGCGCAACCTGGAGGCGCACCGCGCCGCGCAGAACGCCGGCCGCAGCACCATGTTCAGGGACTACCGGCTGCGCATCGCCGAGGTGACGCGTGATTACGGGCTGAAGGAGCGCGACGAAGCGCCGGCTGATTCACGCCGGGCCCACGGTTAGGGACCCTCTGCACAACTCGCGCCGTGCGCGGCGGGGCTTTTGCGGGATGAGCCGTGAGGCGCAAAACCCAAGGCAAGGCTGCACGCCTTGCCTGGTTTTGTAACGAAGCGGATCGCCCGCAAAACCACGCCCCTTCGGGTTCGGACCAAAACGGGCGCTTTCCTCACCAAACCCCTTGCGTGTGCTTCAGCACACGCTGCACGGTGTTGGCGAGCAAATCATCCCGTTGTGGATCCGAACGCGCATGGCGGGAGTTGTGCAGAGGGTCCCAAGGCCGCAGGCCGGGCGTTCAGATGCCGGCCAGGGCGACCGAGTTTTGCAGTGCCTGGCCGCCGCCGTAGCTGTCCTGCACAGGCGGAACGCCCCCCAGTGTGACCCGGATCGCGCAGTACTTGAACTCCGGGATCTTGGCGAACGGATCCAGCGCCGCGTTGGTCAGCTTGTTGATGGCTGCCTCGTAATAACAGAAGGGCACAAACACCGCGCCGCGCGGCGAGCTTTCGTCGGCCCTTGCATACAGCGCAACCTTGCCGCGGCGCGACTCGATGGTCACCACGTCGCCGGGCTTGCCGTTCATGTCAGCCAGATCCAGTGGGTGCACCAGCGCCACCGGATCGGGCTCGATGGCATCCAGCACGGTGGCGCGCCGTGTCATGCTGCCGGTGTGCCAGTGTTCGAGCTGGCGTCCGGTGATCAGCACCATGGGGTACTCGGTGTCCGGTCGCTCGTTGGCCGGAATGATGTCGGCCGGCACGAAGCGGGCGCGGCCGGACTCGCGCGGGAAACTGTCCTCGAAGACCACCGACTGGCCCGGGTCGCCTTCCTTCAGGCAGGGGTAGGTGACTGAATGCTCGCGGTCCAGCCGCTCCCAGGTGATGCCGCCAATGCTGGGCATGGTGTGGCGCATCTCATCGAAGACTTCGCTGACATGTTTGTAGTCCCAGCCGCAGCCCAGCCGGTTGGCGATCTGCGTAATGATCCACAGATCCTGGCGCGCATCGCCGGGCGGGTTGATGGCCTTGCGGCCCATCTGGACCAGCCGGTCGGTGTTGGTGAAGCTGCCGTCCTTTTCGGGGAAAGCGCTGGCCGGCAGGATCACGTCGGCCAGGTAGGCGGTTTCGGTCAGGAAAATGTCCTGCACCACCAGGTGATCCAGGGCCGCCAGCGCTTCGCGGGCGTGGTTGGCATCGGGGTCGGACATGGCCGGGTTTTCGCCCTGCACATACATGCCGCGTATGCCGCCCTTCTTGATGGCGTGCATGACTTCAACCACCGTCAGGCCGACCTGATCGTCCAGCGAGCCTTCAGGCACTTTCCAGGCTTTCTCGAAGCTGGCGCGCACCGCCGGGCTGGAGACATGCTGGTAGTCCGGGAACATCATGGGG
>CAZIYA010000589.1:0-1732 GCA_964543355.1 uncultured Polaromonas sp.
CAGCGCCGCCTGCTGACGGTGCTGCAGACCCTGCGCAAACCGCTGATCGAGGCGCTCGGTGAAGACATCGACGAGGTGTTCCTGCTCGACGGCGCGCGCCTGATGCAGTCGCGCCCCGCGCGCTGGTTGCAGGTGGCCTTGAAAGATCCGCAGGCCGCGAGCCGGCTGGACCTGCGCGCCGAAGATGCGAAGAAGCCGAAGACGTCGGTGCCGAACCGTGCCGAAGCCAAGCTGCTGGACCCGCAGGTGCTGCTGGCGCTGGCGCAGCGCGCCGTCCAGCTCGATGCCGCGCTGACCAACAACGAAGAGATCAGCGGTTTCCTGAAAGCACTCGACGGCCGGCACCTGGCCGCCAGCTACGGCGGCGACCCGGTGCGCAACCCCGAGAGCCTGCCGACCGGCCGCAACCTCTACGGCTTTGACCCCAGCCGCGTGCCGACCCGTCAAGCCTGGGACACCGGCGTGGCCGCCTTCGATGCCTGGATGGCGCAGCACCGCGCAGAGAACAAGGGCCAGTGGCCCGGAAAAATTGCCTTCACCCTCTGGGCCGGCGAAACCATGCGGCACCAGGGTGTGATGGAAAGCCAGGCCCTGCATGCCATGGGCCTGCGCCCGCGCTGGGACGATGCGGGGCGCGTGGTGGGCCTGGACACCGTGCCTGCAGGCACACTGAAACGCCCGCGGCTCGACGTGCTGCTCAGCGTGACCGGCTCCTACCGCGACCAGTTCCCGACCGTGATGCGCTGGCTCGATGAAGGCGTGCAGCAGGTGGCCGCCTTGCGCGAGGCCGACAACTTCGTCGCGCGCAATTCACAGGCCATCGCCAAAACCATGCTGGCCGGCGGCGCCAGCGCCGCGCAGGCGCAGCGCTGGTCCACCGCGCGCGTGTTCTCCAACGAACAGGGCACGTACAGTACCGGCCTGTCCGATGCGGCGCGCTCCACCGATCTCTGGAAAACCGCCGGCAAGGGCGGCGGCGACGCAGAGATGGCCAGCCTGTACATGGCGCGCATGGGCCACGCGTATGGGGAGGGTCTGGGTGACAATCCGGCCCAGGGGCAGGCGCTGGAAAAAATGCGGAGCAAGGCCTATGCGAACAACCTGGTGCAGGTCGATGCAGCCCTGCTTTCGCGAACGTCCAACACCTACGGCATGCTGACCAGCGACGACCCCTTCCAGTACCTGGGCGGTATTGCACAGGCGGTGCGCCAGCTGACCGGCAAGGACCCGGCGCTTTATGTGCAAAACCTGCGTGACAACAGCGAAGTCAAAACCGAAAGCGCGGCCAGCGCGCTGACCAAGGAAATGCACACCCGTTACCTGCATCCGCAATGGATCAATGCGCAGAAGGCCGAAGGCTACAGCGGCACCCTGCAGGTGCTCAAGACCGCGCAGTTCCTCTGGGGCTGGCAGGTGACCGCGCCGCAGGCTGTGCGCCAGGACCACTGGCAGTCGCTGCACAACGTGTATGTGCGCGACCAGTACCAGCTCGGCACGCGCGAGTGGCTGGAGGGCGACAATCGCGCCGCTTTCGCGCAGACGCTGGAGCGCATGCTGGACGCGGTGCGCCTCAATTACTGGCAGCCCGACGATGCCACAAAGAAAGAGCTGGTGCAGGCCTACCAGGAGGCGCTCAAGGCCACCGGCCTGCGCGAAAGCAATCCTGCGGTGCAGCGGTTTGCTGCCGCGCCGGCGCAGGCCGCCAACGCGGCTACGCCGGGCCCGGCCCGGC
>CAZIYA010000590.1:0-1728 GCA_964543355.1 uncultured Polaromonas sp.
CGAGAGGTTGTAGTCCTGGCTCTGGTGGTGCACCACATGCGCGGCCCAGAAGACTGCGCTTTCATGGCCGGCGCGGTGCAGCCAGTAGTAGCAGAAGTCGTAGAACACCAGGGCGATCAGCCAGCCGTACCAGGTGGTCCAGAAGGCTTCGTCGGGAAACAGCGCCACCGACGAATAGATGGCGGTGTAGATGCCGACGCGAAACAGCCGCGTGAACACCGCGCTGACCTGGCTCAGCATGCCCAGGCTGATGCTGTTGATCGCGTCGTTGAGACGGTAGGTATTGCGGCCCTTGGCATAGCCCCAGGCGAACTCCACCGCGATCAGCAGGAAGAAAACCGGGGTGGCAAGGACGATGATTTGGCTAGGGGTCATGGTCTGGAATTGTCGCCCGCGTTGGTTGGCGCCGACCTAGCGCCAACCCTGAGACCGGCGCCGGCGGACAGCGGGCGTGCTACAAAGCGCCATTCACCACTTCGAGGTCATGGCGATCTCGCGACAAGAATGAAAATCCTGCTGCGCCTGACCCTTTGCTCTCCCGCGTTGTCCCGCGAACTGGCAGCCGACACCGCGTTGGCCCAGGCGCTCGGCGCGCGGCCCAACGCGGCGGTGGGACATGTGTTCACCAAGTTTTTCGACGCGACCGGTCCGGTGCTCGCACGTGTGCTGCGATGTGCCCAGGACCATGATGAATCGCTGTCGCTGCTGCGTGACATGCAATTTTCCGGCAAGGAGACCGATGCCGCATCGCATCTGGAACTGGTGTGCCGCGTCACCATCGCCCAATCGCGCCCCGATGTGACGGCGACCCGCGCGGCCTGGAGCGCGGACAGCTTGCATCCCACCTCCAGCGAGTGGGGCGTGCGGCTGCCATCGAAAATTTATCTGAGCAAGGCAGTGCCGCCATCGACGATTGCACTTGTGGACCAATGGACCGGCGAGTACGTCTGTGGCAGCGTTGCGGCCCAGGCCTTGCGATGCAGCGGCTTGACCGGCTGGACCCTGGCGCCGGTTCTGCGTCCAGTCAAAGGCACGCCCAATGAACCAGGCCACCATCTCACGACCAGCGAACTGCTGCCTGCGGCGTTGGCCGACCGGACGCGCATCGCCACTTGCGACGACGGCCCGAGCCAGCCCAGCCAGCCGCGTCGCTATGGACTGCTGTCCTATGCTGCGGACGCCCTGGTGCAGACACCTGACTTTGCAAGAAGCGCCGAGCCCTGGGGGCCCTGGCGCACGCCGCAATGGGTCGTGCGGCAAAACGTCCGCCAGTGGTTTGTGGGGAGCGGTCTTCGCGGCTGGGCGTTCTGGCCCGTGCTGCAGGAAGGCACTGCGCTGCACGGTGAACATCTGAACCGGTGGGAGGAGACGCTGGAACGGCTCGCTGACGCCGGGGCGAATATCGCCATCTGACGCCTGCGTCAGTTCAGGTCAAAGCGCCTCTGGCATCAACCCTGATGATCTGCTCGACCTTGCCGTGCTCCAGGCCGCCGCGCACGCCCAGCAGGTGGTCGTGCAGGTTGACGGTCGGGTCGCAATGGCCGGGAATCAGCCAGACGGTGTCGCCGAGGGCCGGAAGCACCGCACCGCGCAGGATGCCGTGTTCGTCGCCGCCGTTGGCATAGTCCAGCGCCAGCCCGTGCACTGCCGGCAGGCCGGAATCGATGGCGTGGCTTTTGTGGCCGGCGTCCACCACGGCATGGCTGGTGCAGACGCTCATGACCTGGC
>CAZIYA010000591.1:0-1727 GCA_964543355.1 uncultured Polaromonas sp.
GGCGGCGTTGTTGCTCATGTTCTGCGCCTTGAAGGGCACGACCTTCAGACCCTGACGCGCGTAGTAACGGCACAGCGCAGTGGTCAGCCAGCTTTTGCCGGCGCCGCTGGTGGTGCCCAGAACCATGACACTTTTTGCGCTCATGCTGCCTTCTTGATGATGTGTTGCCACGCATTGTGCAGCGCGTCTTGCGCGGCGGGCGCCATCACGCCCAGGCGTACATGGCCGGGCAAGCCAAATGATGTGGTGTCGCGCAGCTTGATCCCGTGCCGGCGCAGCTGCGCCAGCGCTTCCTGCAGACTCGTTCCCTTCGGCAAGGCGGGCTGGGCGCAGAAGAAGTTGGCCTCGCTGGGCAAGCAGCGCCAGCCCAAGACTTCGCACAAGGCAATTTGCCGTGCCTTCCATTCACCCAACACAGGCAGGCAGTCCGCCAGCCAACTTTGTACCGTGGGCAATGTCCAGGCCTGCAGCATCGCCACCCCGTGTGCACCCACCGGCCACGAAGGCGCCAGGCTCTCCAGTTGCGCAACCCGGTCTTCAGCGCCAAGAGGGGCCACCACATAGGCAGCGCGCACGCCCGTCAGTCCCAGCGCCTTGTTGGGTGTCCAGAGCTGCCAGAACTGCTGCAGGACTTCGGCGCGCCAGTCAGGAGCCTTACCAAGACGCAGCGGTTCGTAAGCGCGGTCGAGTACACAGAGCGCCGCCTTGTCAGGCAGGGAACGCAGCGAAGGGCCGCCCCGAACAAGTTCAGCCCCCTCGGGGGGCAGTGAGGACACGTCAGTGCCGAACGTGGGAGCCAATTCCTCAAGCCCGGACTGCGCCGTACCGAGTGGACTGGAGGGATCACAAGCCCAGCGCAGTTGTGCCTGCGCTGGCTCCGCCACCACCGGCAGCTTCCAGGCTCGCGCGGCCTGCGCGTAGTCGCCATAGCTGTAGGGCGGCAACCAGACCGCTGCACCGGAACGCTGCGCGGCCAGCGAGCTCACACGGAAGATGAACTCGCTGGCACTCCCCGCCAACAGAACCCTTTGCACCGGCACGCCATGAAAAGCAGCGAGCTGCGCGCGCAAACCCGTGTAGCCGGAATCGGGATACACCGACGCGTCGGCCTGCTGCACCGCAAGCAGCGCCTGCGGGCACGGACCGCAGGCATTGCTGTTGGTCGAGAAGTCATGCAGCGGCACGCCTTCGCCGTCGGCGCCGCCGTGGCTGCGTGCTGAAAACATTTTTCCGGCTTCCATCAGGTCACTCCAAGTGCTATCAAAAACGTAGCTGGTAGCGTGCATAAAACAAGGGCCAGAACCACTTTTGATGCAATATTCACGGACAAAACCGTGTCCACAGCCTGGGGTGTCCTGCCCGCCCTGTTCAGGACGTACACCGCAGGCTTGCGCAGGCAAACCCCGAGGGCCAGCGCCATGGCGGCCATCGGCCAACCGCTGTTGGGCGACGGGGTTTGCGCGGCCTCCCTGCGCAGGCCCGCCAGACGAAACTCGCCCGCAACCAGCCATATCAGGGCAGCGGTCAACCGGGCAGGCAACCAGGACAACACATCGTCGGCACGCGCAGCCCACTTGCCGGCCCATTCCCATTCACCCCGGTAGCCCCACATCGCGTCGGCCGTATTGGCAAAGCGGTAAACGGCAGCACCCGGCAAACCGAACAGCAAGAACCAGAAGATGGGCGCCACCACCGAGTCGTTGAGGTTTTCGGCGAGCGACTCGATC
>CAZIYA010000592.1:0-1710 GCA_964543355.1 uncultured Polaromonas sp.
CGTCGGGCAGCATGGTCAGCTTGTAACCCGGCATGTAGACGGTGGACAGCCTCGCGCGCCCGACGGCATCGACCGGGCTGCCAGGCAACACCGCGAGGCCGGGCGCGGCAATGTGGATGCCCAGCGTGACCGTGCCGCTGCCCAGGCCTTGCACCGACAGCGCGTCGTCGATCTCGGTGGTGCTGGAATCGTCGATGGAAAACGCCCGCACGTCCGCAAGCGGCAACTCGTCGCTGATGGCAGGGGCCTGCACGGCCGGAAAACCCGTGCCTTTCGGAAAGTTTTCGAACAGGAAGCGTTTCCAGTGAAACTGGTAGGGCGAGGCAATTGCGCCTGATTGCTGCAGCAGGTCCAGCGGCGCCTTGTGTGCGGAGCGCGAGGCCTCGACCACGGCCTTGTATTCGGGGCTGTTCTTGTCGGGCTTGAACAAAATCCTGTAGAGCTGCTCGCGCACCGGCGCCGGACACTGGCCTTGCACCAGCTCTTCGGCCCAGGCGCTGATCTGCGCAAGAACCTGTTTCTTTTTATCGATGGCGGCCAGGGCCTGCTGCAGAATTTCGGCCGGCGCTTTCCTGAAGCGCCCTTTGCCGGCGCGCCGGAAATAATGCGGCGCTTCGAACAGGCGGAACAGGGCTGCGGCCTGCTGCTCGGTGGAGGCCGGTTTCGAAGGGTCGGCGCTGAAGTAGTCACGCGCCAGGTCGGCAAAACCGAAGTCTTCCTCGCTCGCAAATTCCCAGGCCAGGTCGAGTTCAATCTCCTGGCTCAAAGCCTGGCCGGCGCTGACCAGTTGTGCCGGGGCAGGTTTCTCGAATTTCAGCAGCGCGTTGGCAGCCTTGACCTTGACACGTTTGCCCGAGTCGAGTTCGACCTGCAGCGAGGTGTCGCCCTCGGACAAAATGCGGCCGGCGAGAAACTTGCCGGCCTCTTCAAACAATACAAACAAAACGGCATCCTTTAATTACTTCTCCTAGTGTAATCAGCCGCCCCCGGGCTGGCCTCACGCGAGTTCCAGGAAGACCATCACTTCCGGCAGGTGGCGTTCGAAGTCGCTCAGCGCATGGTCGCCGCCTTCGAGCAGTCGGATGTGCGCGCCGGGGTAGCGGCCGGTCATTTCCCGCCAGTCCAGCACCTCGTCGCCCTTGGCGATGAGGGCGAAGTAGTTTTCCGGCCGTGCCACGGGGCCGCATTCCAGGGCGCGCAGCTCGTCCACAAAGCGCGGCTCGAAGAAAAAGCGCTCATTCGGGTCGTGCCAGGCGGTCTGTTCTCCGATGTAGCCGGCCAGGTCGCGCGCCGGATTCACTGCCGGGTTGAGCAGCACGGCCTTGCAGGCGCAGGATTCAGCCACATGCGTCGCATAAAAGCCGCCCAGCGACGAACCCATCACCGCCATGCTGTCACGCGGCCAGCCGGCGATGCCCCGGCTCACCATCTCCATCGCTTCCCGCGGCGAGGGCGGCAGTTGCGGGCACCACCACATCACCCCGGGGTGGCGGCTTTGCATCCAGGCGGCGACCTGCCGGGCTTTGGTGGAGTTGGGGGAGGAACGGAAGCCGTGGAGGTAGAGGAGGTGGGTGGTGGGCATGGGGTTATGGTAAATCCCTCTGTGTTCCTTGTGGCGGCCGGCTGCAGTGGATTATTTTGATGAAAAGGGACTTCAGCCCTTGGCCCGCTCAAATCTGAAGTGCAACACACCCTCAACCAACCAAGTAA
>CAZIYA010000593.1:0-1709 GCA_964543355.1 uncultured Polaromonas sp.
ATGATGGCGCCCAGCATGGCGCGCCAGTAGTCGGTGTTGCGCGCCACCGTGTCGTGCAGCCAGGTGAAAGTGACGGCGCCGACGATGGGCCCCACCAGCGTCTGCACACCGCCCAGCAGCACCATCACCAGGCCGTCGATGGACTTGCTCACATGCAGGCTTTCCGGGGAAATGCTGCCTTTGGAAAACGCATACAGCGCACCGGCCAGGCCCGCGAACGTACCGGCAATGACAAAAGCCACCCATTGCAGGCGCTTGACGTCGATGCCGATCGCGTCGGAGCGAAGCACCGAATCGCGTGCAGCGCGCATGGCATAACCAAAGGGTGAATACAGCATGCGGTGCATCAGCAGCACCGCCCCGGCCACCAGCGCCAGCGTCAGGTAGTAGTACATCTTCTTGTCGGCCAGCCATTCGGAGGGCCAGACACCGGTGAGGCCATTGCTGCCGCCGGTGAAGGCATCCCACTGATAGCAAATTGCCCAGGTGATCTGCGCAAACGCCAGGGTCAGCATGGCGAGGTACACCCCTGACAGGCGGACACAGAACCAGCCATAGATGAAAGCCCCCAGCGCCGCGAGTGCCGGCGCGACCACCAGCGCCACCTCCATCGGCAGGTTCAGGCTGCGTACCAGCAAAGCGGCACCATAGGCACCCAGGCCAAAATAGGCCGCATGGCCGAAGGAGTGCATGCCGGCCGGCCCCATGATGAAGTGAAGGCTGGCCGCAAACAGCACCGCGACCAGCAGATCAATCAGCAACACCGTGACATAAGGCGACTGCGCAGCCAGCACGGGCACCAAGGCCAGCACGGCCAGCACGGCGGCGCCCCCATAGATGTACAAGCGGTCCGGCGGACGCAGCGGCTCCTCAGCCGTGCCGGCGTGCCGGCTGACCGCCTGCGGCCGGCCGAACAGCCCCCATGGCCGCGCAACCAGCACAACGGCCATGACAAGAAACTCGACCACCAGGGTGAGTTTGGAGAACGAAATGCTGATACCCCAGATTTCCACCAGGCCCAGCCAGATACAGATGGCCTTCAGCTCGGCAATCAGCAGCGCCGCCACATAGGCGCCGGGGATGGAGCCCATGCCGCCGACCACCACCACCACAAATGCCGCGCCGATGATGTTGAGGTCCATCTCGAGGTTGGCAGGTTCGCGCGGCAGCTGCAGTGCGCCGCCCAGCCCCGCCAGCAGCGCGCCCAGCGCGAACACCGCGGTAAACAGCCAGGCCTGGTTGACACCCAGCGCGCTGACCATCTCCCGGTCCTGCGTGGCGGCGCGCACCAGCGTGCCCCAGCGGGTTTTTGTCAGCAGCAGCCAAAGCAGGCCAAGCACCACCGGGCCTGCCACGATCAGGAACAGGTCGTAGGACGGAAATTGCCGGCCGAGAATGGACACCGAGCCTGTCAGGCCGGGCGCCCGCGGGCCGAGCAATTCTTCAGGTCCCCAGAACCACAACACCCCGTCCTTGATCACCAGGCCCAGCGCAAAGGTGGCCAGCAGCTGGAACAGTTCGGGCGCGCGGTAAATCCGGCGCAGCAGCAGGACTTCGACCAGTGCACCCAGCACACCCACGGCCAGCGCGGCAAGCAACAAAGCCGGCCAGAAGCCGATCGTGCCGCCCAGGGTGGCCACCAGGGAATAGGCCACATAGATGCCGACCATGAAAAATGAGCCGTGCGCGAAGTTGACGATACGCGTGAC
>CAZIYA010000594.1:0-1708 GCA_964543355.1 uncultured Polaromonas sp.
GAGTTTGTGATTGAAGTGACCCACCTGGTGCGCTCGCAGGTGGCGGCCGTGCTCGGCAACGTGCTGGTGGTGGTGCCGGTGGTGCTGCTGATCAGCGCGGCCATCCAGTTCTCCCTCGGCCACCCGATGATTGATGCGAAAGCGGCCGAACATGTGCTGCACGACTTGAGCCTGCTCGGGCCCACACTGCTGTGGGCGGCCTTCACCGGCGTGGTGCTGTTCGCCGCCAGCATCATAGGCGGCTGGGTCGAAAACTGGTTTGTGCTGTACCACCTGGCCTCGGCCATGCGCTACAACCCGCGCATCACCGCGGCACTGGGTGTCCCTCGCGCGCGGCGCTGGGCCCATTTCATGCGCGACAACATCTCGGGCTTCGCCTCCAACATTGCCCTGGGTTTCATGCTCGGGCTGATTCCGCCCATGACCGGGTTTTTCGGCGTCGAGCTTGAAGTGCGCCACGTCACGCTGTCTTCCGGCCAGCTCGCCGCTGCCGCCGCTGCGCTGGGCTGGGAGGTGTTGCGGCAACCGGCCTTCTGGTGGTGCGTCGCCGCCATTCCGCTGATCGGTGCGCTCAATCTCGGCGTGAGCTTTTATTTCGCCTTCAGGCTGGCGCTGCAGGCGCACAACGTCAGCGGCGTGGACCGCGCACGCATTCGCGCGGCGATCTGGGCACGCTGGCGCAGCAAGCCCCGGAGCTTTTTCGTCCCCGAATAACGCGCCGTTGTCAAGCCCGCTGTCTATCCGGTCTCAGTACTTGTCCTACAGGCCAAAGCTGTGAACTGATGTAAATTAAGCAGCTTCACGCCCGGGCTGTCCCCAGCCACATCGGCCACCCGCCTCATACGCGCACTTCGCACAAACCTTGCTGCGAAGCTGCATGAATTTCAATTAACAGCGGAGACACTCATCCATGAATGAAGTCATGGCCATCTGGGCCGAATGGATCAAGCCCTCGGCAGGTCTGCCCACCGTGCAGTGGTCGATGCTGCTGGCCGTGGCCGCCCTGACCGGGCACCTGGTGCTGCGTTACGCTGGCATCCCCAAGGTCGTTGGCTATTCAGCGGTCGGCGCCTTCGCCGGTTTTGCCGGGTTCACCGGTGCCGTATGGCCACTGCAGGGCACGGGCCTGTTTCTGCTGGAGCTCGGCGTGGCCGTGGTCCTGTTCGAGGCCGGTGGCCGCATTCCGCTGCGCTGGTTCCGCCACAACCCCATGGTGCTGGTGCAAAGCCTGGCCGAATCGACACTGACTTTCTTCTTCGTGTATTGGGCACTGACATTTGTCGGCGTGCGGGAGATCGTCGCAGAGCCGCTGGCCCTGCTGGCGATGGCCGCCTCGCCGGCGGTGCTGTCGCGCGTCATCATGGACACCCGCGGTTCGGGCCCGGTGACCGAACGGGCGATGGTGCTGTCCACCCTGAGCACACTGTACGCGCTGACGCTTTGCAGCGCCCGCGCCGGCATGATGGGCCGCGGCGAACAAAGCCTGACCGACACCTTCTACCCGGTGGCCGTGGTGCTGGGTCTGTCGGTGGTGGTGGGTGCCGGCCTGGCGCTGGCCCTGCGCTCGGCGCTGCGCGTGATGAGCCCCACCAGCGAAAACACCGCCATCCTGCTGCTGGCCCTGATTGCCGCCGGCGCGGCACTGGCCGCCCACTTCGGCGGCTCGGCACCACTGGCCGCGCTGCTGGGCGGCATGATGCTCAAGCAG
>CAZIYA010000595.1:0-1704 GCA_964543355.1 uncultured Polaromonas sp.
GATTGACGGCAAGACCCGCCAGCCCTACCTGCTGGAGATCAACACCTCGCCCGGCATGACCGGGCATTCGCTGGTGCCGATGTCGGCACGCGCCGCCGGTATCAGTTATGAAGACCTGTGTCTGGAAGTGCTGCGCACGGCCGGGCTGGACCATCACCCCGCACCGGGAGGCGCCGCGTGAACCAAGCCCTGCCTGTACCGCTGGATGTCAAGCTCATGAACACCACGTCGCTGGTGCTGGGGCTGGCGTTTGCGGGCATGCTGGTGACGCTGGGGGTGACGTGGCTGCTGCAGCAGAACCTGTTCCGGCTCTCGGCCATCCGGGTCGGCGGCGACCTGAGCCACAACAACGCCGTCACGCTGCGCGCCAAGGTCGTGCCCAAGCTGGCAGGCAATTTTTTCACCGTCGATTTGCCGCGGGCACAGGCAGCCTTCGAAGCCGTGCCCTGGGTGCGTCGCGCGGTGGTGCAGCGCGAGTTCCCGAACCGGCTCCGGGTACTGCTGCAGGAACACCAGGCCATCGCCTTCTGGGGGCACGAAGGGGACGCCCGACTGGTCAACAGCTACGGCGAAGTGTTCGAGGCCAACCAGGGCGACGTCGAGTCCGATGACCTGCCCCTGCTCAACGGCCCGTCGGGGCAGTCCGCGCAGGTCCTGCAGGCCTATCGCAGGTTGGCACCGGTGTTTGAAAAAATCGACATGCGGCTGACGCGGCTGGAGCTGACAGCGCGCGGCAGCTGGCGGGCACGGCTCGATGAGGGGATTGTTGTCGAGCTGGGGCTGGGCTCGCAGGACGAGATTCACAACCGCGCAGAGCGCTTTGCGGCCACGCTGACGCAGGTGTCCAGCAAGTTCGGGCGCGACCTCGAATCGGCGGATCTGCGTTACAGCAATGGTTATGCACTCAAGCTGCGGGGCGTCACCACCACGGTGTTGGGCGACAAAGAGGACAGGAAAGCAACAAGGTAAAGATATGGCCAAAGAATACAAAGATCTCGTGGTGGGGCTGGACATCGGGACCAGCAAGGTCATGGCGGTGGTAGCCGAGGTCCTGCCTGGCGGCGAACTCAAGCTGGCCGGCCTGGGCATTGCCTACAGCAACGGGCTCAAGCGCGGCGTGGTCGTCAACATTGACGCGACGGTGCAGAGCATCCAGCAGGCGCTGAAGGAAGCCGAGCTCATGGCCGACTGCAAGATCGCCCGCGTTTACACCGGCATCACCGGCAGCCACATACGCGGCATCAACTCCAGCGGCATGGTGGCGGTGAAAGACAAGGAAGTGACGCAGGCCGATGTGGCGCGCGTGATCGAGACGGCCAAGGCCATCAACATCTCCACCGACCAGCGCCTGCTGCTGGTCGAACCGCAGGAATTCGTCATCGACGGGCAGGACGTGCGCGAGCCCATCGGCATGAGTGGCATCCGGCTCGAGGCCAAGGTGCACATTGTGACCGGCGCGCAAAGTGCGGCGGAAAACATCATCAAGTGCGTGCGCCGCTGCGGTCTGGAAGTGGACCAGCTCATGCTCAACCCGCTGGCCTCCAGCCTGTCGGTGCTCAGCCGCGACGAACAGGAGCTCGGTGTGGCGCTGGTCGATATCGGCGCCGGCACCACCGACGTGGCGATTTTCACCGGCGGTGCCATCCGGCACACGGCCGTGATTCCAATTGCCGGCGACCTGATCACCAGCGACATCGCGATGGC
>CAZIYA010000596.1:0-1700 GCA_964543355.1 uncultured Polaromonas sp.
TCGGTCCAGTTGTGGGCCGGGTGGATGTTGACTTCGATCACGCCCGGGTCAGGCGTGACCTGCAGCATTTTCAGGCGCGGGTCGCGCGGCGGCGGGTAACCCTCCAGCACGATCTGCAGGCCCAGGGCTTGCGTGCTGGCCTCGACGGCGGCCAGCAGGTCGAGGTAGTCTTCCAGGCGCTCCAGCGGCGGCATGAAGACATACAGCGCACCGGTTTCCCCTTTGGCGCCTTTTTCTTTCGGGGCGGCTCTGGGTTTGTCCTGGGGGCCATTGGCACGTGAAGGGTCGCGCACCTCCACGCAGAGCGCGGTGCGTGTCAGCCAGGCGGCGGACTCGCCTTTTTTGGGTATGCGGGCCGCTTCCTCCACTTGAGTAGCTTTTGCGGGCGGCACTTGTGCCCGGTCACCCCGGCTTTGATCGAAACGCGTATCGGTGCTGACCGTTGCCGGCTTGAACTGCAGCAAACGGCTGGCTTCGTTGCGCGGGCCGCTGGCTGTCATGTAGCGTGCCATGTACTGGGTCAGCAGGCTTTCGCTGTTGTGGCCGGCTGCGGGTGCCGGCGGCATGGAAGCGGGTGCGGCCTGGCCGGTGGCTGTGTTGTAGCGCGCGGCCAGGGCAGCGGTGGACGGCAAGTCTTCCCGTGGTGCAAACGGGTCGGCCTCGGTCATGTAGGGGAAGTCGGTTTTTGACACCCATGGCACCGAATCGAGTGGCAGGCGGTACCCCATGGGCGAGTCGCCCGGCATCAGGTACATGCGCTCGTCGCGGAAGAACCAGGGGCCGGTAAACCATTGCGGGCCTTGCCCCTTTGCGCCGATGTCGCCCCCACGCTCTCCCACTGCGTGTGGATCGCTGCCCCCCGAGGGGGCCCTCGCGCCTTGGGACGGCCCGGCGACGCTCGCCTCGCGCACTTTCAGGGGCAGCACATAACCCACCACCGCGTCCAGCCCCTGCGAAAAGACACGACACAGGCGGGCGCGCTCCATCGCGTCGTCCAGCTTGGTGTCGAAAGGGTCCACATTGACGGGCAGGCGCCGCTCGCGCCACAGGTAGTACCAAGTGTCTTCATAACCCGGGGTGATGTATTTGGCGGACAGCCCCAGCTTGCTGGCCAGCATGTCGGCAAACCGCCGGGCATCCAGGCTGGTGTAGTTGCAGCCGTCCTTGGTATTGCGTTCGTCGGTGAACAGGGCCGGGTTCTGCCAGACCGGCTGCCCGTCCTTGCGCCAGAAAATGCTCAGCGCCCAGCGCGGCAACTGCTCGCCGGGGTACCACTTGCCCTGGCCGAAATGCAGGAAGCCGCCGTTGCCGTATTCGGCGCGCAGCTTCTGCACGAGTTCGGTCGCGTAGCCGCGTTTGGTCGGGCCCAGCGCGTCGATGTTCCATTCGGCCGCGTCGCGGTCGTGTGTGGAAACAAAGGTCGGCTCGCCACCCATGGTCAGCCGCACGTCGCCGGCCACAAGGTCCTGGTCCACCTTGTGACCCAGCTTGAGCACGTCGGCCCACAACGCCTCCGTATAGGGCTGGGTGACGCGTGGCGATTCATAAATGCGCTGCACACCCATGTGGTGGGAGAACTCGACTTCACTTTCATCGACGCCACCTTCAATCGGCGCCGCGCTCGAGGGCTCCGGCGTGCAGGCCAGCGGGATGTGGCCTTCGCCCGCGAGCAAGCCCGACGTGGGGTCGAGCCCGATCCA
>CAZIYA010000597.1:0-1687 GCA_964543355.1 uncultured Polaromonas sp.
GGCCAGGGTGCGCAGCGGGAGCAGTTCGATCTGGCAGCGCGGCATGGCGTGCGGGCAGCGCGGGTGAAAGGCGCAGCCCGTGGGCGGCCGCAATGGTGAAGGCAGCTCGCCCTTGATGGGCTGGTAGTCGCGCCGCTGGGTGTCCAGCGTAGGCAGCTCCGACAGCAGGGCTTGCGTATAGGGGTGGTTAGGGCGACTGAAAATCACCTCGGTGGGCGCGACCTCGACCACGCGGCCAAGGTACATGATGACCACGCGGTCCGACACATGGCCCACCACACCCAGGTTGTGACTGATGAACAGATAGGTCAGCTCAAAACTGCGGCGCAACTCCAGAAACAGATTGAGCACCTGCGCCTGGATGGAAACGTCCAGCGCAGCCACGGCTTCGTCGCACACGATGAGCTGCGGCTTGAGCGCCAGCGCGCGCGCAATGCCGATGCGCTGGCGCTGGCCGCCCGAGAACTGGTGGGGGTAGCGCTGGCCGTAGTCGGGGTCCAGCCCCACCTGCCGCATCAGGCCGGCCACATAGTCGGCCATGCCGGACGCGGGCACCAGGCCGTGCACCACAGGCGCCTCGCCAATGATGTCGAGTACACGCATGCGCGGATTGAGCGAGGCCATGGGATTCTGGAAAATCATCTGCACGCCCAGGCCATAGGCGCGGCGCTCGGCGGCGGTCATGTCGGCCAGCTTCTTGCCCTGGTAGCTGACATCGCCGGCCGAAGGCGGGTTGATGCCTGCAACGATGCGGCCCAGCGTGGACTTGCCGCAGCCCGACTCGCCCACCACACCAATCACTTCGCCGGCATGGATGTCCAGGTCCACCTCCGACACGGCCTGCACCACAGCGGGGGAATTGTGCGCGCCCAGCAGGTTGGCGATCTTCCCCGCCAGATCAACGGGCTGGACAAAACGTTTGCTGATACCGCGCAGTTGCAGCAGCGGCGTTCCGGCTGACGGGGTGGGGGTCAAGGATGCGTCCATACAGGTCATTCAGGTAGCGTTCAGGCCATTCAGGCAAGCGCGTGCCAGCAGCGGACGGTCTTGTGGTGCGCAGCCTCGGTGGGCTGCGGCACGGTCAGACACTGGTCGGTGGCGTAGCCGCAACGCGGCCTGAAGGCACAGCCTTGCGGCAGTTGCAGCAGCGACGGCGTCATGCCCGGAATCTGCCGCAGCAGGCTGCCGTGCGTGGCGCGCGTGGGAATGGAGTTGATCAGCCCCTGCGTGTAGGGGTGCGAAGGACGGTGCACCACGTCTGCCGTGGCGCCGCTCTCCACAATCCGGCCAGCGTACATGACGGCGATGCGGTCAGCCAGGCCGGACACCACCGCCAGATCGTGGGTGATCCAGATCATGGCGGTACCGGTTTCGCGGCAGAGCTTTTGCACCTCATACAGGATCTGCGCCTGAATGGTGACGTCGAGCGCGGTGGTGGGCTCGTCGGCAATGATGAGCTTGGGCTGGTTCAACAGCGCAATCGCAATGGCCACACGCTGGCGCATGCCGCCCGACAACTGGTGCGGGTAGGACAACAGGCGTTCGGCGGGCGACGGGATGCCCACCATCGCCAGCGCATCCTGAGCGCGCGCGCGGGCGGCGGCCGGGCTGACTTTCTCATGCGCGTGAATGGCCTCGACCATCTGCGTGTCCACCCGCAACACCGGGTTGAGCGTCATCATCGGGT
>CAZIYA010000598.1:0-1683 GCA_964543355.1 uncultured Polaromonas sp.
ACAAGGAGTACCCATCATGGATACAAACAATCAAGTCCCGGCCACGCCGGGTGCCCAGCCCGGTTTTTCCCAGCGCATGCAGCACAGCAAGGCGCTCATCGCCATTGTGGCGGTGCTCGGTGTCACGGTGATGGCGCTGGCCGCCGCGCTGGTGGTGAACCGGTCTGACGCCCAGCCTGGCGGCACCGAGGCGATGGCCCCCACGACCCAGTCAAGCACGGCCAGCAAACTGGCCAGCGCCGACAGCAAGCCGGCACCCGCAAAACCGGCTGCCAAGCCCCGGCCTGTTGCCGTGGCACAGGCGCCTGCACCCAAACCCGTGGTGTGCGCCGATTGCGGCACGGTGGAAGCCGTCACCGCGGTGCAGCGCCAGGGCCAGGTCAACGGCGTACCGGTCGGCAACACCACGATTGGCCTGGGCACGGTAGCCGGCGGCGTGGTTGGCGGCCTGCTGGGCAACCAGGTGGGTGGCGGCAGCGGCAAGACGGCCATGACCGTGCTTGGCGCGGCAGGCGGCGCCTTTGCCGGCAACCAGATCGAGAAGAACATGAAGAAGGTCACCGTCTACCAGGTGCGTGTGCGCATGAACGATGGCTCCACCCGCACCGTCGAGGTGTCCAGCTCGGTGCCGGTAGGCTCGCGCGTGATTGTTGAAGGCAACAACCTGCGCATGGCCTGATTCTGCGCCGCCCTTCGCGGGCGGCCGGCTTCACGAAGCAGGCGTGATGGGTGACCATCACGCCTTTCTTTTTGCCTTTTTTCGGGCGCCGTTCCCGGCCCGCACGGAGTGTGCGAAGATTGTTCACGCGATTCCCGTTCTCCTCCGCGCAACGGACCCCAGCAATCCATGAAAGAAGTGTATGAAGGCCATCTGGAACGGCGCAGTCATTGCGCAAAGCGACGACACCGTGGTGCTTGAAGGCAACCACTACTTTCCCGAAAGCGCGCTCAACCGCGACTACATCACCTTCAGCAACCACCACACCATGTGCGCGTGGAAAGGGCAGGCCAGCTATTACTCGCTGCTGGTCAACGGTGAAATGAACACCGACGCCGCCTGGTACTACCCCGACCCGAAACCCGAGGCCGAGAACATCAAGGGCCATGTGGCCTTCTGGAAGGGTGTGAAGATCGAAGCCTGAATTCTTGAGGAGACCTGACCATGTTCAAGCACATCCTGCTGCCGGTTGACGGCTCATCCACCTCGATGATGGCGGTAGACAAGGCGTGCGGGCTGGCACAGGCCTTCCACAGCGAGGTAACGGTCATTTACGTGATTGACCCCTACGCCTTCAGCGGTGTCGGCACCGACTTCGCCTACGGACAGGCGCAGTACCTGGGCGCGGCCACCGCCGAAGCCAATGAAGCACTCAAGGGCGCCACGCAGGTGCTGGAGGCGGCGGGTGTGAAGGTCAAGGCGTCCGTCATCGAGGGCCATGCCATTTACCGGGGCATCCTGGAGACCGCCAGTTCCATCGGCGCCGACCTGATTGTGCTGGGCTCGCACGGCCGCCGTGGCCTTGAAAAACTCGTGCTGGGCAGTGTTGCCGCGCAGGTGCTGTCGCATGCCCACCTGCCTATCCTGGTAGTGCGCGACTGAGCCAGGAAGGCCCGGAAATTCAGAAAGGAATCTTGATTTCCAAATCGAATTGCGACACCCCCGAGCGCATTAAGAAGGGCTGA
>CAZIYA010000599.1:0-1677 GCA_964543355.1 uncultured Polaromonas sp.
GATGAAGGATCCCAAGTACCGGAGCGAGTATGAAGCGTTGGGAGAGGAATTTTCGCTTGCCGCCGCTCTGATCGAGGCGCGCACCCGCGCTGGTCTGACCCAGGAACAGGTGGCGCAGCACATGAAGACTACTCAGGCCGTTATTGCCCGAATGGAAGGCGGGGGCTCCAAGCCAAATGTCGCTTACTTTGGTTTCTTGTCATTTTCGACTGGACCCGTCCCCCTTTGGCGTGTGTTTGGGAAAGGTCGCGCCTTTGCCCCAGACTGCTCTTGGGTAGGATCGGCGGCGGGTCCGGTTGGGTAGTTTGCCTTGTGCCGCCCAGCGCAATACTTTCTGGTATTCAGTCTCCCACTCTGTCGCATCGGTGATGGTAGCCAGACGGGGCAAGGCCGTCATCACCACGGCCTGAACGCGGGAGAAGCTCAAGCGTCGTGGCGGCAGATTCGCCTGTTGTGCCGCGGCCATCTGTACGCTGCGCACCAGGTTGTAGCCGGCGATGGCCAGCAGCAATTCCTTTTCCATCATCTCTGGAGTCTTCGAACTCAGGCTGTGCATCCGCAGGGTCTGCTTCAGGGACCGAATGTCCAACTCAATGTCCCACCGCCGCCGGTACAAATCCGTCAGCACTTCGCGCGGCTCTTCCAGCGTGATAAACAGGTACAGCTTAATCGTCTGGCCGTCCTCTCCCTCCACGTGAGCTACGATCAATCGGCCCCGCACGACCGCCTCTGGCGGCAGATGGGGATGCGCGCGGCGATCGTCCTTACTTGGCTTCCATTCCACTCGGCGCTCGCTGTTGGCCGGGGGAAAGAATTGGCCGGCAATCTTCCGGGCCCGCTGCTCAGTGATGCGGAACAACACAGCGTAACCCTGTTGCTGTGCGGCCCACGCCAGCGAGAAGACCGCGAAGTTGCTGTCCCCCATCAGCGCCGCCCCGGGAGGCAGACGCTTCTGCTCCAGCATCTGTTCGGTCAATGCCTGCTCGCTCACCGCTTCCGGCCCATACATCGCACCCCAGCAGGGGCGCGTTGCCAGCCCGCTGCCCAGATGATGCGCCACCACCAGCCGCAGGATCGGCCAGTGCGCTTCCCCGTGCTGATTGCTGCCCGGCGGGCAGGCCTTGACTAGCGCCGCCGTATGCGGCAACCGCACCGAAGAACCGTCCAGCAGGAACACCCTGTCCAGCCACGTGTGCCCTTGGCGCGGCTGCATCAACTCCGCAAAAATCCGGTCGCAGACCGCCTCGGCCGCCTCCAGCGGCAACCGTTTCCGCGCGCGACTGAGCGCCCCGGTATTGCTCGAAACGCGCTGCTCGCGCACCCGCTTGTCCGGCGGCAGCAGATCCCCCAAGGCCCCTTGCACCACTTGCTGCACCGCCGCCGCCAGACTTCCCCGGCCGTCCAGACGCTGCCACATCATCAGCCAGAGCACCACCGAAAGCGAATAGATGCCCCGAGCCGGCAATTGCAAACTCTGGCGCATTTGCTCGAAAAACTCAGGCGGAAGCGCTTTGCCGAACAGGCCAAACAATGCCGACGTTTCAGGTGTTCTCACCCATCAAAACATAAACGATCCCTTTTGATTTGTCCAGTAAAAAGAAACATCGCTGCCCAGGGCTGTCCCACTTTACGCGCAAAGTAAGCGACATTTAGCTAAAGCTCGCCCCACTCATCTAT
>CAZIYA010000600.1:0-1672 GCA_964543355.1 uncultured Polaromonas sp.
TCGTAATTGAGCAGCGAGTCAATGGCGCGGCTGTGCGCCGAGGAGTCGAGCTCGTTCATTTCCTTGCGGAACTTGGTGCGCCACTCGGTCACCGTCACGGTGAAGGTGATGTAGAACACCAGCGCAATGATGGTGATGCCGGCAAACCAGACGTCGAACTTGACCGCCAGCAGCGTCAGCACCAGCGTGACTTCGATCAATGTCGGGATGATGCTGTACAGCGAATAGGAGATCAGCGAGTGCACGCCGCGCGTGCCGCGCTCGATGTCGCGAGTCATGCCGCCGGTCTGCCGCTCCAGATGAAAACGCAGGCTCAGCGCGTGCAGGTGGCGGAACACTTCCAGCGAGATGCGCCGTGCCGCGCCTTCGGTGGCCTTGGCAAACACCAGCTCGCGCAGCTCGGTAAAAAGAGAGGTCGACAGCCGCAGCAGGCCGTAACCGACCAGCAGCGCGGCCGGCACCACGAGTACCGCCTGTACATCGCCCGGCTTGAAGCTCATCGCATCGACCAGGGTTTTCAGCAGCAGCGGCACGCCGACGTTGGCCACCTTGGCGCCCACCATGAAGGCCAGCGCGGCCAGCACGCGCCATTTGTAGTCCCACAGGTAGGGAAACAGGCGCTGCAGCGTGGCCCAGTCGGAACGGTTCAGCGCGGGTTGGGGGGGTGCGCCCGGGACGGGGGGCGGTTCAGCGGCGGGGGCATAAGAGCGCATCGGAGACAATTGTCCTGTTGTTTTAATTTTCCAATACTGATTGTGCCTATGTCTGACAAATCCAGCCTTCCCCCTGACCCGCTGAGTGTCAAGCTGCCTCTCGACAAGGAGCTGGTGCTCAAGGTGATTCCCATGCCGGCGGACTGCAACGCCAACGGCGACATCTTCGGCGGCTGGGTCATGGCCCAGGTTGACCTGGCCGGCTCGGTGATTCCAGCGCGGTATGCCCAGGGCCGCATGGCCACGGTGGCGGTCAACGAGTTCATCTTCAAGCAGCCGGTGCGGGTCGGCGACATCCTGTCTTTCTATTCGGAATTGACGCGTGTGGGCCGCACGTCCATGACGGTCAAGGTCGAGGTGTACGCCGAACGCTTCCGCTCGCAGGGGCGCTACATCAAGGTGACCGAGGCCAGCGTGACCTATGTGGCGATTGACGACAACGGCCAGCCGCGGCCGGTACCGCCTTCGTCACTACCGCGTCCGCTATAGTTGTGATAGCTGCCTCCGCCCGCCAGATAAGGGCCAGAGGTCAATTTGATCATTAAAACTTGCCATGCCGCCCCTGGCCGCCGGCAAAACGGGCTGCGCCCTGCAGGCCCTCCCCGATACAGCCCCTGCCGCGGTCCCACTCCTGCTTGAGCGCCTGCGGCAAGGGCAAGTCCCACTGCGCATAGGCACTCTGGCGGTCAGCCAGCATGGTCTTCTGGGGAAACGCCGCCAGCTGGTGCGCGAGCACCAGCGCTGCCTCGCGTGCCGTGCCGGTGGGCACCACCCGGTTGCACAAACCCATTTGTAGTGCCTCCGACGCCTCGACCTTGCGCCCGGTCAGGATCAGGTCCATCGCGTGGCCCATGCCCACCAGGCGCGGCAGGCGCACCGTGCCGCCGTCGATCAGCGGCACCCCAAAACGGCGGCAGTAAACGCCGAAATAGGCATCCTCCTCCATGACGCGCATGTCG
>CAZIYA010000601.1:0-1668 GCA_964543355.1 uncultured Polaromonas sp.
GCCGGCAAAGCCGGACCCGCGGCCCCTGCTGGCAAAGAGGGGGATTCCTACGTTCGTCACTGTGCGTTCTTCCATACATCCAAGGCGGCGCGATGAGTGAATCCGCACGCGTACTCGCCATTCGCCATGGCGAAACCACCTGGAATGTGGATACCCGCATCCAGGGCCAGCTCGATGTCGGGCTCAACGACACCGGCCGCTGGCAGGCCAGCCGCCTGGGGCAGGCGCTGGCGGAAGAGCCGGTCAGCGCCATCTATGCGAGCGACCTGGGGCGCGCCTTTGAGACAGCGCAACATGTGGGCCAGGCCACCGGCGTGCCGGTGGTGGCCGAGCCCGGCCTGCGCGAGAGGCATTTCGGCGAATTCCAGGGCAAGACCTTTGCAGAGATCGAAGCCGCGTTGCCCGAGCAGGCCAGGCTCTGGCGTACCCGCGACCCGAACTTCGCACCGGCCGGGGGCGAGTCGCTGCTGCAGCTGCGCGAACGTGTGGTCGCCACCGCCGAGAAACTCGCGGCGCGCCATGCCGGCGAACTGATCGTGCTGGTCGGCCACGGTGGCGTGATGGACGTGCTGTACCGTGCCGCCACCCGGCTGGACATCCAGGCGCCGCGCACCTGGGCACTGGGCAATGCAGCCATCAACCGCCTGCTCTGGACGCCGGACGGCTTCACGCTGGTCGGCTGGGCCGACACCCAGCACCTCGACGACGGCACGCTTGATGAAACCACGGCCTGATGCATCTGCTCTCTGACCTGTTGGGCCGCCCCGTTGCGGCCATCGACACGCCCGCGCTGGTGATCGACCTCGACGCGATGGAGCGCAACCTGGACCGCATGGCCGCGTTTGCGGCACAACACGGCGTGAAGCTGCGGCCGCACGCGAAGATGCACAAAAGCGCCACCCTGGCCCGCCTGCAGATGGCGCGCGGCGCGGTTGGCGTCTGCGTGCAGAAAACCTCCGAAGCCGAAGCGCTGGCGGCGCTGGGCGTGAACAACATCTACATCAGCAATGAGGTGGTCTCGCCCTTCAAGCTCAAACGTGTGGTCGCCGTCGCCAGGGAGCTGCAGGCGCTGGGCGGCCAGTTGGCCATCGCGGTGGACAACCTGGAAGGCCTGCATCGGCTGGCCCAGGCGGCGCACGGCCAGCATGCACTGATACGCGTGTTCATCGAGATCGATGTCGGGCAGGGTCGCTGCGGCCTGGCGCCCAGTGCCGCCGCTGTGCCCCTGGCCGAAGAAATCGCGCGCCAGCCGGCGCTGCAGTTTGGCGGCCTGCAGGCCTACCACGGGCGTGCCCAGCACTTGCGAACCGTGGCCGAACGCCAGGCGGCGATAACGCAGGTGATTACCCATGTACAGACCACCCGGTCCGCGCTGCAGGCAGCCGGCCACACGGTGCCGCTGGTCACCGGCGCAGGCACCGGCACCTTTGCGCTGGAAACGGCCAGCGGCGTCTACGGTGAGCTGCAGGCAGGCTCTTACCTGTTCATGGACCGCGACTATGCCGGCAACGAACCCGACCCCGAACAACCAGCCTTCGAACACGCGCTGTTTGTCAAAAGCCAGGTCATGAGCGTCTGCGCCAGCCACGCAGTGGTGGACGCCGGCCACAAAAGCCACGCCATCGATTCCGGCCTGCCGGCGGTGCACGGGCTGGCGCTGGACTACGC
>CAZIYA010000602.1:0-1665 GCA_964543355.1 uncultured Polaromonas sp.
GCGGCGTTGCGGGCGTGATCACGCGGTCGAGCACGGGCTTGCCGTATTTGGATTCGCCGACCTGGAAATAAGGCGTCTCCGGTGTGGCTTCGATGAAGTTGCCGGCCGAATAAACCTGGAACAGGCGCATGCCTTCGCCGCGGATCTGCCCGCCGAAAATCAGCGAGACATTGAATTCGACGCCCGCGTGTTTGAGGTCGTCCGCATCGCGCTCGTGCACGCGTCGTATGGCCGAGCCCAGTACCCGCGCGGCGTCGAACATGCTCTTGGCGTTCCAGATGGTGATGGGTGGGCCGCCATCCGGGTCCTTGAGCTGCTCGATCTGCAGAATCTCGCGCACGGACTGCGACACCGACAGGTTGCCCGCCGACAGCAGCACCATGAAGCGGTCATCCGGCTTTTCATAAATGATCATCTTGCGGAAGGTGCTGATCTGGTCCAGCCCGGCGTTGGTGCGCGAGTCGGAGAGGAACACCAGGCCGGCGTTGAGTTTGATGGCGACGCAATAAGTCATGGAAGCGATGGTAGGTCAATCCGCTGCGGAAAGTTTTTTGAGTTGATAAAGGGCGTCGAGGGCTTCGCGGGGGCTCAGGGCGTCAGGATCAATGCCGTGGAGGGCTTTTTCCACGGCACTGGGCTCGGCGGCAGGGCGCTCGGGCGGGGCGGCAAACAGGTCCACCTGCGCGCGGCTGGCGGTTTGCTGGGTTTCCAGCGCGTCCAGCGCATGCCGTGCATGGTTGACGACGGCGGCGGGCACACCGGCGAGTTTGGCCACCGCAATACCGTAGCTCTTGCTCGCCGGGCCGGGCTCGATGTGGTGCAGGAACACGATGTTGGCGCCGGACTCGACCGCACTGACATGCACATTGACCGCCGCGTGGTGGCGCGCCGGAAACTCGGTGAGTTCGAAATAGTGCGTGGCAAACAGCGTGAAGGCCTGGGTCTTGTTGTGCAGGTGGGCGGCAATGCCGCCAGCCAGCGCCAGGCCATCGAAGGTCGAGGTGCCGCGGCCGATTTCGTCCATCAGCACCAGCGAGTGCGGTGTGGCCGCATGCAGGATTTGCGCAGCTTCGGTCATCTCGAGCATGAAGGTTGATTGCGCGTTGGCCACGTCGTCGGCCGCGCCTATGCGGGTGTGGATGGCGTCGATGGGGCCCAGGCGGCAAGCGCTGGCGGGCACGTAGGAGCCGACACTGGCCAGCAGCACGATGATGGCCACCTGGCGCATATAGGTGGATTTACCGCCCATGTTGGGGCCGGTGATGATCTGCATGCGGCTTTTGCCGCCCAGGCCGCAGTCGTTGGCGATGAACGAGCCGCCTGTGGTTTCCGCCAGCCGCGCCTCGACCACCGGATGCCGGCCCTGACTGATCTCGATGCAGGGCTCTCTCACAAACAGCGGGGCCGTCCAGTTCAGCGTGAGTGAGCGTTCGGCCAGCGCGCACAACGCGTCCAGCGAGGCCAGTGCGCGCGCCAGGCGGGTGAGGGCGGGAACAAAGGCCTGCAGTTCATCGAGCAGTTGCTCGTACAGCCATTTCTCGCGGGCCAGTGCACGCTCCTGCGCCGACAGGGCCTTGTCCTCGAAAGCCTTGAGTTCGGGCGTGATGTAACGCTCGGCGTTTTTCAGCGTCTGGCGGCGCCGGTAGTCGTCGGGTACCTTGTCCA
>CAZIYA010000603.1:0-1661 GCA_964543355.1 uncultured Polaromonas sp.
CCAGCCCCTCGGGGGCCGCTGCGCCTGCGGACTGGCAAAGCCAGATCCGCGGCCCCTGCTTGAAGGGAGAAGAGCCCTGACGGTCGCTAGCTTCGCGTAGCGCCCTGCTCCCGAGGGGGCCCTGCTTGAAGGGAGGAGCGTTCCCATGGGTGTTCACTGCGAGCTTGGAGGCAAGCATGAAATCGGCCTCTAGCCCTTATTGCACCTGACCCATAAGCTATGAAATCGATAGTAACCGGGGCTCAGGCTGAAGAAGGTGCCGGTGGAAAAAGCACCGCCACCCGCAGCCCGCCCAGACGGGCCGACCGCTCCAGCACCAGTGCTGCGCCGTGCCGCTCGGCAATCACTTTTACGATGGCCAGGCCGAGGCCGCTGCCGGTTTCAGCGGTGGCGTTACCGGCGCGGAAAAAGCGGTCAAACACGCGCGGCAGTTCGTCAGGTGCGATCCCCGGTCCGCTGTCTTCCACAGCCAGCACGGTGCGTCCTTCCTGCAGATGCAGGGACACATCGACCCGGCCGCCGGCCGGCGTGTATTTGACGGCGTTGTCGAGCAGGTTGCGCAGCAGGATGCGCAGCGCCTCGCGCTGTCCCTGCACAGGCAGGACCTGCTTCTGTGCTGCCGGCTCGGCCAGGCCCAGGTCGATTTGCCGCTGCACGGCTTGCGGCAGCACGTCGGCCACGGCCAGCGCCACCACTTCCTGCAGGTCGATGTTTTCCCTGCCAGCGCCGGCTTGCGCGCCGCCGGCCTCTTCACGGGCCAGCAGCAGCAACTGTTCGACCAGGCGGATGGCCCGGTCTATGCCCTGGTTCAGGCGGGTGATGCCGGCTTCGCGTGCGGCCGGGTCTGCGTCGCCGCGGCGCAGCGCCTGGGCCTGCAGCTTCAGCGCGGTCAGCGGCGAACGCAGTTCATGCGCGGCATCGGCCACGAAATTCTGCTGTGCAGCAAAGGCCTCCTGCACGCGGGCGAACAGCAGGTTGAGTTCATCCACCAGCGGCCGGACTTCATCGGGCAGGCCGGCCTCGGACAGCGGTGAAAAATCGTCGGCGGCGCGGCCGGCCACTTCACGGCGTGCGCGCTCCACCGGCGCGAGGGACCGCGTGATGACCCACCAGACCACCAGCATCAGCAGCGGCGTGAGCAGGCCGAAAGGCCACACCGCCTCGAGGGCCAGCGCCCGTGCGCGCGCTGTGCGTGCGCCCAGGTCCTGCGCAATCTGCACGGTTTGCAGGGCGGTCTGCAGCGTGTAGACCCGGTAGCGGTTGCCGTCTGCCTCGACATCGGAAAAGCCCAGCACCGCACGCGGCGGCAGCCTCGAAGGGGTGGAACGAAACAGCTGGGTGCCATCCGGTCCCCAGATCTGGATGAACAGGTCGAAGCCCGGTTCATTACTCTCGGGCAGCAGCGGTACACCCAGCGGCACCCCGCTGCGCAGCGACCGCGCCACCTGCTGCAGGTGGTCGTCGAACATGGCGTCGGCCTGGCGCAAGGCACCGCGGTAGGCGGTTGCCGCTTGCAGCACCGCGGCCAGCAGGATGGCGAGCAGCACAAACCAGAGCAGGCGCTTGCTCAATGAGTGAGCCCCCACGCTCGGCACTGCGTGTCCGTCGCTGCCCCCCGAGGGGGCGCTGCGCCTGCGGCCCGGCAAAGCCGGTTCCGCGGC
>CAZIYA010000604.1:0-1658 GCA_964543355.1 uncultured Polaromonas sp.
AAGATCGGCGTGCTCGGCCCCAACGGTTCCGGCAAGTCCACGCTGCTCAAGATCATGGCCGGTCTGGACAAAGAGTACGAAGGCGAGGCCATGCCCATGCCGGGCCTGAACATCGGTTACCTGCCGCAGGAGCCCAAGCTGGACCCCGAGCACACAGTGCGCGAGAGCGTGGAAGCCGGCATGGGTGCGGTGTTTGCCGCCAAGGCCCAGCTTGAAGCCGTGTACACCGCTTACGGCGAGCCCGATGCCGACTTTGACGCGCTGGCCGCCGAGCAGGCGCGGCTCGAAGCCATCATTGCCACCTCGGGCACCGACTCGGAGCACCAGCTCGAGATCGCCGCCGACGCGCTGCGCCTGCCGCCCTGGGATGCCAAGGTCGGCGTTCTCTCGGGTGGCGAAAAGCGCCGCGTGGCCCTGTGCAGCCTGCTGCTGTCCAAGCCCGACATGCTGCTGCTCGACGAGCCGACCAACCACCTGGACGCCGAATCGGTGGACTGGCTCGAGCAGTTCCTGCAGCGTTACCCCGGCACCGTGGTGGCCATCACCCATGACCGCTACTTCCTGGACAACGCCGCCGAGTGGATTCTGGAGCTGGACCGCGGCCGTGGCATCCCCTGGAAAGGCAACTACAGCACCTGGCTGGAGCAAAAGGGCGAACGCTTGGCGCAGGAGCAAAAGGGCGAAGAGGCTAGAGCCAAGGCCCTGAAGAAAGAGCTCGAATGGTCGCGCCAGAACCCGAAAGCGCGCCAAGCCAAGAGCAAGTCGCGCCTGGCACGGTTTGAAGAGCTGTCCGACTTTGAATACCAGCAGCGCAACGAGACCCAGGAGATTTTCATTCCTGTGGCCGAGCGCCTGGGCAATGAAGTCATCGAGTTCAAGAACGTCAGCAAGTCCTTCGGGGACCGCCTGCTGATCGACAACCTGAGCTTCAAGATTCCGGCCGGCGCCATCGTCGGCATCATCGGCCCCAACGGCGCCGGCAAGTCCACGCTGTTCAAGCTGATCGCTGGCAAGGAGCAGCCCGACAGCGGCGAGGTGGTGATTGGCAAGACTGTGCGCATGGCTTTTGTCGACCAGCACCGTGACGACCTGGCCAACGAAAAAACCGTCTGGGAAGACATCTCCGGCGGCCTCGACATGTTGACCGTCGGCAAGTTCACCATGCCCAGCCGTGCGTATGCGGGCCGCTTCAATTTCAACGGTGCCGACCAGCAAAAACGCGTAGGCACCCTGTCTGGTGGCGAGCGCGGGCGCCTGCACCTGGCCAAGACCCTGATTGCCGGCGGTAACGTGCTGATGCTCGACGAACCCTCCAACGACCTCGACGTGGAAACGCTGCGTTCGCTGGAAGACGCGCTGCTCGAATTCGCCGGTTCCATCATGGTGATCAGCCATGACCGCTGGTTCCTGGACCGCATCGCCACCCACATCCTGGCGGCCGAAGGCGACAGCCAGTGGACCTTCTTCGACGGCAATTACCAGGAGTACGAAGCCGACAAGAAGAAACGTCTGGGTGAAGAGGGGGCCAAGCCCAAGCGTATGCGGTTTAAAGCGTTGCACTGAGCCCCCACGGTGATGCTGATGCCCCCACGGTCACTCACTGCGTGTAGCTCCCTGCCCCCCGAGGGGGCCGCTGCGCCTGCGGGCTGGCAAAGCCA
>CAZIYA010000605.1:0-1645 GCA_964543355.1 uncultured Polaromonas sp.
GGGGATACCTGACGCGCGAAGCGCGTCAGGTCGGGGCACGCGGCCGTCATGTTTGCACGTGGTTGCAGCACACGCGGCCAAATGAAGCTCCCCGCCATCGCCCAGCGGGGCGAGGGAGGGGCGGGGGGAGGGAGTGGGGAGTCCAACCTGCTGTCCAGCGCGGACCGCGAGACGCTTGATGTCTGCTCAGGGTTATCTGAATCGGCTTAACGCTTCTGGCCCTGATGCTTGCGACTTCGTTGCCGATCAACGCGCGGAGCGTCTGTTCGCGCCTACAGCGGACGGTTGCGCGCGAGTGGCGGATTTTTGGCGAAATAGCTGCTGATGCCGCGCATCAGGGCATCGGCCAGCTGCACCTGGTAGGCCTCGCTGCGCAGCTTGGCCTCTTCGTCGGGGTTGCTGATGAAGGCGGTTTCCACCAGGACGCTCGGGATGTCGGGTGCCTTGAGTACGGCAAAGCCGGCCTGCTCGACACGCGGTTTGTGCAGCTTGCCGACACTGCCGATCTCGCCCAGCATGGCACCGCCGAGCTTGAGGCTGTCGTTGATCTGCGCGGTGGTGCTCATGTCGAACAGCGCTTTCTGCACCTGCGCATCCTTGGCCTTGGCGTTGACCCCGCCCACCAGGTCGGCGGAATTTTCCTTGTCGGCGATCCAGCGTGCGGCGCTGCTGGATGCGCCTTTTTCGCTGAGCGCAAAGATGCTGGCACCCTGGGGCCGTGGCGTGAAAAACGCGTCCGCGTGGATGCTGATGAACAGGTCGGCCTGCACGCGCCGGGCTTTTTGCACCCGCACATGCAGCGGCACAAAAAAGTCGGCGTCGCGTGTCAGGAAGGCGCGCATGTTGGGGTGCTTGTTGATGCGTTCGCGCAAGCGCAGGGCGATCTGCAGCACCACATCTTTTTCGCGCGTGCCGCCGGGGCCGATGGCGCCGGGGTCTTCGCCGCCGTGACCCGGGTCCAGTGCAACGATGACAAGCCGGTCGGTCTTGTTGTGGTCCGGCGCGCCACCCTTCACGTTGTCCTTCGGTGCCTGGGTGGCCGGCGGGCTGGGGCTGGCCGCCGGATCTTTGCCGCCGCCGGGGGCAGAGGAGGGTGCCTCGCGGTCCGGCTTGCCTGCTTCCGGGCGCTCAGACCGGCGCGCCAGCAGCTCGCTCAGCGGATCGGGCGCAGCGCCGGGTGCAGGCTTGTCTTTCAGCCGTTCGGCGATCAGGGCCTCGAGGGGGTCGGCCACCTGGGTCGGGTAGAGATCGAACACCAGCCGGTGCTGGTAGGCTGCTACGGGTGGCAGCGTGAACACCTGCGGCCGCATGTGCTGCTTCAAATCGACCACCAGCCGCACCACGCCCGGTGCGTTTTGCCCGACGCGTATGCCGGAGATGTTCGGGTCGTCGGGCTTGACCTTGGCCACCAGCTCGCGCAGCGCCGGGATCAGGTCGATGCCTTCGATGTCCACCGCCAGGCGCGGTGGCTCGGCGATAAAGTAGGTTTTGGTCTTGAGGCCCGCATCGGATTCGATGGTGACGCGGCTGTAGTCTTTGGCGGGCCACACCCGCACTGCGAGGATGGTCGCGCCGCGGGCGATCTGCTGCACGCCCAGCAGCAGGACCAGGCTGCCCATCTGCAGCGCGCTGCGCCGGCTGATCG
>CAZIYA010000606.1:0-1639 GCA_964543355.1 uncultured Polaromonas sp.
CTGCTGGTCGAGCACGACATGGACGCCGTCTTCACGCTTGCCGACCAGCTGACCGTCATGGTCAACGGCCAGGTGATTGCCAGCGGCACACCCGCCGAGATCCGGGCCGATGCCGGCGTGCAGGCGGCCTACCTGGGGGAAGAACATTGATGAAACAATATCCGTTCGGGCTGAGCCTGTCGAAGCCCTACCGAGTCACCAAGAACCCTTCGACAACAAGCTCAGGGCGAACGGCATGAAGCAAGCCGAGCTGCTGATCGATGCCAAGGGCGTCCACACCTACTATGGCGCCAGCCACATCCTGCGCGGCGTCAATTTTTCCGTGGCGCGCGGTGAAACCATAGGCCTGATGGGCCGCAACGGCATGGGCAAAAGCACCTTACTCAAAAGCATCATGGGCCTGGTCCCACCGCGCTCGGGCACGGTGGACATCATCGGCAAGCCGATGGCGGGCCGCGCGCCTTATGAAATTTCCCAGCGCGGCATCGCCTATGTGCCCGAGGGCCGCGGCATCTTCGGCAACCTCAGCGTGGTCGAAAACCTCAAGATGGCGGCGCGCGCCGGCACCCGCGGACAACGGGACTGGACCTACGAACGCGTGCTGGAGACCTTCCCGCGCCTGAAGGAACGCCTGGGCCACGGCGGCCAGCAGCTCAGCGGTGGCGAGCAGCAGATGCTGACCATCGGCCGTGCCCTGATGACCAACCCCGACGTGCTCATCCTCGACGAAGCCACCGAAGGCCTGGCACCCCTGATCGCCCGCGAGATCTGGCGCATCTGCGGCGTGATCCGGGAAAGCGGCATCAGCAGCGTGATCGTTGACAAGAACTGGAAACACGTCACGCAAATTACTGACCGCAACATCATCCTGGTCAAGGGCGAGGTGGTGTTTGAAGGCAGCTCGACCGAGCTGCATGCGCGGCCGGAGTTGCTGACCCAATACCTGGGCGTTTGACGGCCCGCGGCCAACGCAAGCCGTGCTGCCTACATCAGCGGCCGCAATTCCCTCGCCGCGTCGAACAGCAGCGGCAACAAGTCGCGCTGCATCACCTGCGCCGAAAGCCGTTGCGGAGACGCCACCACATTCAGCGCGGCCACCGTCCTGCCCTGCATGTTGCGCAGCGGCACCGCCAGCGCATGCACGCCAAGCTCGTGCTCTTCCGCCGCCAGGCAGCAGTCATCGGCGCGCACCTGCTCGATCACTGCGCGGAACTGCTTGATGTCGATGATGGTGCGCGTGGTCAAGCGCGCCAGCGTGCGTCCCTTGAGCCATTGCGTCAGCGCGGTTTTGGGTTTGGCGGCCAGCAGCACCCGCCCGGTGGACGTGGCATGCGCAGGCAGCCGCGCCCCCAGGTGCAGGCCGTAGGCCAACACTCGCACGGCGCCGTCCGCACCGCTTTTCCACTCGTAACCGCTGCGCCCGATCACCACCACCTCGTCACCGTCCAGCACACTGGCTGAAAACGACTCCTGGGTCTGCGCCGCCAGGCGGTTCAGCGTCGGCTGCACGGCGCGCGGCAAACGCGCCGACGCCAGGTAGCTGCCCGAAAAACGCAGCACCTTGGGCGCCAGCCAGTAATAGCTGCCGTCGGTTTCCAGGTAGCCCAGGTAGGTCAGCGTCAGCAGGTGGCGGCGCGCG
>CAZIYA010000607.1:0-1638 GCA_964543355.1 uncultured Polaromonas sp.
GTGACCCGCGGCGCAGCGTGGCGGTGGAGGCCTGCGCCGGCGCCGGCAAGACCTGGATGCTGGTGTCGCGCATCGTGCGGGCGCTGCTTGACGGTGCCACGGCTGCGCCGGGGCAGCAGGTACTGCCGCACGAGATCCTGGCGATCACCTTCACCAAAAAAGCCGCCGGCGAAATGCGCGAGCGGCTGGACGAATGGCTCAAGGCCTTTGCCCACGCCGATGACGCCACCCTGCAGCGCGAACTGGAAATACGCGGCGTCCGGGTCGATTTTTCAAGCCAAAAGGGCCTGCAGTCCGCACAGGTCGTGCGCGAGCAGCTATCAAATTTATACCGCTCCATTCTGGCCAGCGGTCGCTCGGTGCAGATCCGCACTTTCCACAGCTGGTTTGCGGCCCTTCTGCGCAGCGCGCCGGTGGCGGTGCTGCAGCGCCTGGAACTGCCGGTGAACTACGAGCTGCTGGAAGACGACGCACCGGCACGCGCGCTGGTGTGGCGGCGGTTTTACGCGGCGGTGTCGGCCGATGTGTCGCTCAAGGCCGACTTTGAAGCAGTGGTGCTGGCCTATGGGCGTTTCCAGGCCGACAAGGCCCTGCAAGCCGCGCTCGACAAACGCACCGAGTTCACGCTGGCCGATGAAAAAGGCGTGATCGACACCTCGGTGCAAGCCTTCGGTGCGCAGCTCACCGAATTTGGCGGCCTTGACGAACCGGAGGAGCTGCTCAGCACCAACCGCTTTCACCGGCAAACGCTCAGGGACGCCGCCGTGGCGCTGGGCCGCGCGAGCGCGCCGACTTTTTCAGCCAAGGGGGTGGAGCTGGAGCGCGCGCTGACGACCAGCGACTTCCCGGCGGCCATCGCGGCCCTGCTGACCGAGAAGGGCACGCCGCGCAAGTTCGGCGAAAAAATCGTCGGCATCGAGCAGGTGCGCATTGCCCAGGACCTGGTGTTGCGTGTGGTGGCGGCCCGCCAGCAGCACGACGCCTGGCTGTACCAGCAGCGCATGGCGCGCCTGACGCGCGTGCTGATTGCCCAGTTCACCGCCTTGAAGCGCGACCGCGGCTGGGTCGACATGAACGATGTCGAGCGCGCCGCGCTGTTGATGCTGGCTGACCCGGTGCTGTCGGGCTGGGTGCAGGAGCGGCTGGACGCGCGCATCCGGCACTTGATGATCGACGAGTTCCAGGACACCAACCCGCTGCAGTGGCAGGCGCTGTACGCCTGGCTCATCGGCTACTCGGGTGCGGGCAGCGCGCCCAGCGTGTTCCTGGTGGGTGACCCCAAACAAAGCATTTACCGCTTCCGCCGGGCCGAGCCGCAGGTGTTTCGGGCCGCGCAGGCTTTTGTGGTGCACGGCCTGGACGGCGATCTGCTCAGTTGCGACCACACCCGGCGCAACGCCGAAGCGGTGATCGACACCGTCAATTCGGCCATGGCCACGGCGCGTGAAACCGACGGGTATGAAGGCTTTCGCGAACACACCACGGCCTCGGGCCTGGCCGGCGCCGTGGGCCGCCTGCCGCCCATTGCGCGCAACAAGGACGAGGAAGGGGCTTCGCCGCTGGCCGCCGGCTGGCGCGACAGCCTCACCACGCCGCGTGAGCTGCCCGAAGAAACCCTGCGCACGCGCGAAGCGCGGC
>CAZIYA010000608.1:0-1635 GCA_964543355.1 uncultured Polaromonas sp.
ATGTGGGCGATGTCGGACCGGGCCATTCCCCGCAGCTACCGGATGATGGAAGGTTTTGGCGTGCACACCTTCCGCTTCATCAACGCGCGGGGCGATTCGCACTTCGTGAAGTTTCACTGGAAGCCCAAACTGGGCGTTCATGGCCTGGCCTGGGACGAAGCCCAGAAAATCGCCGGCAAGGACGCAGACTTCCACCGGCGCGACCTGTGGGAAGCCATCGAGCACGGCGATTTTCCGGAATGGGAGCTGGGTGTGCAGATCATCGAGGAAGGCAAGGAAGACAAGCTCGGCTTTGACATCCTGGACCCCACCAAGCTGATTCCCGAATCGGTTGTGCCGGTGCAACTGATAGGCCGGATGGTGCTCAACCGCAACCCGGACAACTTCTTCGCGGAAACCGAGCAGGTGGCGTTCCACCCCGGGCACCTGGTGCCGGGCATCGATTTCAGTGACGACCCCTTGCTGCAGGGGCGCCTGTTTTCCTACACCGACACGCAGCTGTCTCGCCTGGGCGGTGCCAACTTCCACGAGATCCCGATCAACAAGGCGGTCTGCCCATTTCACAACTTCCAGCGCGACGGCATGCACCGCCAGGGCATCAGCAAGGGGCGTGTGGCCTACGAACCAAACACCCTCGGGACGGGATCCGAGTTCCGCGTGGATGGCAGCGCGCAGGGTTTTCATACGCAGCCGCAGGCACTCGAATCACCAAAAATCCGCCGGCGCAGCCCGTCCTTCGACGATCATTTTTCGCAGGCCGCGCTGTTCTGGAACAGCCAGAGCCCGGCAGAAAAGGACCACATCGTGGCCGCCTTCCGGTTTGAGCTGTCCAAGGTCGAGGTACCCGACATCCGCCAGCGCATGGTGGACAACCTCGCCCACGTGGACGGCAAACTCGCTGCGCGGGTGGCCGCACCGCTGGGCATCGGTGCGCCAGATGCCAAGGCCGCCGCCGGACGACTCGGCTTTCGCGAGTACAAAATCACCCAGACGGTCGAGGACGATGCCGCGCTGAGCATGACTGCCCGGCCGGGCGCCGACATCAAGACACGCAAGGTTGCCATCCTGGTTGCCGACGGTGTGGACCTGCTGAGCTTCAAGCGGCTGCTGCAGGAACTGCTGGATGCAGGCGCACAGTGCAAGATCATTGCACCGCAGCTGGGCCCGGTCACCACCTCATCGGGCAAGCAGCTGACAGCGGACCACACGTTTTCCAACATGCCCTCGGTGATGTTTGATGCCGTCCTGATTCCTGGCGGTGCCGGCAGTGCCACGGCACTGGCACAGCTCGGCAACGCGGTTCATTTCGTACTGGAAGCCTACAAACATTGCAAGTCCCTGTGCGCGCTCAATGAAGGCGTTCAGTTGCTGGGCACGCTGGGCTTCGCGCTGGAAGCCCAGGGCGGTGCGCTGATGCAGCCGACCCCGGGGGTGCTGATGGCCGACACACGCAAGGCGGCTGAGGGCCAGATTTCGCAGGCATTCATTGCCGCGATTGCCAGCCACCGGCACTGGGACCGGCTCAATGTGGACGCCGTCCCGGCCTGAGGAAGCGCTGAACAAGTCCCCTGCGGCGCGCGATCAGCCGGGCTCGGGCGGTCTGCTTCGTTGAATTTCTTGCCAATAGCCAGCTAT
>CAZIYA010000609.1:0-1629 GCA_964543355.1 uncultured Polaromonas sp.
CATCAACTTCATCATCAACGCCGAGCCCGATTCGTTTGCCCAGCGTTTTGCGCGCCAGCACGGCCCCAGCGTCTGCGCCATCGCCTTCCGCGTGCAGGATGCGAAAGCCGCCTACGAGCGCGCGATCAGCCTGGGGGCTTGGGGCTATGCGCACACCGCCGGCCCCGGCGAGCTGAACATCCCTGCCATCAAGGGCATTGGCGACTCCATCATTTATTTCATCGACCGGTGGCGCGGCAAGAACGGCGCGAAAGACGGCGACATCGGCAACATCGGTTTCTTCGACGTGGACTTCGAACCCCTGCCCGGCGCCGAACTGAACCCCGTGGGCCACGGCCTCACTTATATCGATCATCTGACGCACAACGTGCACCGCGGCCGCATGGCCGAATGGTCGGGCTTTTACGAGCGGCTGTTCAATTTTCGCGAGGTGCGTTACTTCGACATCGAAGGCCAGGCCACCGGCGTCAAGAGCAAGGCCATGACCAGCCCCTGCGGCAAGATCCGCATCCCCATCAACGAAGAAGGCAACGAGAAAGCCGGCCAGATCCAGGAGTACCTGGACCGCTACCAGGGCGAAGGCATCCAGCATATTGCCATGGGCTCCGACGACCTGTACGCCACGGTGGACGCGCTGCAGCTCAGCGGAATGAAACTGCTGAACACCGGCGACACCTACTACGAACTGCTCGACAAACGCATTCCCGGCCATGGCGAGAATGTGGCTGAGCTGCAGGCGCGCAACATCCTGGTAGACGGCGTGCCGGGTGAGCTGCTGCTGCAGATCTTCAGCGAAAACCAGCTGGGCCCGATCTTCTTCGAGTTCATCCAGCGCAAGGGCAACCAGGGCTTTGGCGAAGGCAACTTCAAGGCGCTGTTTGAAAGCATGGAGCTGGACCAGATGCGCCGCGGCGTGCTTCAAACAGCATGACAACCACCACGCAACACGCAATGGAGAGCGTGGGGGCTGCTCCGCCGGTTGTTTATGGCGCCAGTGAGCGCCCGCCACGCGGCGACTATTCGCGCGCCGGCGCAGACTACACCTGTCCGCAAAACTACGCGGCTTACACGGCCGCCGACCACAACACCTATCGGCGCCTGTACGAGCGCCAGGCGGCACTGCTACCCGGCCTGGCGTGCGATGAATTCATTGCCGCCCTGCCCTCGCTGGGCGCCAGCGACCACATCCCGCGCTTTGAAGACATCAACAAACGGCTGCGCCAGGCTACGGGTTGGGAAATCGTCACCGTGCCCGGGCTGATTCCCGAGGTGCCCTTCTTCACGCTGCTGGCCAACCGCAAGTTCCCGGTGACCGACTGGATACGAAAGCCCGAAGAGTTTGACTACATCGTGGAGCCCGACGTTTTTCACGACCTGTTCGGCCATGTACCGCTGCTGTTCAACCCCGTCTTTGCGGACCACATGCAGGAGTACGGTAAAGGCGGCCTCAAGGCCCACGGCCTTGGCGCCTGCGAACAGCTCAGCCGGCTCTACTGGTACACCGTCGAGTTCGGGCTGATCCAGCAGAAGGACGGCTTGCGCGCTTATGGCGCTGGCATCCTGAGCTCCTCGGGCGAGTTGCAGTATTCAGTACAAAGCCCCGAGCCACAGCGCCTGCCGCTGGACATC
>CAZIYA010000610.1:0-1628 GCA_964543355.1 uncultured Polaromonas sp.
ATTGCGTACACTCCATTGGGTTTGTCGGCGCGTTGCCGGCTGGAATGCCTCGGCGAACGCTTTAGCAGTTTGGTTTAATGTCGCCCTGCAAGTTGTTCAGTAACTCGGCGACAGCGCCAATTATATCGATATCGTGTTGCCCCCGTCGGGGGACCGCATCAGCCTTGTCATGATCCTGCTGTTTCGTTTTTTCTCCCATTGGCCCTTGCGCGCCCTGCATGCGCTGGGCGCGGCCCTGGGCCGGCTGGTCTGGCTGCTGAGTCCGGCGTACCGCAGGCAGTTCCGAGCCAACGTGGCGCAGGCCGGCATCACGTTTGAGGCGGCCCGGCCGGCGATTGCCGAGGCCGGACGTTTTGTCGCCGAACTGCCCAAGCTGTGGATGCGCCCGCCCACGGTGTCCTGCCTGGGCAACGTGCAAGTCGAAGGCCAGACCCATGTAGAGGCGGCTTTTGCCCGCGGCAGGGGGGTTATTTTTTTCGGCCCGCATTGCGGAAGCTTCGAGCTCGGGCCGCAGGCGCTGGCCGAGCTGTACGGGCCGATCACGGCGATTTACCGGCCGGCCCGCAAGCCCTGGCTGGCCAGGCTGGAGCAGATCGCCCGCAACCGCCTGAACCTGAGCGTGGTGCCGGCCAGCTTGAGCGGCATACGCCTGATGTTGAAAACCCTGAAAAGCAACCAGGCCGTGGCCCTGCTGACCGATCAGGTGCCGCCCGAAGGCCAGGGTGTGTGGGCGCCTTTTTTCGGCAAACCGGCTTACACCATGACGCTGGCGGCCCGGTTGGCGCTCCAAAGCGGAGCAACCGTATTGCCGGTCAGTTGCGAGCGCCTGGCGCGCGGTCAGGGTTATTTCCTCAAGATCTGGCCACCGTTGACGGTGCTGGACAACCTGTCCAAGTCGGACATGCTGCCGGCGGTGACGGTCATCAACCAGGCGATCGAAGCCATTGTGTTGAGCCAGCCGGGCCAGTATCTATGGGCCTATGCGCGCTACAAGCAGCCGCGCCAGCAGCCGCATGATGAGGGTATGTTTTGAGGACCTCGCGCCAATGGTTTGGCCGTCTGGTCACCCGAACCGGCATCCGCCTGATGCAGGTGCTGGCGTTATTTCCGCTGCCCCTGACGCGGGCGCTCGGGGTGGCACTGGGCTGGGTGCTGTATGGCATGGTCGCGGCGCGCCGGCGCGTCGTGCAGGCGAATCTGCAGCTGTGTTTTCCCTCACTCGGTGAGGCCGAGCGGCGCCAGCTGACCCGGCAGACCTTTGTGTATTTTGCGCAAGCCTGGCTGGACCGCGCCTGGCTGTGGCACGCGCCGCAGGCCTGGGTGCAGCGGCGGGTGCGGCTGACCGGTGCGGTGCACGAACTCGCCGGCAACGAGCCCACGGTGATTTTTCTGCCGCATTTTGTCGGTCTCGATGCGGCCTGGGCCGCCGCCGCCCTATATTCGCCGCGCCATTCGACCACCATTTACACCGACCAGTCGAACAAGCTGGTGGACCGCTGGATACTGCGCGGGCGCCAGCGCTTTGGCCACCTGCGCCTGTTCGGACGGGCTGACGGCGTCAAGCCCATCGTGACGGCCCTTCGCGAAGGGCAGCCCGGACAACAACCCGACGGGTGGGTCAGCCGCGG
>CAZIYA010000611.1:0-1627 GCA_964543355.1 uncultured Polaromonas sp.
CCAGCTTTGCACCCGGCCCTTGAGCACCGGCGTCTTGCCGGGCGAACCCAGGCCCTTGCCGTGCACCACACGCACACAGCGCAGGCCGGCCTTGTGGGCTTCCCGGATGAACACCGACAGCGCGTCGCGCGCGTCCTCGCGGCGAAGGCCGTGCAGGTCAAGCTGGCGCTGGATGCTCCAGCCGCCGCGGCGCAGCTTGCGCACCACGTCCGGTCCCATGCCGGGACGGCGAAAGCTCAGCGCTTCGTCGGTGTCGAGCAGCGTGTCCACGTCAAACTCGTCGGAGATCGCCTCGCGCATCACTGCCAGCTCGTCGCGCTGCTGCTGCACCGGAATCGGCGCGGGCTGCGCCAGTGCCAGTTGCGCGCGGTGGCCGGGCCGGTGTTTGGCCGGCAGCGCCTTCACCGGGCCGATGGCGCGCGAGAAAAGTTCTTTCTCCGCCTTCACCCTGGCCGCAGCGGCCGCGCGTGTCGCCTTGAGTTCGGCTTCCTGCCGGGCCCGGGTTTCTATCTCGAGCTTGACGGCTTTCAGGCCCTTCAGGTCCTTGATGGCGGGCGGTCTGGCAGCCATCAGAGCAGGCCCAGTTCAGCCATGGAAACCGCCTGCGTGCTGGTCACCACAAAATGGTCCAGCACCCGCACATCCACCAGCGCCAGTGCGGCCTTGAGGGTTTGCGTCAGCGCCTCGTCCGCACGCGAAGGGCGGGCTTCGCCGCTCGGGTGGTTGTGCGCCAGCACCACGCTGCCGGCCTGCAGGGCCAGTGCGCGCACCACCACTTCGCGCGGGTAGACGCTGGTTTGCGTCAACGTGCCGCGAAACAGCTCTTCCAGAACAATCAGGCGGTGCTGGCTGTCGAGAAACAGCACGGCAAATATTTCATGCGGGCGGCTGCCCAGTTGCAACTGCAGGTAATCGCGCACGGCCTGCGGCGTGCTGAACAGCGGCTTGGCCTGCAACTGCTGCGCCAGCGCACGGCGGGCGAGTTCCAGCACGGCGACCAGCTGGGCGCGTTTGGCCGGCCCGCCCAGCCCCTTGATGCGCTGGAGGTCGTCGGCCGTGGTGTGCAGCAACCCGGCCACGCCGCCGAAGGTGTCCAGCAGCTCCTGGCCCATCTGCAGCGCATTTTTGCCGGGCAGGCCGGTGCGCAGCAGCAGGGCCAGCAGCTCGGCGTCGCCCAGAGCGCCGGGGCCGCGGGCCAGCAGCTTTTCGCGGGGGCGGGCGTCCTCGGGCAGGTCTTTGAGAAGCATGGGTGGGGCCAGGAAAGGAGGAAGGGGAAGGCAGTTAAAACACCATCACGGGGGCAGTATCAGGGGTAAATCGGCCCGGCTGCTTCCGCCCGGGCCGCACTTTCTACAATAGGGGCAGTTTACAAACAGTTGGCGGCCTCCCGGGCCGACCCCGAAAGCCTTATGTCCACCGTGGAAACTCCCGCCCTCGTCCAGCCCGGCTCTTTCCTGACCCTGCACTACCGCATGGCCGGTCCGGACGGCGCCGACATCATCAACACCTTCAACGGCAAGCCGGCCACGCTGAGCCTGGGCACCGGCGAGCTGTCGCCCGCCATCGAGCAGCGCCTGCTGGGCCTGCCGGAAGGCACCCGCACCAGCTTCGAGCTGGCCGCCGGCGA
>CAZIYA010000612.1:0-1625 GCA_964543355.1 uncultured Polaromonas sp.
AGAACCGCACCGCCACCCGCCAGTACATGGACTACGACCTGCTGGCCACCGACACCTCGCTGCTGACGAGCTTCGAGGCGCTGGGCCTGAAACACCGCATGGTCACCGGGCTGGACGCCCGCACCGGCACCAGTTCGCAGGCCAGCCGCAGTTGCACGATTGCGCCCATGAACCTGTACAACCCGGTCTACGGCGTACAGGCCACCTGCCCCGCCAACCTCACGACCGATGCGCCGTCGAAGCTCACTGCGGCCGGGCTGTATGTGCAGGACCAGATCAAGTTCGGCCAGGGCTGGACGGCGCTGCTGGGCCTGCGCCACGACCGTTCGACGACCGACACGGAGAACCGGCTGACCAACCGGCGCACGGGGCAAAAGGACAAGGCCAACACCTTCTCGGGCGGCCTGGTTTACGAATTTGTACCGGGCTGGTCCACCTACGCGAGTTATGGCGAGTCCTTCCTCCCGGTGTCGGGCCTGGCCTTTGACGGCAGCGCTTTCGTTCCGGAGACCGGCCGGCAATGGGAAGCCGGCCTCAAGTACGAGGCGGCCAACCGGCAGGTCACCGGCGCGCTGGCCGTGTATGACCTGCGCCGCCAGAACGTGACGACGGCCGACCCGGTCAACACCAACTTCAGCGTGCAGACCGGCGAGCAGCGGGCGCGCGGCCTGGAACTGGAGCTGGGCGCCGACCTGCGCAACGGCTGGAAGCTGACCGCCGCCTACGCCTACACCGATGCGGAAGTCACCCGCGACAACAACGCCGCCATCGTCGGCAAACCCATCAACCTGACGCCCAAACACACGCTGGCCACCTGGGCAACCTACCGCCTGCAGGACCTCAAACGCGTGACCGTGGGCCTGGGCGGGCGCTACGTCAGCGAACAGGTGGGTGCGCTGCCGTTCACGCTGCCCTCCTACTTTGTGGCCGACACCTCGCTGAGCTACCAGGGCGACCGCTTTCGCGTGACGGCAGGCATCAAGAACCTGTTCAACAAGGTGTATTACGCCGGTGCCATCAATGCCAACGTGGTTTCGCCGGCCGAACCGCGCAGCTTCGCCCTGAGCACCACGTTCTATTTCTGACGCTCCCACCAAAGCCTGTCGTTTTTTGCCGTCAAAGGCTGGGTTCCGCAGCTCTTAAACGCGAATAGTTCTCATTGTTAGGTTAAGATTTGTAAACCGCCAGCCGACATATCCCCCGAATGTGAAGCCAGCCAGCAACCTGCCTGAGCCGTGCTTCACATGTCTATTGCATCCCGTTTTCTTGCGTCAAAAACCCTCGCAGCCCCCGTCCGCCGGGCGCCATCAGCTACCAGACTGGTAGCAAAATTCAGCCTCACCCCGCTCGCGCTGTGCGCAGCGCAGCTGGTCGGCGCCCAGGTCCTGCCGGACATCACCATCCGCGCCGACACCGAACAGGGCTACTCCCCGTCCAGCAGCAGCACCGCCACCAAAAGCAGCGCGCCGCTGCGCGACATTCCGCAGACCGTCAACGTGGTGCCCGGCCAGTTGCTGCGCGACCAGGCCGCGCGCTCGATGGAAGATGCGCTGCGCAACGTGCCCGGCGTGGCGGCCAGCCATGGCGACGGCCAGCGCGACCAGGTGATGATCCGCGGCTTCACG
>CAZIYA010000613.1:0-1620 GCA_964543355.1 uncultured Polaromonas sp.
TCGGCCAATGGACTAAACCGCTCGCGCGGTAGCCCTTTATTGGGGCGCCGGAGTGTGTTGGGGCAGGGGTTCTGTCTATGTTGACGAGCGAGGCAATCCGCCTCGTTCTTCGACAGGAGCAGGACCATGATCCCATCGTCTCAAGCCGTCACGCCGCTGCGCCAACGCATGCTCGACGACATGCGCATGCGCAAGCTCGAACCCAAGACCCAGGCCGGCTATCTGCGCGCAGTGCGCCACCTCGCCGCGTTCCTCAAGGGCTCGCCCGACACCGCCACCGTTGAGGACCTGCGCCGCTTTCAGCTGCACCTGGTCGATCGAGGCACCTCGCCGATCACGCTCAACGCGACGATCACCGGGTTGAAGTTCTTCTTCGACATCACGCTCGACCGCAGCGAGCTGATGGCCAAGATGCAGCCGGTGCGTGTCGCGCAGAAGTTGCCCGTGATATTGAGCCGCGCCGAGGTCGCGCGCCTGATCGCTGCAGCGCCGAACCTGAAGAGCCAGACGGCGCTGTCGATCGCCTACGGCGCTGGTCTGCGCGCCAGCGAAGTGATCGCGCTCAAGGTCGGCGACATCGACAGCCAGCGCATGATCTTGCGGGTCGAACAGGGCAAGGGCCGCAAGGATCGCTACGCCATGCTCTCGCCGCTGCTGCTCGAACGGCTGCGTGCCTGGTGGCGGGTCGCGCATGCCCAGGGCAAGATGCTGCCCAATGGCTGGCTGTTCCCCGGTCTGAATCCGATCGACCCGGTGACCACCCGCCAGCTCAACCGCGCCATCCATGCCGCCGCCGAGGCCGCGCAGATCGACAAGCGCGTCTCGATGCACACGCTGCGCCACAGTTTTGCCACTCACCTGCTGGAGCAGAAGGTCGACATCCGGGTGATCCAGGTCCTGCTCGGGCATAAGAAGCTCGAGACCACGTCGCTGTACACGCATGTGGCCACCGAGATCCTGCGCGAGGTGGTCAGCCCACTGGACAAGCTGCAACCCGCGTAGGAGCACCTCCGTGGGGCACGTCGCCCTGGAGGTCGCCGACATCTTCCGCACCCACGGGCCCGCTTGGCGCCAGGCCCAGCGCGGCCACCTGAGCCTGGGCCAGCTCAAGGTCATGTCGGCCATCGAGCAGTGGCGCGAGCCGCGGCGCTCGGCGGGCATGTCTTGCGCTGCGAAGGCTGCGCGCAAGTCGAGATCGCCTACAACTCGTGCCGCAACCGGCATTGCCCGAAGTGCCAAGCCGGCGCCGCACGACGCTGGCTGCAGGCGCGGCAGACCGATCTGCTGCCGGTGGAGTACTACCACGTGGTCTTCACGCTGCCGGCGCCGATCGTCGACATCGCGTATCAGAACAAGGCCGTGATCTACGGCTTGCTGTTCGATGTTGCGGCCCAGACGTTGTGCACCATTGCCGCCGATCCGAAGCACCTGGGTGCGCGCATCGGCGCGACGCTGGTGCTGCACACCTGGGGCTCGGCGCTGACGCATCACCCGCACGTGCACGGCATCGTGCCCGGCGGTGGGCTCTCAGCAGACGGGCAGCGCTGGGTCTCCTGCAGGCCAGGGTTCTTCTTGTCCGTGCGCGTGCTGTCGCGGCTGTTTCGGCGGCGCTTCCTGCAA
>CAZIYA010000614.1:0-1615 GCA_964543355.1 uncultured Polaromonas sp.
GCCGTCCAGCCAGTTTGCGGACGCAGCTTTTCCTGGCCCACGTAGTGCGCCCAGCCGCCGCCGCTCTTGCCGATGCAGCCGCACATCATCAGCATGTTGATGACGCTGCGGTAGTTCATGTCACTGTGGTACCAGTGGTTCATGCCGGCGCCGATGATGACCATGGACCGGCCCTCGGTCTTGTCGGCATTGTCGGCAAACTGGCGTGCGACGGCGATGATCTGGTCGCGTGGCACACCGGTGATCTGCTCCTGCCAGGCCGGGGTGTAAGGTGTGTTGTCGTCAAAGTCGGAAGCGGCCAGCTCACCGGGCAAACCGCGGGGAATGCCGTATTGCGCGACCTGCAGGTCGAACACCGTCGCCACCAGAGCCGAGCGCTCCTCGCCGGCCTTGCCGAGTGAAATGCGCTGCACCGGCACCGTACGCACCAGCACATCGCCCTGCTCGTTGTTCTGGAAATGGTCATGGTGAATGCCGCCGAAGTACGGAAAGCCGACCTTGGCGCTGGCGGAACCAGGTGCATCACCTTCCATCACCGACAGCTTGAGGGTGACCTCGTCACCCTGGCGCGCTTCCCTGGATTCCAGGTTCCATTGCCCGGCATCGGCGCGGCCATCCGGCCCCCAGCGAAAACCGATGGCGCCGTGCGGCAGCACGACCTTGCCCTGGGCGTCGAAGGCCACGGTTTTCCACTCGGGGTTGTTGGCCTGGCCCAGCTTGCCGTTGAAGTCGGACGCGCGCACATAGCGGTCCGGCACCATGACGGTCTCACCGTTTTCCAGTTGGTGCTCCTTGAGCATCACGAGCATGGGCAAATCGGTATAGCGGCGTGCGTAGTCGTCGAAGTAGGCGGAACGCGGCTTGCCGTTGCCGCCGAAATAGAAGTCTTTCAGGATCACATGGCCCATGGCCATGGCGACTGCAGCATCGGTACCCTGCTTGGGGTGCAGCCACAGATCAGACAGCTTGGCGACCTCGGAATAGTCGGGCGTGATCGCCACGGTCTTGGTGCCCTTGTAGCGGACTTCGGTAAAAAAGTGCGCATCGGGGGTGCGCGTCTGCGGCACGTTGGAGCCCCAGGCAATGATGAAGCCCGAGTTGTACCAGTCGGCCGACTCCGGCACGTCGGTCTGCTCACCCCACACCTGCGGGCTGGACGGAGGCAGGTCGCAATACCAGTCGTAAAAACTCATGCACACGCCGCCTATCAGCGACAGGTAGCGCGAACCGGAAGCGTAACTGACCATGGACATCGCGGGGATCGGCGAGAAACCGATGATGCGGTCGGCGCCGTGCTTCTTGATCGTGTGGACGTTGGAAGCCGCAATGATCTCATTGACCTCGTCCCAGCTGGAACGCACAAAACCACCCAGGCCGCGCACGCTCTGGTAGTCGCGCCGCTTGGCGTCGTCCTGCACCACGGCCGCCCAGGCCTCGACCGGCGGCAGCGTCAAACGCGCCTCGCGCCAGTGCTTGAGTAGTCGCGCCCGCACCAGGGGGTACTTGACGCGGTTGGCGCTGTACAGGTACCAGCTATAGCTGGCACCGCGTGAACAGCCACGCGGCTCGTGGTTGGGCATGTCCCAGCGCGTGCGCGGGTAGTCGGTCTGCTGGG
>CAZIYA010000615.1:0-1613 GCA_964543355.1 uncultured Polaromonas sp.
GCGCAGCGCCCCCTCGGGGGGCAGCGCAGTACGCGAAGCGACAAGCGTGGGGGCTGCTATAATCGTGGGCTTTGCTAGCATCATCCGCAGACCCTTCCTCTTTTAAAGGAACACTTATATGGCTACCGCCAAACCCAAGAAAAAGAACCCCCGCCTGGCCTCCGGCCGCAAACGCGTCCGCCAGGACACCAAACTCAATGCCGCCAACACTTCGCTGCGCTCCAAGTACCGCACCGCTGTGAAAAACGTCGAAAAAGCTGTTGCCGCCGGCGACAAGACCAAAGCCACCGAACTCTTCGCCAAGGCGCAGGGCATTGTGGACACGATTGCCGACAAGGGCATCTTCCACAAGAACAAGGCAGCCCGCGACAAGAGCCGTCTGTCCTCCAAGGTCAAGGCGCTCGCCCTGGCCACTCCCGCCGCGTAAAACCCACCGCCTGAGCAATCAGGCAAACCGCCCGGACTGGCGACAGTCCGCCGTTCTGCAGGGTGCGCTGCCAGCAAAGCAAAAAAGCCGTCTTTCGACGGCTTTTTTGTTGCCCGCTACACCCGGGAGGATGAGTCAGAAAGCGTAGCGAGCGGGCGCGAGGCAAGGCGCACGGAGCGCAGCAACCGGAATGTACTTGAGGTACATGAGGATTGCGAGCACCGCGCAACGCCGCATCGCAACCGCGCAGTAGCTTTATGACTTATCCGGAATTAAACAAGCTTCCGCGATCTGCAGGTCATTGTCTTTGGCAAAGTTGATCGCAAAGTCCCAGGCCATGGGCTCGGCGTCACGCAGTTCGCTGTTGACCACCACACATTTGACGCCATTGATCACCGTGGGGACGCACCAGGGCGAATAGGTCAGGTGGCTGCCCGGCTGCGGTCCGCCGGGGCGAAACTGGCTCATCACGCCGCACAGCCGGTCGGCCCAGTCGCTGGGGCGAAAGGTTCTGCCGTCGCGGGTGATGCCTTGAATGAAGACTTCTTTGGCGGAGTTGGAGACCATCGGATGGAAGGTTTTTGCGTGCCCGGGACAAGGATGAAGCCCCATTGCTGCACCGCACAACAATTCTATCTTATATAAGACTCAGCCTCGACCGGCCGCCATCGGCGCGGCGCATGGCTGTGATGCAGCATCCTCACGAAAGGCCGGAAGGTCTGCGCCTAAAATCAGTTCAGCCCTGCCGGCCCGGCCCGGCCCGGCCACCTGTTTTGTTAGCCTGTTCCCGGAGTTTCCCCCATGACCGCTGCCCTTCCCAAACACATCGAAGCCGCTTCCCCCCACGTGATGAACACCTACGGCCGCCTGCCGATAGCCCTGTCACATGGCCAGGGTTGCCGCGTCTGGGATGTCAACGGCAAGGAATACCTGGACGGGCTTGGCGGCATCGCCGTCAACACCCTGGGCCACAACCACCCGCGCCTGGTGCCGGCCCTGCAGGACCAGATCGCCAAGATCATCCACAGCTCCAACTACTACCATGTGCCCAACCAGGAAGTGCTGGCCGCCAAGCTGGTGGAACTGTCGGGCCTGGAAAACGTGTTTTTCTGCTCCACCGGCCTGGAAGCCAACGAAGCCGCGCTGAAGCTTGCACGCAAGTTCGGCCACGACAAGGGCATCAACC
>CAZIYA010000616.1:0-1602 GCA_964543355.1 uncultured Polaromonas sp.
ACTGCAGCGAGGTGACACGCGCCACGGACTCCACCATTTCGCCGTCCAGGTAGGAATAACCCGCGCTCACGTCCCAGCGGCCCGGCAGGCGGCCGCTGGCCGTGAGTTCCAGCCCGTTGGTGCGCTGCGTGCCCACGTTGATCTGCAGGCTGGGGTTGGCCGGGTCGGTGTTCTTGATGTTGCTGCGCTCCAGATTGAACAGGGCGGCCGTCACGCTGAGGGCGCCATCCAGGAAACCGAGCTTGCTGCCGATCTCGATGTTGCGGGTGATCTCCGGTTCGTTGCCCACGTTGCTGCCGGCCAGGGCAAAGGTCTCGGCCGAGGGCTGGAACGAGCGGCTGTACGAGAGGTAGTGCGACTGCGCGTCGGTGGGCTGCCACACCAGGCCGGCGCGCGGGCTGAAGGCGCGGTCGGTGCGGGCCAGCGGCGCGAGCTTGCGCTCGTAAGTGGTGGACTGCTTGAATTCGTCGTAGCGAAGGCCTGCCAGCGCCTTCCAGTTTTTCGCCAGCGTGACCTGGTCCTGCAGGTACACACCCAGCACGTCCTGCGTGGTGTTGTTCGGTATCGCGCTGTCGGCTGCCAGGTTGGCCGCGGTGAATGCCGGCACCGACACCAGGCCCGGGTTGAAGATGGACACGCGTGCCACCTGGCCGGCCGAGATCGATTCGGAGCGGCGTTTCTGCTGGCCCATTTCCAGACCGAACAGCCATTCCTGCTTGAAGCCGCCCAGCGTGTTTTTGTAGGTGAAGTCGGTCTGGTTGAACCAGCCGGATTCGTCGCGGAAGACGGCGCTGCGGGTCAGCCCGACGGTCAGTGCCACCGGGTTCGTCGTGCCGCTGGGCAGGGTGTTGTAGCGGTCCAGCTCGTAGCTGTAGTAGCGCGTGGTATTACGCACGCTGAACGCATCGTTGAAGCTGTGGTTCAGGGTGGCGGTGTAGGTGTCGACCAGGCTGGTGCTGGTGTCGTCGCGCCGGGCATTGCCCGAGCCGTAATAGGTGCTGGCGGGTACATCGACGGGGCGGCCGTTGAGCGCCGGGATGCCGAAGTCCGTCACGCGCTGGTCACGCGCCTTGGTGTATTGCAGCAGCAGGGAAGTCTGGTTGCTGAGCTTGAGCGCCAGCGACGGCGCAAAGCTGTAGCGGTCCACAAACTGCTGGTCGCGGTAGCTGCCGGAGTCTTCGCGCGCGGCGTTCAGGCGAAAGGCCGCTGCTTCACCCAGCGGCAGGTTCACGTCGGCTTCCACGCGCCTGAGCTTGTTGCTGCCCAGGATCAGTGCGGTCTCGCCCGAGGTTTCGCCGAATTTTGGTTTCTTGGTGATGCGGTTGATCAGGCCGCCCGAGGAACCCCGGCCGTACAGCACGGCTGAAGGGCCCTTGAGCACCTCGACCCGTTCGACGTTCGAGAGGTCGCGGAAATACAGGGCGTCATCGCGCAGGCCGTCGGAAAACTGGTCGGCAATCGCCGTGAAGCCGCGGATCATCACCTGGTCGCGCTGGCCGTCGCCATGGCTGGCTGCCACGCCGGGCACGTTGCGCAGCGCATCTTCCATCGAGCGAGCCGCCTGGTCGCGCAGCAGCTGGCCGGGCACCACGTTGACGGTCT
>CAZIYA010000617.1:0-1599 GCA_964543355.1 uncultured Polaromonas sp.
TTTCTGCGCCGTCGTCGGTGACAAACACCTCGCCATGCTGGAACGGCGACATCGTGCCGGGATCGACGTTGAGGTAGGGATCGAGCTTGATTAAAGTGACTTTGAGGCCTCGCGATTCAAGGATCGCTGCTAGGGAGGCTGAGGCGATTCCCTTGCCCAGGGAAGACACCACACCGCCGGTGACGAAGACAAATTTGGTCATGTCAGGTACGAACCGCAAGTTCGCTTAGGTGGTAAACGGGGATTATACGGGTGAGTGTGTGTCCGGTCTTGCCCGCACTGTGAAAGTGAGGGGCATATCCTGTACATTGCGGAGCATGACGAAGCAAGCAAGTGAAGAAACCACCGGCGCTGGCGGCGACCTGGCTGGCCGGCACATCGTGCTGGGCCTGTCGGGCGGTGTCGCATGCTACAAGGCCGCCGAGCTGTGCCGCGCCCTGATCAGGCAGGGTGCGACGGTGCAGGTGGTCATGACCGAAGCGGCCGAACAGTTCATCACTGCGGTGACGCTTCAGGCACTCAGCGGCCGGCCGGTCTACACCAGCCAGTGGGATGGCCGTGAGGCGAACAACATGGCGCACATCAACCTGAGCCGCGAGGCCGATGCCATCCTGATCGCGCCCTGCAGTGCCGACTTCATGGCCAAACTGCTGCATGGCCGCGCTGACGATCTGCTCAGCCTGATGTGCCTGGCCCGGCCCATCGACAAGGTGCCCTTGCTGATTGCACCGGCGATGAACCGCGAGATGTGGGCCCATCCCGCCACCCAGCGCAACATGGTGCAGTTGTCTGCCGATGGTGCCACCATCCTGGGCGTGGGTTCAGGCTTTCAGGCTTGCGGCGAAACCGGCGACGGCCGCATGCTGGAGCCGCCGGAGCTGCTGGAAGACATCATTGCCTTTTTCAGGCCCAAGGTGCTGGTCGGCCAGACCGTGCTGGTGACGGCCGGCCCGACCTACGAGGCGATCGATCCGGTGCGCGGCATCACCAACCTGTCGAGCGGCAAGATGGGTTTTGCCGTGGCCCGCGCAGCGCACGAGGCCGGCGCGCAGGTCACGCTGGTGGCGGGGCCGGTCAGCCAGCCGACGCCGCGCGGGGTGACGCGCATCGATGTGAAGTCAGCACAAAATATGCTTGAAGCCGTTATGGCGCATGCGCCAACAGCTACTGTTTTTATAGCGGCTGCAGCGGTGGCCGACTGGCGGCCGGCGAGCAGTGCGGAGCGCAAGATCAAGAAGGACGGCTCCGGGCAGGCCCCTTCACTGGCTTTTATCGAGAACCCCGACATCCTGGCCACTGTGGCGCAGTCACCCCGCGGTACGTCAGGGGATCTTTTCTGTGTTGGTTTTGCCGCCGAGAGCCATGATCTGGAGGACAACGCGCAGACCAAGCGCAAACGCAAGGGTGTGCCGCTGCTTGTCGGCAATATAGGACCAGCCACCTTCGGCCGTGATGACAATGCCCTGCTGCTGGTCGATGCGCAAGGCAGCCGGGAACTGGCGCGTGCCTCCAAGCTGTCGCTGGCGCGGCAACTGGTCGCGGATATCGCCGGTCGATTGAAGCCGGCAAGCTGAAGCCGCATGGAGCGCCTCTCTGACA
>CAZIYA010000618.1:0-1586 GCA_964543355.1 uncultured Polaromonas sp.
ATCCCGGCCGAGCGCGACGTGCTCGCTGACCATCACGGCGTCGAACCCCGCCGCTTCGGCCTCGGCCGCCATCGCGACGAGTGCGCGCAGATTCCCCAACTCCCCCCCGCGTTGTCATCGCCACGCGCGAAAGCCGGCTGGCGCTGTGGCAGGCTGAGCATGTCAAGGCCCTGCTGGAGGCCCGCCTTGGCTGGCAGGTCAGCCTGCTGGGCATGACGACGCTGGGCGACCAGATCCTGGACCGCTCGCTGAGCAAGGTCGGCGGCAAGGGCCTGTTCGTCAAGGAGCTCGAAGTCGCGCTCGCCGAAGGGCGTGCCGACCTCGCCGTGCATTCGCTCAAGGATGTGCCCATGGACTTGCCGGCCGGTTTTGCGCTGGCTTGCGTGCTGGAGCGCGAAGATCCGCGCGATGCCCTGGTGTCGAATCATTTTTCGTCGCTGGATGAACTGCCGCCCGGCGCCGTGGTTGGCACCTCCAGCCTGCGCAGGCTGGTGCTGCTGAAAGCATTGCGGCCCGACCTGAAGATCGAGCCGCTGCGCGGCAACCTCGACACACGCCTGCGCAAGCTCGACGAAGGGCAGTATCAGGCCATCGTGCTGGCCGCCGCGGGGCTGAAACGCCTGGGCCTGGCCTCACGCATCCGCTGCGCCTTCGAGCCGGCGCAGATGTTGCCTGCCGCCGGGCAGGGGGCGCTGGGTATCGAGGTGCGCGCCGACCGGCAGGATCTGCTGGCCCCGCTGGCAACACTGGCGCACCAGCCGACCTGGCTGGCAGTGACGGCCGAACGCACGGTGTCGCGGGCCATGGGCGGCAGCTGCTCGATGCCGCTGGCTGCTTTTGTCACCGAGCCGCAAGGCGCAGAAATGCGCCTGGAAGCTGCTTGGGGTGAACCCGGGCCGGACGGTCAAGGGGTGGCCGGCCTGCCGCTGGTGCGCGCCGAACACCGTGCGCCGGTGCGCAACTTTGCCGACGCCGAAGCCCTGGGCGAACGTGTGGCTGCTTCGCTGCGTGCCGGCGGTGCGGTCTGGGCCGGCAACCCCTCCACATCCTGAGCGCCGCGAGCTTGACCCCCGTGCCTGTCATCGTTACCCGGCCCGCCCGTGATGCGGATCGCTGGGTGCAGGCCCTGCAGGCGCGCGGGCTGCGGGCCGAGGCCTTGCCGTTGATCGAGATTGCAGCCCTGCCTGCTTCGCAGGCCCTGCAGCAGGCATGGCGCGATATCACCGCGTATGCCGCATTGATGTTTGTCAGCGGCAATGCAGTGGAAGGTTTTTTTGCATCAAATCCGGCCTTAACCCTTATCCGGCCTGCGCAGACAGCTACTGATTCAATAGCGGGTGACGCGCCGCGCTATCTTGCGCCCGGGCCGGGCACGGTGGCTGCGCTGCGCGATGCGGGGGTGCCGGACGCGCTGATCGATGCCCCGGCGGCGGACGCCGGACAGTTCGACTCTGAAGCCTTGTGGGCGGTGACCGGCCGGCGCCCATGGCAGGGCCGGCGCGTGCTGATTGTGCGGGGGCAAAGCAGCGGCGCGGATGCCGCCGCCGGCGCTGGCCGCGACTGGCTGGCGCAGCAGCTGGCAGCCG
>CAZIYA010000619.1:0-1584 GCA_964543355.1 uncultured Polaromonas sp.
TTTCCTCTTTCCCAATGCGCCGGTCATTCCCGTCACCATCAATGGCGGCTACCAGATGCCGGCGTGGTACGACATCCTGGGCGCAAACCTGACGGCCGGCCAGGACGAAAAAGGCATGCGTCAGACCCAGGCTGCCATCAACCAGCTGATAGATCGCGAAGTCGCGCGCGGCATGCCCGCCAGCCGCATCGTGGTGGTCGGTTTCTCGCAGGGCTGCGCCATGGCGCTGATGACGGGCCTTCGTTATCCCGAGCGCCTGGCCGGCATCATGGGCCTGTCCGGCTACCTGCCCCTGGCGCACACCGTGGCGGCAGAGCGCAGTCCGGCCAATGAGGGCCTGCCGGTTTTTCTGGCACACGGCAAACACGACGGCGTGGTGCCGCTGGCCGCAGCCACCGCGACGCGTGAAGCGCTGATGGGGATGGGCTACCCGGTCGATTGGCATGCCTACGAGATGGAACACTCGGTTTGCATGGAAGAAATTGCCGACATGAACCAGTGGCTGTTGCGGGTGTTGACTAGCGCCTCGGGCGAAATCCGGCAGCCGTAAGGGCTTTCCCGCAATGGCGCCGCGTCGGGTTTTGCCCGCGCGTGCCACGGATGCCTGTACTTTTAAATGAAATCATGCGCCGGCCCAATCAGGCCGGGCGCAATCAGCTATCAAAAAGATAGCATCCTGCAAATTCCAGAAACAGCTGGCTGCGCCGTGCTGTGTGGCGGGGCCCGGCATCGCGCCGCGCAGCCTGCAAACAAGCCCGGCCTGTGATACCTTGCACGCCACGAAAGATTCTGAGGGAAGAAGATATGAACAGCTTGCATGCGCGCAACGCCGCGCTTTTGGGAGACCGCCTCCAGGCGCTCGGTCCCGCCAGGCTGAAAGGCATGCGCCGCGGCATTGAAAAAGAAAGCCTGCGCGCGCAACCCAACGGCACCCTGGCACTGACGCCGCACCCGGCGGCACTGGGTTCGGCCCTGACGCACCCCAGCATCACCACCGACTTCAGCGAATCGCAGGTCGAACTGGTCACGGCGGCACACAAAGGCCTGGGGGAGGGCGCGGACGCCGCGCTGGGCGAACTCACACAAATCCACCAGTTCACCTACCGCGCGATGCAGGCGCTCGGCGACGAAATGCTCTGGGTCTCGAGCATGCCCTGCGGCCTGCCGACCGACGAAACAATTCCGATTGCACGCTTCGGCTCGTCCAATGTCGGGCGCGCCAAAAGCGTCTACCGCATGGGCCTGTCGCACCGCTATGGCCGGCGCATGCAGACCATCTCGGGCATCCACTACAACTGGTCCTTGCCGGACGTGTCGAACGAGCAGTACTTTGCGCTGATCCGCAATTTCCGCCGCCATGCGTTTTTGCTGCTCTACCTGTTTGGCGCCTCGCCTGCCGTGTGTTCCTCCTTCGTCGCCGGGCGCCAGCACGAGTTGCAGCAGCTCTCCGACAGCACCATGTACATGCCGCACGGCACCTCGCTGCGCATGGGGCGCCTGGGTTACCAGAGCGATGCGCAGGCCTCGCTGGCAGTCAGCTACAACAGCCTGGAAGGTTATGGCGCTTCGCTGCAGGACGCGCTG
>CAZIYA010000620.1:0-1581 GCA_964543355.1 uncultured Polaromonas sp.
CCTCCGGCCTCTACGTCCCGAACGTAGCGCTCTACCAGGCTAAGCTACACCCCGAAAATGCCGAATCAGGCGTCAGGAACGACGCTGCAGCAGTTGCGTCGCCAATTGTAGCAAGGCCTCGCTATAGGTGTTGCGCCCGAGCCGCGTCAAAGCCTGGGCCGCCCGCTGACCTTCCGCCGCCGCCGCATCCCGGGTCGCCTGCAAAGCCCCGGTTTGTCTGACGATCTTCACGATCTCGACCAACCGCTCTGTCCCGCCGGTTTCTATCGCCTGGCGAATGATGTCCCTTTCAATGGCGTCACCCCGTTGCATGGCGATAATCAGCGGCAAAGTGGCTTTGCCTTCACGCAGGTCATCTCCCAGGTTTTTGCCCATTTCCGCAGCATCACCGTCGTAGTCCAGCACGTCGTCGATCACCTGAAAAGCCGTTCCCAATGATTGTCCATACGCAGCACAAGCCTGTTCGATTTCGGGGGGCGCCTTGGCCAGCAAGGCCGCCAGGCGGGCACTGGCCTCAAACAGCTTGGCGGTCTTGGACCTGATCACACGCAAATAACCCTCTTCGGACAGGCTGGCATCATGCATGTTCATCAATTGCAGCACTTCACCTTCGGCAATGATGTTGGTTGCCTCGGCCAATGTTTGCATGATGCGCATGTCGCCTGCATCCACCATCATCTGGAAGGCCCGCGAATACAGGAAATCACCCACCAGAACGCTGGCTGGATTGCCGAAATTGGCATTGGCGGTGGCCCGGCCCCGGCGCAGGGTGGATTCGTCCACCACATCGTCGTGGAGCAGCGTGGCTGTGTGTATGAATTCCACCACAGCTGCCAGGTTGAAACGCTGATCGCCACGGTAGCCAAGGGCCCCGCACATCAGCAAAAGCAACGCGGGCCGCAGTCGTTTGCCGCCCGCAGCAACAATGTACTGGGACACCTGGCTGACCAGCAACACTTCGGAGTTCAGGCGGCGCGCTATTACCGCGTCCATGGCCTGCATATCGTCGGCAATCAGGGCCAGCGCGGCGGCCGTACTAGAAGAATTTGCTGTCAAAACGGTCCAGACAAGAGGTTTTGAGGATTATAGGAAGCCAGCACACCCTCTCGAGCCCCCAAACGCCGTGGCTTCGCAGTTGAAAGGTTTCGGGCTCCGCGTGCTAGAATAGCGGGCTCTGTGGAAATCCGTCCGCAGAACTCACATACGAGGTCTCACATGTACGCGGTCATAAAAACCGGTGGCAAACAATACAAAGTTGCTACTGGCGAAAAAATTAAAGTAGAACAGATTGCTGCGGACGTAGGCCAAGAGATCGTTATTGACCAGGTATTGGCTGTCGGAACCGGCAGCACAATCACGGTCGGTACGCCCTTGGTGTCCGGCGCTACTGTTACGGTTACTGTCCTGTCGCAGGGCAGGCACGACAAGGTGCGCATTTTCAAAATGCGCCGTCGCAAGCATTACCAAAAACGCCAGGGTCACCGGCAAAACTTCACCGAACTGCAAATCGGCGCCATCGTCGGTTAAGCAGCGAAGTACCAGGAGTAACGAAAAATGGCACAGAAAAAAGGCGGCGGCTCT
>CAZIYA010000621.1:0-1577 GCA_964543355.1 uncultured Polaromonas sp.
CGCGAATGGCCATCAGGCCGGGCATTTCGGTCTGGGCAATGTTCAGTTCCTTGCGGCCCCAGGCGGCAAGCGAAATGTCGGCAATCACGTGGTCGGCAGCAGCGGGTTTCAATACGGCGTTCATGGGGTATCTCCAAAATCAAGGGTTCAATTCGGCACAATAGCCACGGCCACATGGCTTCAAATCGGCGGGGAGTCTGTTGATCTCACCCGGCTTGAGAGCACATGCGGGTGAGCGTGGTTGCAAATGAAAGTCCTGAGCCTAGACCACATGTCGTGGGTTGCAACGCTCCTCAGGAAGCCGCCATTGTACAGGCATGCGACACTTTCGTCATGCAAGCCCTGAAAACCTGGCGCAGCGCCGACCGCAGCCGCATCTTCGGCGTTTTTACCGACATTGACGACACCCTGACCACCGAAGGCGCCATCACGCCCGATGCGCTGCGGGCCCTCGGCGACCTGAAAGCCGCCGGCCTGCACGTGATTCCCATCACCGGCCGGCCGGTCGGCTGGAGCGAGCCTTTTGCGCAGAGCTGGCCGGTTGATGCCATCGTCGCTGAAAACGGCGCCGTCGCGCTTCTTTCAGGTGAAATGGGGCTGAACCCCTTGTCTGGCGGGCGCCAGCAGCTATCAAAACTGTATCAACAGGACGAGCCTGTGCGGCTGGCCAACTACGCGCGCATGCAGCAGGTGGCCGGTCGCGTGGTGCATGAGGTGCCGGGCGCCGTGTTGTCCGAAGACAGCCCCGGGCGCGAAACCGACATCGCCATCGACCACAGCGAATTTGTGCACCTGCCGCCGGAAAGCATCGCCCATGCCGTGCAGATCATGCAGGGCGAGGGCATGAACGCGACGGTGAGTTCCATCCACATCAACGGCTGGTTCGGCGCGCACAACAAGCTGGAAGGCGCGCGCTGGATCGTCCGTGAATTGTTCGGCCGCGACCTGGACACCGAAATGGACCGCTGGGTCTATGTCGGCGATTCGACCAACGACCAGCTGATGTTCGAGGCCTTCCCGCATTCGGTGGGCGTGGCCAACATCCGCCGCTTTGAAGCGGAACTGAGTCACAAGCCGCGCTACATCACCGAGGGGGAGCGCGGCGCAGGTTTTGCCGAAGTGGCAGCCGCCCTGCTGGCAACGCGCCAGCGCTGAGCAGTTCCACAGGCTGGAGCGGTGTTTCACCGCAACATGCAAGCAAAAACGGCACGCAGCCCTGATGGGGCGGGCGCAACCAGCTACTGATTCGATAGCACCCCAATAGCACCCACCCGCGCCAGCACGCCCTGCAAAGCCTTGCCGGTGGCGGTGCCAAGCCTGACCACGGCTTCCGGCGGCGCCGATGCCACCACCTGCCCGCCCGCATTGCCACCGTCCGGCCCGAGGTCAATCACCCAGTCCGCCTCGGCGATCACATCGAGGTCGTGTTCGATCACCACCACGCTATGGCCGCCGTTGACCAGGCGGTGCAGCACATGGATGAGTTTTTCAACGTCGGCCATGTGCAGGCCCACCGTGGGTTCGTCCAGCACATACAGGGTGTGCGGCGCCTTCTGGCCGCGCCGCGTGATGTCGTC
>CAZIYA010000622.1:0-1565 GCA_964543355.1 uncultured Polaromonas sp.
GGCGGCGCCGGCCGCCTGCTCACGGTGCTCCAGCTCCGGCGGCTCGGCGCCAATCATCAGGCGGCTCAGCGAGGCGTTGGACTCCTCGCGCGGATCGCACACGCCGGTGACCTTGCCGCCGCGCAGCACCGTGCAGGCCGTGCACAGTGCGCGGATTTCGTGCAGTTTGTGGCTGATGTACAGGATGCTGCAGCCGCGCGCGGCCAGCTGGCGCAGGGTAACAAACAGGTTCTCCACCGCCTGCGGCGTCAGCACCGAGGTCGGCTCGTCGAGGATCAGGAGTTTGGGGTCGGTCAGCAGGGAACGCACAATTTCCACGCGCTGGCGCTCGCCCACACCCAGCGTGTGCACCGGACGCGTGGGCTCGAGCTGCAGGCCGTACTCCTGCGTGGTGGCGATGATGCGGCGCGACACCTCGGCCAGGCTCAGGCTCTTGCTGAGCCCCAGCCAGACGTTTTCGGCCACCGTCAGCGTGTCGAACAGGCTGAAATGCTGGAACACCATGGCGATGCCCAGCGCCCGCGCCTCCTGCGGGTTGCGGATCACCACGCTGCGGCCATCGACCTCGACCCGGCCGGCGTCGGGCTTGACCGCGCCGTAGATGATTTTCATCAGCGTCGATTTGCCGGCGCCGTTTTCACCGAGCACCGCGTGGATCTCGCCGGGCAGAACCGTCAGCGACACCTCGCTATTGGCCACCACCGCCGGATAGGCCTTGGTGATGCCGGTGAGCTGCAGGCGCGGCGCGGCAGCGGAAGGCGAATCGGGAGGAACGGTGGAAACAGACATTGTCTCTTGTTTTTTTGTATGTTTTAAGGCTCTAGCCCTTATGCATCAAGCGCAGGCAGCTATTCTTTTCGTAGCGCTGCAGCCACCGCCTTGACGCGGTCGCGCAGCCATTTGGCCGACGCCGAAGCATGGGTGCGTTCATGCCAGAGCTGGTAATACATCATGCGCGGGAAGTCGATGGGGCACGGCAGGATTTTCACCGGCAACGTGGCGGTGTAGCGCTCGCAGTACTGGCGGCCGGTGGTCAGCACCAACAGGCTGCCAGCCACCATGGCGGGAATCAGGCCGAAGTGTGGGCAGCGCACGGCGATGTTGCGCTGCAGGCCCAGCTTGTCCAGGTGTTCATCAATCACACCTTTGGCGCCGGGGTGGGTGGGCGTCGGCGCCACGTGTTCGGCGGCCAGCCAGTTCGCGCTGTCCCAGCCGCGACGGACGGCCGGATGGTCTTTGGCCACGAGGCACACCACCTCGTCGCCGAACAGGCGCGCCATGTGCAGGTCATCGGGCGGTGCCGGCCAGTTGCCGACCACGATGTCCACCTCACCCTGCGCCAGGCGCGTGCGGTAGTCCGACGCGCCCGACAGCGGGTGAATGTCCACATGGCACAGCGGCGCCTGGTTCTTGATCTGTGCCACCAGCTGGGGCAGGAACAGCGGGTCCATGTAGTCGCTGCAGGCCAGGCTGAAGGTGTGGGTCGCGGTGGCCGGGTCAAAGCCGCGTGCGTCGCTGAACAGCACCTCGGCCGCCCGCAGGATACGCGCCGAAGGCTCGATCAT
>CAZIYA010000623.1:0-1557 GCA_964543355.1 uncultured Polaromonas sp.
CGCCAGCGCCTTGTCATAGGCATCAGGCCAACTGAAGCCCCAGGTCACCTCGGCCTTGTAGCCATCGCGGTAGCCGCCGACCACCTTGAGCTGGCCGGTACGAGGATGCCCTGTGGCGCCCGTCATGCGCACCCGGTCCTGCCCCAGGTCTTCGAGCTGAACGGTGGAAAGGTCCAGCACCACGTCGGGCGACACATAACGATTCGGGTTGTGCACTTCATACAGCAATTGCTGGCGCACCGTGTCGAAGTTGATGCGTCCGCCGGTGCCGGGCGCTTTCATGATCACCGCGTCGCCGTCTTCACTGACCTCGGCGATCGGGTAACCAATGTGCGCCAGGTCGGGAATGTCCTTCCAGGCCTGCAGGCTTCCGAAGTTGCCGCCGCTGCCCTGGCCGGAACATTCCAGCAGGTGCCCAACGGCCAGGCCTTGTGCCAGGCGGTTCAGGTCGGCAGGCGTCGCCGCGGCCGCACTGTCACCAAGGTTCCAGTTGAACTCATGCACCAGCGGCGCAAGAAAAAGCGCAGCATCGGCCACGCGGCCGGTAATCACGATGTCGGCACCCTGCTGCAGTGCGGAGACGATGGGACGCGCGCCGAGATAGGCATTGGCAAACACCATGCGCTCACGCACCGAATCGAAAGGCGCGCCATTAAACATGTGTGCCGGTGCCAGGCCGGAGAGCGGCTCCATGACCTCATCGCCTGTCACAACGGCGACGCGCGCGGTCCATCCTTTTGCTGCAAAAGCGTCGCGAACAGCGGCTGCCGCGCCGGCCGGATTGAGCCCGCCGGCGTTGCAGATGAAGCGCACTTTTCGCTGCGCCATCGCGGGCCACAAATACATGAGCATGGGCACCACGTCCCTAGCGTAGCCGAGGGAAGCATCGCGTTGCAGATCCTTCTGCAAGATGGCCAAAGTGAGCTCCGCAAGATGGTCGCTGGCGATGTACTGGACCCCGCCGCGTTCGATGCTTGCGAGCACCGGCTCCCATGCGTCTCCGTAGAAACCCAACCCGGCACCAATCCGGATTGATTTTTTCATTGAATGCAGCTCATGATCAGTCCCGTCAGATTCGAGTCAGAAAAGCGGCTTGCCCGTCTTCCGATTGTTGAGGTATTTTTACAAAGCACATGCTTTGTAAAAATTAATTGTGGAGTAAAAGTGCAGTTATTGCAATTGATCATCAGCGGCATCGCGCAAGGCTGCATTTACGGGCTCATCGCCCTGGGGTTCGTCCTCATCTACAAGGCCACCGAGACGGTGAGCTTCGCCCAGGGCGAACTCATGATGCTGGGCGCCTTTGGCGGCCTGGCCTGCATGACCATGCTGGGTTTTCCGTTCTGGCTGGCCATCCTCAGCGCCATTGCCGGCATGGCCCTGTTCGGCGTGCTGCTCGAGCGGCTGGTGATACGGCCCATCCTGGGCCAGCCGGCTTTTTCCATCGTGATGCTGACCATAGGCGTCGGTTACGTGGCACGCGGGCTGATCACCATGATTCCGGGCATAGGCACCGAAACCCATACCCTGCCCTTTCCCTACAAGGACATGATCTGG
>CAZIYA010000624.1:0-1554 GCA_964543355.1 uncultured Polaromonas sp.
GATTCCAATTGCCGGCGACCTGATCACCAGCGACATCGCGATGGCCCTGCGCACCCCGACCAAGGACGCCGAAGACATCAAGGTCGAAAACGGTTTTGCCAAACAGCTGCTGGCCGACCCGGACACCCAGGTCGAAGTCCCCGGACTGGGTGACCGCGGCCCGCGCATGTTGTCCAGGCAGGCCCTGGCCGGGGTGATCGAGCCGCGCATCGAGGAAATTTTTTCCCTGGTGCAGCAGGTCATCCGTGAGTCGGGTTACGAGGAGGTTCTGTCCTCGGGCATCGTGATCACCGGCGGCAGCGCGGTGATGCCGGGCATGGTCGAGCTTGGTGAAGACATTTTCCTCAAACCGGTGCGGCGCGGCATTCCGCGTTATGCCAGTGCCCTCTCGGACATGGTGGCCCAGCCGCGTGCGGCCACCGTCATGGGTTTGCTCGAAGAAGCCCGGCTGGCGCGCATGCGCGGCCACCGCGTCGCGCAAAAGGCAGGCAGCGTGCACAACGCTTTTGGCAAGGTCAAGGACTGGCTTGTGGGGAACTTCTGATGAAAAAATTTCCTGTTTTTACCTGGCGGAGTCCGCGGTGCAAACACTCGGGGGGCGCTGATCCCCCTGCATGAGTTTTTCCATCAACAAGAAATCAATAAAAACTTTTGGCAACTGCAACACACGGATAGGAGGCTCATATGAGCATCGAAATGATTGAAATCGAAGAGTTCAACCAGGGCACGCAAATCAAGGTGATTGGCGTGGGCGGCGGCGGCGGCAACGCGGTCGAGCACATGATTGAACGCAATGTCCAGGGCGTGGAGTTCATCTGCGCCAACACCGACGCCCAGGCACTCGGCCGCGGCAGTGCGCACAAGCAGATCCAGCTGGGCGGCAGCGGCCTGGGTGCAGGCAGCAAACCCGAGAAGGGCCGGGAGGCCGCCGAAATGGCGGTCGACGACATCCGCTCGGCCATTGATGGCGCGCACATGCTGTTCATCACCGCCGGCATGGGCGGCGGCACCGGCACCGGCGCCGCGCCGGTGATTGCGCGTATCGCCAAGGAGATGGGCATCCTTACCGTCGGTGTGGTGACCAAGCCGTTCGAGTTCGAGGGTGGGCGCCGCATGACCAATGCCGACCTCGGCCTGGCCGAGCTGGAAGCCAATGTCGATTCGCTGATCGTGGTGCTCAACGAGAAGCTGCTCGAGGTGCTGGGCGACGACGTCACGCAGGATGAAGCATTCGCCCACGCCAACGACGTGCTGAAAAACGCTGTCGGCGGCATCGCGGAGATCATCAACGTGCCCGGCCATGTGAACGTCGACTTCGAAGACGTGCGCACCGTGATGGGCGAGCCGGGCAAGGCCATGATGGGCACGGCTCGTGCCAATGGCCCGGACCGTGCCCGCATTGCGGCCGAGCAGGCGGTGGCCTGCCCGCTGCTTGAAGGTATTGACCTGTCGGGCGCCAAGGGTGTGCTGGTGCTGATCAGCGCGGCCAAGGGTTCGCTCAAGCTCAACGAGTCCAAGCTCGCGATGAACACCATTCGCGCCTACGCTTCGCCC
>CAZIYA010000625.1:0-1552 GCA_964543355.1 uncultured Polaromonas sp.
GCTGGTAAAGGCGGGTGACCGCGTTCGTTCCGGGCAGTTGCTGGCCACCATTGATGACCGCGAGACCCAGACCGGCGTGCAGCGCAGCCAGGCGCAGGTGGCGCAGGCCGAGGCCGAGTTGCGCAATGCGCGGGCGAACGCCGAGCGTTCGCGGGAGTTGCAGGCCATGGGTTTTGTCAGCAAGGCAGCACTCGACACCGCCAACACGCAGCTCAATGCCGCGCAGGCCGGACGCGACCAGGCCGCCGCGGGTTCCCGCCAGTCGGCACTGGCGCAGGGTTTCACGCGCGTGACCGCTCCGTATGACGGCTGGGTGTTGCAGACCCTGAGCGAAGCGGGTGATCTGGCCATGCCGGGGACGCCCCTGCTGACGCTGTATGCGCCGCTGCCTTTGCGTGCCGTGGTGCAGGTGCCGGCGTCGCTGGGCGACATCGCCCGTTCGGCCAGCCAGGTGGAAATCCAGGGGCCGGCCGGCAAGGCCGGCCCGCAGTGGCTGGTGCCGGTGGCGCGCAATGTGTTGCCCTCGGCGGACCCGGTATCACAGACCATTGAGTGGCGGCTGGAGCTGCCGACTGCGGGCGCGGGTGGGCTGGTGCCGGGCCAGCAGGTGCGTGTGCGTTTTGTCGGCGGCGCGTCCGAGCGCATGGTGGTACCGGCCTCGGCCGTGGTCCGGCGCGGTGAGCTGACGGCGGTGTATGTCGTGGCCGGGCAGGGTTTCGCGCTCAGGGCGGTGCGGCTCGGTGCCGACCATGGAACGGCCGGCGTGGAAGTCCTGGCCGGCCTTTCCGCCGGTGACAGCGTGGCGCTGGACCCGGTGCGCGCCGGCCTGTCCGGTGCCCGTCCGCAGGCCGCTGCGCGCTGAGGTGGCCATGAACGACCACACACCTTCCGGCTCCACCCGCCTCGGCACATCAGGCCGCATGGCGGCGGCTTTCCAGTCCAATGCCATCACGCCGCTGCTGGCCCTGATGGCCTTGCTGCTGGGCCTGTTTGCCGTGCTGGTCACGCCGCGCGAGGAGGAGCCGCAGATCAACGTGACCATGGCCAACGTGCTGATCCCCTTCCCCGGGGCCAGCAGCGAAAACGTGCAGAACATGGTGGCCCGGCCCGCCGAGCAGGTGCTCAGCCAGATTGCCGATATCGAGCACACCTACTCGGTGGCCCGGCCCGGCCTGGCGGTTCTGACCGTGCAATTCAAGGTGGGTGTGCCGCGCACCGAAGCGCTGGTGCGCCTGTACGACGTGCTCAACGCCAACCAGGACTGGCTGCCGCGTGACCTGGGCACGCTCGCGCCCATCGTCAAGCCCAAGGGCATTGATGACGTGCCGGTGCTGGCCGTCACGCTCTGGAGCGGCGATGCGCTGGCCGCCAATGATCTCGAACGGGTGGCGCGCACCCTGGAGATGGAACTCAAACGTGTGCCGGGCGCGCGCGAGGTGCAGACCATAGGCGGCCCTGGCCGGGCCGTGCATGTGTGGCTGGACCCGGTGCGCCTGCGCGAACGCGGGGTCGATGTGCTGGGGCTCAAACAGACGCTGGCCGCTGCCATTTT
>CAZIYA010000626.1:0-1548 GCA_964543355.1 uncultured Polaromonas sp.
TGTTGGCGTTCCATTCCTGGTCGTTGATCATCTTGGCAACGCTTTCGCCCTTGATGGTGGCAAAGCGGTAGTCGGCGTACATCGTGGGCGAATGGTTGCCCCACACGGTGAGTTTTTCGATGTCGGCCACGGCCTTGCCAGTCTTGGCGGCGAGCTGGCTGGCAGCGCGGTTGTGGTCCAGGCGCAGCATGGCGGTGAAGTTCTTGCGTGGCAGGTCAGGCGCGCTTTTCATCGCAATGTAGGCATTGGTGTTGGCGGGGTTGCCGACCACCAGCACCTTGACGTTGCGGCTGGCCACAGCGTTCAGTGCCTTGCCCTGGGCGGTGAAGATGGCACCGTTGACGGCCAGCAGTTCGGCACGCTCCATGCCGGGGCCGCGCGGACGCGAACCGACCAGCAGCGCGTAGTCGGCGTCCTTGAAGGCCTTCATTGGATCGTCATAAGCTTCCATGCCGACCAGCAGCGGGAAGGCGCAGTCGTCAAGTTCCATCATCACGCCCTTGAGCGCCTTCTGGGGGCCCTCAACCGGCACTTCCAGCAGTTGCAGGATCACCGGCTGGTCCTTGCCCAGCATTTCACCGGAGGCGATGCGGAACAGCAGTGCGTAACCGATTTGACCAGCGGCCCCTGTAACGGCAACACGGACGGGTTTTTTGCTCATGATGGAGAACTCCAGGAAGGTTGTAAATCGGTTGGATGGGTAGAAATGAGGTAGCTTGCGCAGCTTGGGGCACCTGAAAACGCATGTGAACTGCGTCACACCGGGCAAGCCTTGCGTTCGACTCAGCCGAAGATTTTACGCTGGAAAACCCGGAGGCGTCAATTTGTCTTATGTCTTATATAAGATATGATTGCGCAGATTCATACCCTTCCCCATGGCCGCCATTCCCACCCCGTCCGCCGATGATTTTGCAGGTGCCACGCCGGCTTTCAGCCCGCTGTACCAGCAGATCAAGGGCCTGATCCTGCAGAGCCTGCAGTCCGGCGAGTGGAAGCCCGGTGAAACCATTCCCTCCGAGATGGACCTGGCCGCCCGCTACCGTGTGAGCCAGGGTACGGTGCGCAAAGCCATCGACGAGCTGGCCGCCGACAACCTGGTGGTGCGCCGCCAGGGCCGGGGCACTTTTGTGGCCACCCATGCCGAGCAGCATGTGCAGTTCCGCTTCCTCAAGCTGGTACCCGACAGCGGCACGCCGGGCAGTGAAGGCCCGGCGCAGCGCGACATCATTGACTGCCGCCGCGTGCGCGCCAGTGCCGACATTGCCCGCGCGCTCGCGCTGCGCACGGGAGATGCCGTGCTGCAGGCACGCCGGGTCCTCAGTTTTGCCGGCACACCCACGATTCTGGAAGACCTGTGGCTGCCTGCCGCCCCCTTCAAGGGCCTGACCGCCGAGCGGCTGGCCGGCTACCGCGGCCCGATGTATGCGCTGTTTGAAACCGAATTCGCCGTGCATATGGTGCGCGCCGAAGAAAAAATCCGCGCCGTCGCAGCCGATGCAGCCTCGGCCGGCCTGCCCTCGGGGAAACCCCTCACAAACGCCGGAACTC
>CAZIYA010000627.1:0-1543 GCA_964543355.1 uncultured Polaromonas sp.
TCGTCGCGCGCCTTGATTGGCACTGTTTTCACCCCGTTCGCATTTGCACAAATAGTGGGAACAGGCCCTAGCATGCTCCGACTCGCCCGCGCCCCCAACATTGCCATCGCCGCGTTGTGGGCTGACGTGTTGCAGCAAGCGGGTTTTTCAGCCACGGTGCAGCGCTATTTCCTTGGCAGCGTGGCCGGGGAACTGCCACCCGACCAATGCGAACCGGAAGTCTGGCTGACCCACGACCATGAAAAGCCGCGTGCCGAGGCCCTGCTGCACAGCCTGCAGAACCTGCCGCAACGCCGCTGGCTTTGCGCCTGTGGCGAAGCGGTGGAGGGGGGCTTTGAGCAGTGCTGGTCCTGCGGCGCTGACATGCCGGCGCCTGTCTGAAAACGACAAGCTCAGGACGCGAACGGACATGGCGGGATTCTTAAACCAAGCAGGGGCCGCGGAACCGGCTTAGCCGGGCCGCAGGCGCAACGGCCCCTGGTGGGGCATCCTTCGGCGGGCTCAGGACGAACGGGAAGTCAGTGAGCGACCGTGGGGGCCTCAGACTTTTTTGGCCAGTTCGGAAGCCTTGCCGATGTAGCTGGCCGGGGTCATGACGAGCAGCCGTTCTTTTTCCGCGTCCGGGATCTCCAGTGAACGGATCAGCCCGTGCAGCGCCTCGGCCGTCACGGTTTTGCCGCGCGTGACTTCCTTGAGCTTTTCATAGGCACCCTGCACGCCATAGCGGCGCATGACAGTCTGGATAGGCTCAGCCAGCACCTCCCAGGAGCTGTCGAGGTCGTCGGCCAGCGCTTCGCTGTTGAGTTCGAGCTTGCCCAGGCCCACGCTCAGCGAGCTGTAGGCCAGCACGGCGTAACCGAAGGCCACACCCATGTTGCGCAGAACGGTGCTGTCGGTCAGGTCGCGTTGCCAGCGGCTGATCGGCAGCTTTTCGCTGAGATGGCGCAGCAGGGCGTTGGCCAGGCCGAGGTTGCCTTCGGCATTTTCAAAATCAATCGGATTGACCTTGTGCGGCATGGTGCTGGAGCCGATTTCGCCGGCTTTCAGGCGTTGCTTGAAGTAGCCCACGCTGACATAACCCCAGACATCGCGTGCGAAGTCGATCAGGATGGTGTTGGTGCGCGCGATGGCGTCAAACAGCTCGGCCATGTAGTCGTGCGGCTCGATCTGGATGCTGTAGGGCTGAAAGCTCAGGCCCAGGCCCAGCGGCTCGGGGGACTCGATGACACGCCGGCTCAGCGCCTCCCAGTCAAAATCGGGCCAGGCCGAGAGGTGGGCGTTGTAGTTCCCAACCGCGCCGTTCATCTTGGCCATCAGCTTGACGGCGGCGATGCGCTCGCGCGCCACGTCCAGGCGCGCCACCACGTTGGCGATTTCCTTGCCTACAGTGGTTGGGCTGGCGGTCTGGCCGTGCGTGCGGCTGAGCATGGGCTCGTCGGCATACAGGTGGGCCATCACGCGCAGTTGCGTGATGACCTTGTCCAGCGCCGGGAGCAGCACCTGCTCACGGCTGCTTTTGAGCTGCAGCGCGTGGCTGGTGTTG
>CAZIYA010000628.1:0-1541 GCA_964543355.1 uncultured Polaromonas sp.
CAGGTCGATGACGATCTGGTCGTCGGCGTCGCTGCAGGTCACCGGTGCCTTGCCGCCGGCGGGCACGGTGCGCGCATGGGTGTCGAAGGCCAGCAGCACCTGCGCACCGGCGAGGCCGTCGCGTGCCATCCGTTTGGCGACCTGCGGATAGTCCAGCACGCGCGCCAGCTCGACACGCATGGCATCGGTGGCCAGCCACTGCAGCTGCCCGGTGACCACAGCGCTTTTGAGCGCCTGCACCGCCAGGTCGCCAAAAACAAACAGGTCCAGCACGATGTTGGTATCCAGCACCACACAGTCGCCGGCGCACGCTTGTGTTTCCATGGCACTCAGGTTCCGGGTGCGGCTGCCGGTTTTTTCTCGCGCGCCGAGCCGGCCACCATGTCGAAGCGGAACAGCCGGCACTCGATGGGGCCGTTCCACATCGGCACGCGGCGTGACTCCTTGAGCCGCATCTTTTGCGGCAGCTTCATGTCGGGTGTCAGCACGTGGGCGGTCCAGCCGGCGTAGTTTTTCTTCCAGTGGCTGGCCAGCTGGGGAAAGAAGTCCGAGGCCTGCTCGCCGCTGTCCGTCAGCGCCTGCTCACGGCCCGGGTTGGCCGAGCGGTCACGCGATGTTTCGAAGGCGGGCTCCTCCCGGGTGTCGCGGGTGTCACCGGAGTCATGGCTCAATGGCTGGCCGAACTCGTCGATGGGCTGGTTGCGGTGGTCGTGCTGCGCCTGGCCGCCTTGCTGGCGGCGCTGGTCGCGGCCCTGCACGGCGGGGATGCCGGCCACACCGGCCACATCGATGCGCTCGCCATAGGGCGGGTTCACCAGCATCACGCCCGAAGGTGCGGGCGGCATGCGCTGCAGCGCATCACCGCCGCGCAGCTGCACAGCATGCGAAACGCCGGCGCGTTCGGCATTGCGCTCGGCAAAGTCAACCATGCGGAAGGAAACGTCGCTGCCGAACACCGGCGCCGTCGGCGGCGTGATGGCCTGCTCGGCCTGGTCCAGCAGGCCTTCCCAGACGTGGGGCTGGAAGGGCACGAATTTTTCAAATGCAAAGCGCCGGCCCATGCCGGCGGCAATGTTGCAGGCAATCTGCGCCGCCTCGATGACGATGGTGCCCGAACCGCAGCAGGGGTCGTACAGCGGCACGCCCTGCTTGCACAGGCCGTTCTCCCCGCTCCAGCCGCTGGCGGCAATCATGGCGGCGGCCAGGGTTTCCTTGAGTGGTGCGTCGCCCTTGTCTTCGCGCCAGCCGCGCTTGAACAGCGGCTCGCCCGAGGTGTCGACATACAGCGAGGCCCGTTCGGGCCCGAGGTGCAGCACCAGCTGGAGATCGGGCTGCTGGGTATCGACGCTCGGGCGCTCGCCGGTCGCGTCGCGCATCACGTCGCAGACCGCGTCCTTGATGCGCAGCGCGGCGAAGTTCAGGCTGCGCAGGGGGCTGCGCTGCGCGGTGGTGTCGACACGCAGCGTCTGCTGCGGGGTGATCCACTGCGTCCAGTCGACGCTGCGCCCGAGTTCGTACAGCTCGTCTTCATGGTGGTACGG
>CAZIYA010000629.1:0-1537 GCA_964543355.1 uncultured Polaromonas sp.
GCATGAAGGCCTGCGCTGCATGTTCCACATGATGAACGAGGCGCGCATCGGCGTCGGCACGGCCGCCGTCATGCTGGGCATGGCCGGTTATTACGCCTCGCTGGACTATGCGAAGAACCGGCCGCAGGGCAGGCCGGTTGGACCGGCAGGCAAGGACTCGGCCCAGCCGCAGGTGCGCATCATCGAACACGCCGACGTCAAACGCATGCTGCTGGCCCAGAAAAGTTATTGCGAAGGCGCGCTGGCGCTGGAACTGTATTGCGCCCATCTGGTGGACGAGCAGCACACCGCCGAAACCCAGGCCGCCGATGAGGCTCGCCTGTTGCTGGAGGTACTCACGCCGATTGCCAAAAGCTGGCCCAGCGAGTGGTGCCTGGAAGCCAACTCGCTGGCGATCCAGATCCACGGCGGTTACGGTTACACACGCGACTTTCCGGTGGAGCAGTACTGGCGCGACAACCGTCTCAACATGATCCACGAGGGCACCCACGGTATCCAGGCCACCGACCTGCTGGGCCGCAAGGTGCTGATGGAAGGCGGCAAAGGCCTGCAGTTGCTGGCTGCGCGCATCAACGCAACCATCGCGCGGGCCATCCAGGTGCCCGAGCTCGCAGCGCATGCCAACGCGCTGGCCCAGGCGCTGCAACAGGTGGGGGCGACCACCAAAGCCGCCTGGGCTACCGGCAACCCTACCGACGCACTGGCCAACGCCGTGCCTTATATGCAAGGCTTCGGCCATACGGTGCTAGCCTGGATCTGGCTGGATGTGGCGCTGGCCGCACTGCAGGCAGACGCTACAAAATCGATAGCTGTTACGGCAGGTAAGCTGGGCGCATTACGCTACTTTTATCACTACGAATTGCCTAAAATCGACGCTTGGCTCAAGGTGGTCGCAACCCGCGACCTGACCTGTGCCGACTTGCCGGAGGAGGCTTTCTGATGGGGTTTTTCAAGGAGTCGGGGGGCACCACGTCGAACAAGGCGATTGCCCGCCTGCAGACGCTGATCTGGGTCCTCATCTATGGCGGGCTGCTCACGCTGGTGCTGGGCCTGTCGGTGCAGCGCTCCCATGACCCGCTCGGCTGGTCCATGGTGGTGGGCGGCGGCATTGTGGCCGCCATCGGCTTTTCGCTGATTTATGTCCGCTCCCGCCTGACCCCCGGCGATTGACCCCTTTCAGCTCCCGGCCGTCCACCGCGCGACAGCCGGCCGGCGTGCGTTGCGCGACACTCATTCCCATCTTCACCCCATAACAAGGAGCCCGACCATGACCCGTACCATCCAGCAGCTGTTCGACCTCACCGGCAAGACCGCGCTGGTCACCGGCGGCTCGCGCGGCTTGGGCCTGCAGCTGGCGCAGGCGCTCGGCGAGGCCGGCGCCAAAATCATGCTGAGTTCGCGCAAGGCCGAAGACCTCGAGGAATCCGCAGCCACGCTGAAGGCCGCCGGCATCGCCGTGGACTGGATCGCCGCCGACTGCGCCAAGGAAGCCGACATCCGCATGCTCGCCGATGAAACCATCAAGCGCTTCGGCCAT
>CAZIYA010000630.1:0-1533 GCA_964543355.1 uncultured Polaromonas sp.
CCTCAGCTGGCAGCAGCGGGTGCGGCAGGTGGTGAGTGGGAAGAATTTTGAGGCGAGCCAATTCATGACGAATGTTTTGCGCGCCGCCTTCGGAGACCTGCGCATGAAGCAGGTGGCTGGCGAGAGCGGATACGCTGGCCCTTGCAACAACTGTTAAAGGAACGCTCATGTACGCAAGCATCAATCAACCCTATCCCCTGGCTGCAGCCGTGATGCGCTCCGGCGTTTCTGCCGCGACCCCGGTGGAGCGTTCTGCCTCCCGGTCTTTCAGGTCGCTGACGCATACCCTGGCGATCGCCGGAACTGCAGCCCTCCTGATCGGGACCCTGAGCATTCTGGGCATCTTTTTCGCGCTCGCCTATCCACACCAGCAAGCCAGCGCGTCCCAATATGCCGAAGCCAAAGCGGCCGCCATTGCCCAGTCGATTGATGTGTTTGATCAGACGATGCGGTTGACGGCTGAAAACGCATTCGGCGGTTTTCGCAAGCAGTTTGGTCCGACGTTGACCCTGGTCGATGAAGCTTCCGGGAAGCTGACGAACTACGGCGGCCCGCTCAATGACAGTCCCACCGAGGTCGACAGCTTTGCCCGTGACTTCGCTGGAGGCAATGCGACTGTATTCGTGGTGCGGGGCGAGGATTTCCAGCGGATCACCACGTCGGTCAAGAAGGAAAATGGCGAACGCGCCGTGGGAACCCTGCTGGATCGGAAGAGTCCCGCCTATGCGGAGTTGCGCGCGGGACGCAAGTTTGTTGGGCGAGCCAGGCTGTTCGGCCGGCCCTTCATGACAGTTTATGAGCCCGTTCGCGACGAAGCGGGACGTGTGGTTGCCGTGCTTTACATCGGCCTGGACATTTCCAGGCAGGAGACATTCCTGCGTGAGGCCGTGGACAAGAGCAGGATTTTCGACACCGGCGGTCTTTATGTCGTCGATCCCCGGGGTGGTCCGGCCAATGCGGTGCTGGTGTTTCATCCTGTGGCTGCAGGGAAAAAGCTGGCAGACGTGCTGCCCGGGCGCGCGGAGACGTGGCTTGCGGCCCTGATTGGGACTGGCTCCCTGCGGATTGCCCACGCGCCAGCGGTGTTGGCCCCTGACAGCGGCACGGACCGGTTTGCAAGTGTTGCCAGGAGCCAGGAGACCGGCTGGCTGATTGTCGCGGAAGTACCGGAGTCGGAAGCCCTGTTGGCCTTGTACCGGCAGATCGCCTGGCTCAGTGGTTTCATCCTTGTGGCGGCCGTGATTGTCGGACTCGCCGCGATGGTATTTATCCGGCGCACCGTGCAGCCCCTGGGGCTGTTGAGCCAGCACGTGCAGGCGATCGGGCAGGGTGATCTGTCCCAATCGCTGGACTCGGCACGCCGTGATGAGATAGGGGTCATCACCCGCGCGACGGAGGCCATGCGCCAGGGACTGGTGCAGATCGTGGGCGAAGTCCGCCAGGGCACAGACACCATCGCCACCGCCTCCAGCCAGATTGCCGCCGGCAACCACGACCTGTCCTCCCGCACCGAGCAGCAGGCCAGCTCCCTGG
>CAZIYA010000631.1:0-1533 GCA_964543355.1 uncultured Polaromonas sp.
GTGGTCGTGACGCTGGTGCTGCTGGGCAAGTGGCTGGAGGCGCGCGCCAAGCGCCAGACCACGGCGGCGATACGTGCGCTGCATGCCCTGCGGCCCGAAATTGCCCATGTGCTGCAGGGCACTGGCGAGGAAGCCGACCTGCCGGTGGCCGAGGTGCTGCTGGGCGACCGCCTGGTGGTGCGGCCGGGAGAGCGCATTCCCATGGACGGCCTGCTGCAGGAAGGGCAGACGCAGGTGGACGAATCGATGCTCACCGGTGAGCCGCTGCCGGTGACCAAGCAGCCCGGCGACAAGCTCACCGGCGGCAGCATCAATGGTGATGGCCGCGTGGTGCTGCAGGTAAGCGCCGTGGGCAGTGAGAGCGTGCTGGCTCACATCATCCGCCTCGTGGAAGACGCGCAGGCGGCCAAGGCCCCCATCCAGCGGCTGGTGGACCAGGTGTCTGCCGTGTTTGTGCCAGTGGTGCTGGTGATTGCGCTGGCCACCCTGTTGGGCTGGCTTTTCGTGGGTGCCGGGGTGGAGGCAGCGCTGATTCACGCGGTGGCCGTGCTGGTGATCGCCTGCCCCTGTGCCTTGGGTCTGGCGACGCCTGCAGCGATCATGGCGGGCACGGGCGTGGCAGCGAAAAACGGCATTTTGATCAAGGACGCGCAGGCGCTGGAACTTGCGCACAAGGTGGACACCGTGGCGTTTGACAAGACCGGCACGCTCACGGTCGGGCGGCCGCGGCTGGTCGCATTCATTGTTGCGCCCGGAGCCGACGAGGCAGAACAACTCGCGGTTGCCGCCAGCCTGCAAAGCGGCAGTGAACACCCGCTGGCGCGTGCGGTGGTGGCCGCAGCCCAGGAGCGCGGCATGACGGCGGCGCAACCCGACGGACTGCGTGCCGTGCCGGGGCGCGGCAGCGAGGGCGAGGTCGGCGTGCGCAGCTACCTCATTGGCAGCCTGCGCTGGATGGACGAGCTCGGTGTGGACCTGGGCGCGCTGGCGCCGCAGGCGCAGCGGCTGCAGGGCGAAGGCGCGACGCTGGCGCTGCTGGTGGAACGCACGACCGCGGGCCTGAGACCCCGGGCGCTCATGGCGTTTGCAGACGAGCCCAAGGCCGGAGCCAAAGAGGCGCTCGCGGCGCTGCGTGCGCGCGGCATCCGCGTTGTGATGGTCTCGGGTGACAACCGGGGCGCGGCATTAGCCATGGGTGCACGCTTGGGCCTGTCGGCGGATGAGGTGATGGCCGACGTGTTGCCCGGCGACAAGGCGACGAAGGTGGCAGCGCTGAAGGTTGGCGGCCATACAGTCCTTATGGTCGGTGATGGCGTCAACGATGCGCCGGCGCTGGCAGCGGCCGATGTCGGCATGGCCATGGGCACGGGCACCGATGTGGCCATGCACGCGGCCGGCATCACGCTGATGCGGGGCGACGTGGCGCTGGTGGCCGGTGCGCTCGACATCTCGCACCGCACGGTGACGAAGATCCGGCAGAACCTGTTCTGGGCCTTTGCCTACAACGTGGCCGCCATCCCGCTGGCGGCGCTG
>CAZIYA010000632.1:0-1522 GCA_964543355.1 uncultured Polaromonas sp.
AGCGCGCGGTCGGTCTTGCGGTGCATCACGGCCTTGGCCCGGGACAACCGGGCGGCGTCGGTGAGGGGTTCCGGCTGCGCCATCTCGCCCAGGTGGCGGATCGCCTCCTGGAATTGTTTGAAAACGGCCATGTCGATCATGTGCGTACTCCACGGCGTCCGAGAAAGCGGGCCAGCTGCATGCGGTTGGGCAGCACCAGAAAGGCGTGCATCAGCTTGCCGAAGGGAAACCACACCAGCAGCAGCTCCAGGCTCAGCAGGTGCACGGCAAGCGGGCCGCGGTACAGCGGGCTGGCGTGTGCCAGCAGGGCCGACGAGGGTTCACCCACGACGGCCATGCCGGTGATCAGCGGCAGCATGGTCAGCGCCCAGGTCAGCATGTCGTCAGCACGGGATATTTTTTTGAGCACCGGGTCGGTGAGCCGGAACAGCAGGGCGATGAGCAGCGACACGATGGTGGCCGCAGCGGCGATGTACATCACCATGTCGGGCAGTGCCGGCCAGCCCAGGCCGGTCAGGCGGCGGATGAAAGCGATGTGCGGCGCGTAGCCGAAGAAGACCAGGGCCAGGCCGATGTGAAAGACGTAGGGATTGACCGTCACCAGCGTGGCGCTGGGATGAAAACCGCGGTGTGGCGCCATGCGCAACAGGCTGGCCTTGAGCGCATCGGTGGTGCCGAAGGCCTCGCGCGCCGGTGCCGGCCGGCCTGCGTGCGCCGGCAGGCGCCACAGTGAAAAAAGCCGCCATGCCACGCCGGCCACAAAAACCGCGATGGCGACCGCGAGCAGGGGGCCGCGCGCCCAGTCGAGCAAATCCATGGTGTCCTGCCTCCGCATTGGCGGCCAAAGGGTTCAGGCTAGCGTCTTGCCTGTTGCCCTGGCTTGATGCATGTCAAGGGCGGGGCACACGGCCGCTTCAGGCCCGGTTTGCTATTGAACCAATAGCTTCTCGCGCCCACCCTTATTGGGCTATAGCCCGTTTTTGTTCTGAAAATGACTCGGTGACTGGCCCATGGCCGCCTTGAACATGGCAGAAAATGCGCTGTCGCTGGCGTAGCCGCTGGCCGCGGCCACCAGGCTGACCGGCGTGCCGCGCGCCAGCAGCGGCAGCGCATGCGCCAGGATGGCCTGCTGGCGCCACTGCTGGTAGCTGGTGCCCAGTTCTTCGCGGAACAGCCGTGCCATGGTGCGTTCGCTGGCGCCCATGTCGGCGGCCCACTCGGCCAGGGTGGCGCGCTCCGACGGCGCACGCAGTACCGCTTCGCACAGGGCGCGCAGGCGTTTGTCGCCGGTTTGTGCGTTCGGCATGGGCACGCCCAGCGCCTGGGTATCGGCACGTGCGAGTTCGTCGAGCACGAGGCCGGTCAGCAACTGTTCACGCGCCACGCTCAGGGCCTCCCGCGGGCTGTCCAGTGCATGGATGGCCTCGCGCAGCAGCGGCGACACTACCAGCACGCGGCAGCTGTCCCAGCCCGCGGGCCTGGCGCTGGCGTCGATGTACAGGGTGCGGAACTCGGCGGCCTC
>CAZIYA010000633.1:0-1521 GCA_964543355.1 uncultured Polaromonas sp.
TGCAGAACTGGTACGCGCCTTCGCTGACCGCACCGGCCGAGGCCGGCGTGGCCGACTGGCAGCCGGAACACATCGCCGCCCTGCTCAAGACCGGCGTGTCGCCCCGCGGCTCGGTGCTCGGACCCATGGCCGAGGTGGTGCTGCACAGCACCCAGCACCTGAGCGATGCAGACCTGGGCGCCATGGCTGTCTTCTTGAAAGCCCTGCCGCCCACGGCCGTGGCGGACTCTTCGCCCACAGCCGCCGGCAACACCGCGGCCGCACGCGCCGGCGCCAAACTTTATGAACAGCATTGCGCACAGTGCCACGGCGAACAAGGCCGCGGCGTGCCGGGCGCCTACCCGCCGCTGGCCGGCAACCGCGCCGTGACCATGGCGTCCACTGCCAACCTGGTGCAGGTCGTGCTCAACGGCGGCTACGCCCCGGCCACAGCCGGCAACCCGCGCCCCTTCGGCATGCCCCCGTTTGTGCTGGTGCTCAGCGACAACGAACTGGCCGAGCTGCTGACTTACCTGCGCAGCGCCTGGGGCCACCAGGCCAGCGCGGTGACGCCGACCGAAATCAATCGGATGCGGGGGGAGAACCAGCGGTGAGGGTTGGCTGCATTTTTTGCCTGCTCGATCTGGCGTAGTGCCGCCGGGCAACCCCCGGCTTGTTGGCGAACCACAAAAGCTGTTCACACCCAAACCCGCAACACTAGCCACCCTCGGCAGTTACCATGTCGCCATAACAACACTGCCGGCAGCCCGATGCCGGGAAGGAAAATTCATGCAACGCATCGTCATCGTCGGTGGAGGCGCCGGCGGGCTGGCACTGGCCACGCAACTTGGCAAGCGCCTGGGCAAAAAGGGGCTGGCTGAAATCACGCTGGTGGACGCGGCGCGCACCCATGTGTGGAAGCCGCTGCTGCACCAGCTGGCAGCCGGCAGTTTTGACACCCACGCCGAAGAAATCGAGTACCTGGCGCAGGCGCGCTGGAACCATTTCAAGTTCCGCCTGGGCCGGCTGGAAGGCGTGGACCGCAGCACCAAAACCCTGCAGCTGGCCGCCAGCCATGACGAGGCCGGGCGCGAGATCACGCCGGCACAGCAGCTGGGCTTCGACACCCTGGTGATTGCGGTGGGCAGCCAGACCAACGACTTCGGCACGCTGGGCGCCGCCGAACACACCATCAAGCTGGACAGCCCGCAAGCGGCCAAACGTTTCAACGACCGCCTGATCAACGCCTGCATACGCGCCCAGACCGTGCCGCGCAGCGCCGGCAGCGGCCGCCTGACGGTGGCCATCGTGGGCGGCGGCGCCACCGGGGTGGAACTTGCGGCCGAACTGCATGCTTCGGCCAAGGTGCTGGCCAACTTCGGCTTCGACCACATCCATCCGGAAAAAGACCTGCAGATCGTGCTGGTCGAGGCCGCGCCGCGCCTGCTGGCGCAGCTGCCCGAGCGCCTGAGCGAGTCGGCCCTGCGCGAGCTGCGCAAGCTGGCCATCGAGGTGCACACCAACGAGAAAGTGATCGAGGTC
>CAZIYA010000634.1:0-1509 GCA_964543355.1 uncultured Polaromonas sp.
AGCGGCAAAGCGCACCCGCTGGTCAACCACCCGTGTCCGCAGCGATTGCGCAAAAAAGTCGCCAACAATGGGCAGCGCGCTGCGCGCGCCCTGCCCCCAGGAGTTGCCCATTGTGATCCGGTTGTCGTTGAAGCCGACCCAGGCGCCCGCCACCAGCTGCGGGTGCATCAGGACAAACCAGCCGTCGGTGTTGTCCTGCGTGGTGCCGGTCTTGCCGGCCACGTCGGCCTGGATGCCGAAACGCGAGCGGATGCCGGCGCCGGTGCCGCGGTCAACAACACCGCGCATCACATCCACCAACAGCTGTGCGGTAGGAATCGACATGGCCTGCTCGGGCGGCTGGGCCTGGAAGGTTTCCAGCACCTTGCCGTTGCGGTCTTCCACGCTGGTGATCAGCAGCGGCTCGATGTAGCTGCCGCTGTTGGCAATGGTGCCGTAGGCCGAGACCATTTCTTTCAGCGTCACCGGGCTGGTGCCCAGCGCAAGCGAGGGCACCGCATCGAGCTTGCTTTGCCGCACCCCCATGGCCTGGGCCAGGCTGGCCACCTTGGCCGGGCCCACGCTCTGCATGACCTGGGCGGTGATGGTGTTCTTGGAATACACCAGGCCGTCGCGCAAGCTCATGGGCGCGTAGCTGGGTTCGCCGCCGTCCTTGGGGCGCCAGACGGTGCCGTTACCCAGCGCAATTTCCACGTCCTCGTCCATGAAAGTGTCCGTGGGGCGCGCGCCGTTTTCAAACGCGGCGCCATACACAAAAGGCTTGAAGGTCGAACCCGGCTGCCGGCGCGCCTGCTGCACGTGGTCGAACGGGTCCTGCGCAAAGCTGCGGCTGCCCACCCAGGCCTTGACATGGCCGTTGCGCGGGTCAATCGCCATGAAGCCGGCCTGCAGGCGGGTCTTGTCCTGGCGCAGCGCCTGCATGAAGGCGGTGTCGGCCAGCACCTGCTTCAGGGCTTCAGCGTCCGTCAGGCCCGACTCCTTCGCGGCCTTGTACTCGGCACTCTCCCGCACAAAGGCCTGCACCACGTCCTTGCTGGAAGCCCAGCGGCGCGGCCCCCACTCGCCGTTGGCCACGCCCTGCAGCTTGTCGGCCTGGCGCGCCACCGCCTGGTTGGCTTGGGCCTGCAGCCGCGCGTCGATGGTGGTGCGCACCACCAACCCGTCGGCATAGATGTTGTAGTCGTTGCGGTCGGCCCATTCAATGAGCCAGCGCCGCACGTACTGACTGAAGTGCGGTGCAGCGCCCAACTGCTCGGGCTGCCGCTCGAAGTCCACCTTGAGCGGCTTTTTCTTCAGGCTTTCAAACTTCGCATCGTCCAGCTTGCCGTGCTTGACCATCTGGGCCATGACGATGTTGCGGCGCTGCACGGCGCGCTCCGGGTTGAGCACCGGGTTGTAATAACTGGTGCCCTTGAGCATGCCGATCAGCGTGGCGCTTTCCAGCACGTCGAGCTTGCCGGCCGACTTGTCGAAATAGGTGCGGGCCGCCATCTCGATGCCGTAGGCGTT
>CAZIYA010000635.1:0-1506 GCA_964543355.1 uncultured Polaromonas sp.
TGTCGTCATCAAAAGCGAAGATTTCGGCGTAGCGCGCCCAGTTGATGGCAATGTCGAGCTGTGTCGCGGCATAGTCCCCAAATTCCTGCTGGAGCCTGTCCAGAAAGTAATCCTCCGCGATCCGCTGGTTGTCATCCTGCTGCAGCGTCTCGTAGATCCAGCGCACGGTCGGCTGGCGCAGGATCCGGCCGGCGGTAATCTCCTTGCGGGCCAGGATACTGGCATCGGCAAAGGTCTGGCCGAGCGGCGTCGCGCGGATATCGCCTTGGGCCACATGGGCAAAGCCCAGCAGCTCAGCCGCCTCCACGATTGGGAGCAGGTGGTCCAGTGCCAGGTTCAGCTCGTCCCCCAGGCGATACAGATCGGCCTGCCCGTTGTCAGTGTTCAAGCGCTCCATCAGGCCGGCCAGCGCGTTGATGCGCGCCGCCGGCAGTTTTTCGGTCGCGCCGGGCTGGCCGGGCGCGGTGCCGAGCGCCTCCGCCTCGGCTTCGGTTTGGCCGGCGACCACGGCGTAGACTTTGTCCTCAATGGCCTGAAAGGCCGTGTCCTTCCGTTGGCGCGGCTGGCGCAGGTGAACCGCCAGCTCGGTGACCACATGGCCGGGGTCTTTGCCCATCACCACAATCCGGTCCGCCATCAGGACGGCCTCTTCGATGTTGTGGGTCACCATCAAGATGGCCTTGGTGGGGATCGCTTTATTCAACCAAAGTTCCATCAACTCGCCGCGCAGCGCCTCGGCCGAGAGCACATCCAGGGCCGAGAACGGCTCGTCCAGGCACAACAGCTCGGGCTCAACCGCCATCGCGCGGGCAAAGCCGGCCTTCTGGCGCATGCCGCCCGACAACTCGCGCGGATAAGCCGACTCGAAGCCGTCCAGTCCAACCGTGTCGATTAGCTTCAGGGCACGCTGTCGCCGCTCGGCCGGCGGGACGCCGCGCGCCTTCAGCGCCACGTCCACATTTTCTTGCACGGTCAACCAGGGATACAGCGCAAAGGTCTGAAAGACGATGGTGGCATGGGGGTTGACGCCCCGCAGCGGCTGGCCCCGATACAGGATGGTGCCTTCCGTGGTGGGGTTCAGGCCGGTAATCATCCGCAGCAGGGTGGACTTGCCACAGCCCGAGGGCCCGAGCAGGCAGACAAACTCGCCGGCCCGGATCTCCAGGCTGACGCCCTGTACGGCTGTGAAGCGCTTGGGGTCGCGCCCGTAGGACTTGCCGACATTTTGCAGCGTGAGCAAGGGACCGTTGCCGGTGGTGGGGATGGGAAGGGCCATGATCTATCTCCTGCCTCTCAGGTCATTCGCGAACTATTCCATGCGAAAGCGTTCTTCGGCCAGGCGGTACAGCCGGCGCCAAAACGTTCGGTTGATGAGCACGACCGTGATGATCAGGGCCAGCGTGCCGGCCAGCAGCTGGTCGTAATTGCCCGTGCCGGTCGCACGAGCAATAACGGCCCCGACGCCGGTGGTGAAATGTGCTTGCCCGGCAAACTCCACGGCCTCGG
>CAZIYA010000636.1:0-1502 GCA_964543355.1 uncultured Polaromonas sp.
GCCCATCTGCAGCGCGCTGCGCCGGCTGATCGTGGGCTGCGTCTCGCTCATGGCAGCAGCGCCGCGCCGGCGTCCGTTCGGGCAGTGCAGGTGACGGCCCGTGTCTCGCTGGGCAGCATCTCGATATGGATGTCCAGGTCGGCCGGCGGCAGGTGGCTGCCGGCTTTTTCCGGCCACTCGACAAGCTTCAGGCCGGGGCTGGCGAAGATGTCGCGAAAACCGGCTTCCTCCCACTCGTCGGGGTCATTGAAGCGAAAAAAATCGAAATGCCAGATGGCCAGTGTGCTGCCCGGTGTTGCACCTCCCACCGTGTAGGGTTCGACCACTGCGTAGGTCGGGCTTTTGACGCGGCCCAGCACGCCCAGCGCCTTGAGCAGATAGCGTGCAAAGGTGGTCTTGCCTGCACCCAGGTCGCCGTGCAACTGAATGATCGCGTGGCCGCCTGCCGTGCCGGCGCGCAGTTTGCTGGCCAGTGCTTCGGCAAAAGCCTGGGTTTGGGCTTCAGTGTCCCAGTTGATCCTTTTTACAATGTCCCGGTGATCTTCAATAGCCATCAATTTGTTTCTCGAATTCAGACGTGGGCGCGTGAGCTTGGATTCTCGCAAATCGGCATTGCCGGCGTGGACCTGTCATCGGCTGAAGCAGGCCTGTCAGCATGGCTGGCTGCCGGTTTTCATGGTGACATGAATTACATGGCGGCGCATGGCCTCAAGCGGGCACGGCCTGCCGAACTGGTGCCCGGCACGGTCAGCGTGATCACGGCGCGCATGGATTATCTGCCGGCTTCCACGTCCGCACAGCCGGGGCAATGGCAGGCGATGGAGCTGGCGCGCCTGCAACGGCCCGGCGAAGCCATCGTTTCGGTGTATGCAAGGGGACGCGACTATCACAAGATCATGCGCGCGCGGCTGCAAAAACTCAGTGAGCGTATTGAAGCCGAGGTGCAGGCGCTGGGGCATCGCGTCTTCACCGATTCGGCGCCGGTGCTCGAAGCCGAACTCGCCGCGCGCAGCGGACAGGGCTGGCGCGGCAAACATACGCTGCTGCTCAACCGCGAGGCCGGCTCCATGTTTTTCCTCGGCGAGATCTATGTCGACCTGGCCTTGCCGCCCAGCGAGCCGGTCACCGAACATTGCGGCAGCTGCAGTGCCTGCATCAGCATCTGTCCGACCCAGGCCATTGTTGCGCCGTACAAGCTCGATGCCAGGCGCTGCATTTCCTACCTGACGATCGAACATGCGGGCGCTATACCGCTGGAGCTGCGTCCGCTGCTCGGCAACCGCATCTACGGCTGCGACGACTGCCAGCTGGTCTGTCCCTGGAACAAGTTTGCGCAGCGCAGTGCCTTGCGCGACTTCGACGAGCGCCAGGGCCTGACCGGCCAGCAACTGGCGACGTTGTTTGCGTGGACCGAGGAAGAGTTTTTGCGCTACACCGAAGGCAGCGCGATCCGCCGGATCGGCCACGAGCGCTGGCTGCGCAACATCGCGGTGGCCATGGGC